>JBAUJO010000056.1:0-31892 GCA_049683875.1 Ornithinimicrobium sp.
CGTCAGTGGAGTCGATGTGCCGGCAGATCTCCTCGTTGGTGACGACTCGTTCCGGCCGGTAGGCGCCCAGGCCGAGGATGCGCGCGTGCTGGCCGGGAGCCTGAGCCAACGGCAGCGCGGTGGCCGCGTGGCCGCCGTTCACTCGCTGTCCTCATGGGGGTGCAGGCGCAGCAGGGGCTGACCCGGGCCGACCGGGTCACCCGGCTCGACCAGCCACTCGATGACGTGCCCACCGTGCGGGGCCTTGACGTCGTGGCTCTCGCGCAGGGTGCTGACCGTGGCCACCACCTGGCCGGGGCGGACGTCGGTCTCGGCGCCGATGTCGGCGGTGAAGGTTCCCTTCACGGGGGAGACCACCAGACGCCAGGTCGGGGCATCGGTCGGCTCCTGGGGTGAGCCGTGCTCACGGATCATGCGATGCGCCGCCTCGAGGTCTTCCGGAGACTTCAGTGCCAGCACCTCCACCCCCGGGAGACCGCGCTTGGCCAGGCCGGCCAGGGTCCCCGCCGGGGGGATCTCGATGAAGCCCGTCACGCCCAGGTCGGCGAGCGTCTTCATGCACAGGTCCCACCGCACCGGACTACGCACCTGGTTGACCAGGCGGGAGAGCACCTCGCGTCCACTGGCCACCAGACTGCCGTCCGCGTTCGAGACCAGCGGAGTGCGCGGGTCGTGCACGGAGATGGCGCGGGAGTAGCCGTGCAGCCGCTCCACCGCCGAGGCCATGTGATCGGTGTGGAAGGCGCCGGCTACCGGCAGGGGGACAACCCGGGCCTTGGCCGGCGGGTCCTCGCGCAGGGCGCTGATCTGCTCGGCGGTGCCTGCGGCGACCACCTGTCCGGCCCCGTTGATGTTGGCTGCGGTGAGGCCGTGGCGCTGCAGGCAGGCGCCGACCTCCTCCGAGTCACCGCCGAGCACGGCGGCCATGCCGGTGCTCGAGACCGCGCTGGCCTGCGCCATCCCCTGGCCGCGCTCACGGACGAAGACCATCGCCTGCTCGGCGCTGAGGACTCCGGCCGCGGAAGCAGCAGTGATCTCACCCACCGAGTGCCCTGCTCCGACCCCTACGGCGGCGAAGCCGTCGGCGGGGTGGTCGAAGAGCGCGAGCAGCGAGATCAACCCGGAGCCGACGAGCAGCGGCTGGGCGACCGCCGTGTCCTTGATGGTGTCGGCGTCCGAGGTGGTGCCGTGCTCGACGAGGTTCATCCCTGCGACGGCGCCGAGCCAGTCCATCCGGTCGCGGAAGCCCGGCAGCTCCAGCCACGGGGCGAGGAATCCGGGTGACTGAGAGCCCTGGCCGGGCGCGACGATGGCGAGCACGGGTCCACTGTGCCGCGTTCAGCGGGCGTTCACCCCTGATCGAAGCCCACGACATCGTGCGTTCAGTTTTGGAGGTTTCCTCCAACTACCGCTGTCGTGGCTCGGTCCCCGTCGCGCTCCCGCACGGTGCCGCGCCAGCTTCTGGGCCGTGCATGCTCGGCGAGGCGCCCCACCGCCAGAGCGATCTGAGCGGTCCACGCCTCTCGCGGGGACGACAGGTCCAGGTCGACCACCTCGGCGATCCGGCCCAGCCGGTAGCGCACGGTGTTGGGATGCACGAACAGCATCCGACCGGTCGCCTCGATGCCACCCCCGCTCTCCAGGTAGGCATGGGCGGTCTCCAGCAGCGCCGAGCCGCTGTCGCGCAGCGGGATGTAGACCCGGTCCACCAGGGCGCGCCGCGCCGGCGCCTCACCGAGCAGCGTGCGCTCGGCCAACAGGTCATCGGCCGCGACGGGCCGTGGAGCCTGCTCCCACGCGGGGGCCGCGTCGGCACCCGACAGGGCCGCTCGCGCCGACCTACCGGCGGCGTACAGGTGCGGCACATGGGGGCCTACCACGATGGGACCGTCACCGAAGTGAGCCGAGAGCTTCGCCGCTTCGGCCAGCGAGTCCTCGGTGTGGCCCAGCACGCAGATCAGGCGCTGCCCCTGCACCGCCGTCAAAGCCCGGAGTCCGTTGCGGTGGGCCGCTTCCCGCAGCGAGCCCGCGATCCCGGCCGAGTTGGGTGTGTCTGTGGGTTGAGGCGCGCTGCCGACGACGACCGCGACCCCCGTCACGTCGGCCCAGCCGAGCTCGGTGACCCGGCTGCGGAAGGTCTCGTCTGCCTCACCGCGCACGACGGCGTGGACCACGAGCGCCTCCAGCCGCGCATCCCAGGCACCTCGCGACTCGGCGGCGGCAGCGTAGATCTGCGCCGTGGCGAAGGCGATCTCGCGTGAGTAGCGCAGCACGCCCTCGCGCAGTGCTGCTTCGTCACCGTCGACGGCCAGGTCCGGGATGTGGTCCTCGACGGTGTCGACGGTGCAGCGCACCAGGTCCAGCGTCTGACTGAGGGTGATCTTCTGGGCCAGCTCTCGGGGAGCGGTGCCGAACATGTCCGCGGTCAGCACGCGCGGGTCCTCTCCGCTGCGGTACCAGGCCAGAAATGCGCTGATCCCCGCCTGTGCCACCAGCGCGACCCACGAGCGGTCCTCGGCGGACAGGTTGCGGTACCAGTCCAGGTCGCGCTCCATCCGCTGTGCCGCGGCAGTGGCCACGGCGCCGGTGTGCCGCGACGAGGCTTCGCGAGGAGGGTGTGTCGTCATCGGGTTCAGCGTAGATCAGCGTGGCCGGTTGCGTGTCTGCCTCTTGTGTGCTTCGCACAACCAGCGCTATGTCCGCCGACTCCGCTTCGCTCCGGACACGCCGAGGAGCGGGTGCACCGGGTGTTTCACCGCTGAGGCGGTTGGATGAGCGCATGCGCCTTAAGACGACCCTGCTGTCCTTCGTGACCTCTGCTGCTGTCGGGGTCACGGGCGTGGCGCTCAGCCTCGCCCCCGCCTCGGCCGGGGACCATGTCGGGATGGACCGATCCGACCACGGGCGACATCGTTCCGCCGAACCCATCGTGATCGGTCACCGCGGAGCCGCGGGCTACCGCCCGGAGCACACCCTGGCCTCCTACGAGCTGGCGGCGCGGATGGGCGCCGACTGCATCGAGCCGGACCTCGTCTCGACCTCCGACGGGGTCCTCGTGGCTCGGCACGAGAACGAGATCTCGGGGACCACCGACGTGGCCCAGCGTCCGGAGTTCGCCGATCGGGAGGCGACGAAGGTGATCGACGGGCTCGAGGTGACCGGCTGGTTCACCGAGGACTTCACCCTGGCCGAGCTCAAGACGCTGCGGGCGGTGGAGCGCCTTCCGCAGACCCGGCAGGAGAACACCATCTTCGACGGACGGTTCGAGGTGCCGACCTTGGATGAGGTGCTCGCACTGCGGGCACGACTGTCCAAGGAGCTGCACCGCGACATCTGCGTGTACATCGAGACCAAGCACCCCACGTACTTCGACGGGCTCGGCCTGAGCCTGGAGGAGCCGCTGGTCTCGGCGCTGACGAAGGCGCACCTGAACCGCCGCTCCGCGCCGGTGTTCATCCAGTCCTTCGAGCTGGCCAACCTCAGCGAGCTGGACAACGACCTCAAGGTCAAGGTTCCGCTGGTCTTCCTGATCTTCGACGGGACGCCCTATGACCTGGTGGCGGCCGGGGACCCGCGCACCGTGCAGGACCTGATCACCGCCGAGAGCCTGCAACGGCTCAGCACCGACATCGACGGCATCGGTCCGGCCAAGGAGCAGGTCATCGTCCCGGCCGCGGACGGCAGCCTGGGCGAGCCGACGTCACTGGTGCAGGACGCCCACGCAGCCGGTCTGGTGGTGCATCCCTACACGTTCCGGGCTGAGAACGAGTTCCTGCCGACCGACCTGCGCCTTGGCGAGGACCTCACCGACTTCGGCCTACTTCCGGAGGAGATCACGGCATACCTCGAGGTCGGCATCGACGGGTTCTTCACCGACCAACCCGACATCGGCGTCTTCGCCCGCGACGCGTTCGTCGCCCGCGACTAGCGACTCAGGCGCTCAGGCGTCCCCACCGGCCGTCCCCGACGTCCCCGCGGTGACGTCGTTGATCCGGTACTTCTCAGCGGCCTCGGTCACCCTGTCCGGCTTGATCTCACCCCGGTCGGCCAGCATCTGCAAGGCCTTGACGACCATCGACGGGCCGTCGATGTGGAAGTACCGGCGAGCGGCGGCCCTGGTGTCGGAGAAGCCGAAGCCGTCCGCCCCGAGCGAGAAGTAGTCCTCCGGGACCCAGGGCCCGATCTGGTCCTGCACCTGGGCCATGAAGTCACTCGTGGCGATGACCGGCCCCTCGCCCTCGGACAGCCGCCGCGTCACGTATGGCACGGGTCGGTCCTCACTGGAGACACCGAACGTCGCGGCGTCACACGCCATCGCCTCTCGTCGCAGCTCGGTCCACGAGGTCACCGACCAGACCTCGGCGCTGACGTCCCAGTCGTCGGCGAGCAGGTTCTGGGCATCCAGCGCCCACGGCACCCCGACCCCGGAAGCCAGCAGCCGCACACTCGGGCCCTCGCCGCTCCCGTCGGAGATGCGGTGCATCCCTCTCAGGATGCCCTCGACATCGACGTCCTCGGGCTCCGCCGGCTGGACCATAGGCTCGTTGTAGACCGTCAGGTTGTAGATGACGTTCTCCGGCTCCTCGCCGTACATGCGGCGAAGGCCCTCCTGGATGATGTGAGCGATCTCGTACCCGTACGCCGGGTCATAGGAGACCACGGCCGGGTTGGTGGCGGCCAGCAGCAAGGAGTGACCGTCCGCGTGCTGCAGCCCCTCACCGGTCAGGGTCGTGCGCCCGGCGGTCGCCGCGATGAGGAAGCCGCGGGTCATCTGGTCGGTGGCGGCCCAGATGAAGTCGCCGGTGCGCTGGAAACCGAACATCGAGTAGAAGACGTAGAAGGGCACCATCGGCACCCCGTGGGTGTCGTAGGAGGTGCCGGCGGCCGTCATCGCCGCGACCGAGCCCGCCTCGTTGATGCCCAGGTGCAGGATCTGACCGCTGGTGGACTCCTTGTAGGCCAACATCAGGTCGGCATCGACGGAGGTGTAGTTCTGGCCGTGGACGTTGTAGATCTTCGCCGTCGGGAAGAAGCTGTCCATCCCGAACGTGCGAGCCTCGTCGGGGATGATCGGCACGAGGTGCTTGCCGAACTCCTTGTCGCGCATGAGGTCCTTGAAGATGCGCACGAAGGCCATCGTGGTCGCGACCTCCTGCTTCCCCGAGCCCTTCTTGGCCACCGCGTAGAGCTTGTCCTCGGGCAGCTTCAGCGCTTCGGCCTTGTCGGGCTGGCGCCCGGGCAGGTACCCGCCCAGGGCCGATCGCCGTTCGCGCAGGTAGCGGATCGCCTCGTCGTCCTCACCGGGGTGGTAGTAGGGCGGGGAGTAGGGGTCCTTCTCCAGCTCCTCGTCGCTGATCGGGATCTTCAGGTTGTCGCGGAAGCCCTTGAGGTCATCGAGCTTCATCTTCTTCATCTGGTGGGTGGCGTTCCGACCGGCGAAGTGCGAGCCCAGGCTGTAGCCCTTGATCGTGTGCGCCAGGATCACCGTCGGCTGACCGGAGTGGTTCATCGCGGCGGCGTAGGCGGCGTACACCTTCCGGTAGTCGTGCCCACCACGCTTCAGGCGCCACCAGATGTCGTCGTCCGACCAGTCCTTGACCATGTCCTTGGTGACCGGGTCACGGCCGAAGAACTCGTCGCGGATGTAGGCCCCGTCGTTGGCACGGAAGGTCTGGAAGTCCCCGTCGCTGGTGGTGTTCATCAGCTTGAGCAGCCCACCGGAGTCATCACCCTCGATGAGTGGGTCCCACCCTCGTCCCCAGAGGACCTTGATGACGTTCCACCCGGCGCCGCGGAAGTAGGCCTCGAGCTCCTGGACGATCTTGCCGTTACCACGCACCGGCCCGTCCAGCCGTTGCAGGTTGCAGTTGACCACGAACGTCAGGTTGTCCAGCTCGTCGTTCGCCGCGACCTGAAGCGCTCCGCGGGACTCCGGCTCATCCATCTCGCCGTCGCCCAGGAAGGCCCAGACGTGCTGTTGCGAGGTGTCCTTGAGCCCGCGGTTGTGCAGGTACTTGTTGAACTGGGCCTGGAAGATGGCGTTCATCGGCCCGATCCCCATCGACACCGTGGGGAACTGCCAGAAGTCGGGCATGCTGCGCGGGTGGGGATAGGACGGCAGGGCGCGGAGCTTGCCGTCGACCATGTGCGAGGACTCCTGACGGAACCCGTTGAGGTCGTCCTCGCTGAGGCGGCCCTCGAGGAAGGCTCGGGCGTAGATCCCCGGTGACGCGTGGCCCTGGAAGTAGATCTGGTCACCGCCACCCTCGTGATCGCGACCTCGCCAGAAGTGGTTGAAGCCGACCTCGTAGAGGGTGGCGGCGGAGGCGTAGCTGGAGATGTGGCCGCCGACCGCGACGTCGGGATGCTGGGCGCGGTGCACCATCACCGCCGCGTTCCACCTGATCCACCCGCGGTATCGACGTTCCATGTCCTCGTCGCCGGGGAACTCCGGCTCCATCTCCGGGCTGATGGTGTTGATGTAGTCCGTGGTGGTGAGGGAGGGAATGCCGACGTGACCCTCACGGGCCCGCTCCAGCATCTTGAGCATGAGGTAGCGGGCCCGGTCCCGACCACCGTTCTCGATCGCGCCTTCCAGCGAGTCCAGCCACTCGGAGGTCTCCTCGGGGTCCGAGTCGGGGATCTGACTCGGCAGACCGTTCAGGATGGGACCGGAGTTGGCAGCGGATTCGGCCACGGCACGTCCTCTCTGTCTCTGATCAGGCGGGCGCGCTCAGTCTGTCACGCACCGGGTCGACGCACCCGGCCCACCCGAGGGCCCCGGCCGGCCCGCGACGGAGATCGCCGGTACGGATAGCCTAGGCCTGGATATGGCGCGCCAAGGCGGGTCATGCAGCAGACTAGTGACCGTAGCGCGTGAACACACGGTAGGGGACCGCGTGGTCCCGGTGTTCGCGCCGCACTTCACACAGAAGGAGAATCGACGTCGTGGTAGGCACCGAGCGCGGCTCCGCCGCAGCGGTAGCGAAGCTGGGGTTCAAGCCCGGACACATCGTGGTCGAGTTCGGCTACGACGACGACGTGGATTCCGACTTCCGGGCCACGGTCGAGCAGGCGGCGGCGGCCTTGGAGGACGAGGCCTACGACGGTGTCGTCGACGCTGTCCTGCTGTGGTGGCGGGATGGGGAGGGAGACCTGACCGACGAGCTGGTCGACGCGTTGACCATGGTCGAGGACGGCGGCTTCATCGCCCTGCTCACTCCCGGTATGCGCCGTTCGGACCGCGTCGAGGCTCCCGACGTGCAGGAAGCCTGCACCACGTCCGGGCTGACGGCCTCCGGCCCGGTGCCGGTGGGCCCGGACTGGCAGGCCCAACGTCTGGTGGGACGAAAGTGACCGCGGAGACGGCATACCCGGCCTCGGTGCAGGTGGGTCATCTCGCGCCCGACTTCAGCCTGGCCGACCAGTACGGCGCCACGCACACGCTGTCACAGGCCGTGCACGAGCGGCACGCTCTGCTGGTGTTCTTCCCGTTCGCCTTCTCCGGCATCTGCACCGGCGAGCTGCTGGAGATCCAGCTCAACATCGACCGCTTCGTCAACGACAAGGTCGGGGTGTACGGAGTGTCCTGCGATCCCTCGCCCGCACTGAAGTCCTGGGCTGCGATCGAGGGCTACCGCTTTCCGCTGCTGTCCGACTTCTGGCCGCACGGGCAGGTCGCCCGCTCCTACGGGGTGTTCCACGAGGAGTCCGGGATGGCGGTCCGAGGCACGTTCCTGGTCACTCCCGAGCGCCGGGTGCGCTGGTCGCTGGTCAACGGGCCGGGGGAGCAGCGCGACATCGGTGTGCTGCACGACGCGGTGAAGTCCCTCTGATCCGCTCTGCGCGCGGCACGGAGAGGCCGCGCACGCCTGGCAGAATGTGGCACGGATCCTCGCAGCCTCGACGGCAAGGATCCAACGGGGCCTGTAGCTCAGGTGGTAGAGCACCGCGTTTACACCGCGGTTGTCGTCGGTTCGAGCCCGGCCGGGCCCACGTGATGGCAGGCGGATGATGGAGGACGGACGACCCCGGCTTGCCGACGTCCTGGCGGTGATCGAGCGCCTCTACCCGCCGTCCGCGGCCCAGTCGTGGGACCAGGTGGGTCTGGTCAGTGGGGACCCCGAGCAGCCGGTCGGCGGCATCCTGCTGGCGGTGGACCCGACACTCGCGGTGCTCGAGGAGGCCCACCAACAGGATGCCGACCTCATCGTGACGCACCATCCACTGCTGCTGCGGGGGCTGCACGCCGCGCCGGCCGACGAGGCCAAGGGCCGCGCGTTGCGCACCCTGATCACCCGGAACACGGCGCTGTACTGCGCGCACACCAATGCCGATGTCGCTCAGGACGGGGTGGGGGACGCCCTGGCTGCGGCCTGCGGCCTGGGGCCGACCGACGCGCTGACCATCAGCGAGGGTCAAGAGCTGGGGCGCGTCGGTGACCTGCCTGAGCCGGTGACCTTGGCCGCCTTGGCCTCCACCGTCGCCGACCGGCTGCCGAGCACCGCAGGGGGAGTGAGGGTAGGGGGTCGGCCCGATGCCCTGGTGCGTCGCGTGGCGGTGCTCGCAGGCGCTGGTGACCACGCGTTCGCGGAGGTCAGAGCATGCGGCGCCGACGTGTACGTGACCTCGGACCTACGCCATCACCCCGCCCTCGAAGCGCGTGAGCAGGCTCATCTGGCCGGAGGGAGGCCATACCTCGTCGACGCCGGTCACTACGCCAGCGAGTGGTTGTGGCTGCCGCTGCTGGCCCGTCGGCTGAAGCGGGAGCTTTCGGCCGTGGGCCTTAGGTTGGACCTCACGATCTCTGCCGTCTGCACCGACCCGTGGGACTTCGTGGTGACCGGCGGCAGAGCCGACGACGATGTCCGACCATCCCCGATCCCGCGAGGTACTCCGTGAGAGCAGACCCGAGCCGCCAGCGCGCACTGCTGGACCTGCAGACCTTGGACACGACGCTGGCTCAGCTGGAGCATCGGCGGGCCACACTGCCCGAGCACGATCGACTGGACGGGCTCGCGACGGCGATCTCCTCGACCGAGTCGGAGATGGTTCACGCCCACACCGAGTACGAGGACCTCCAGCGCGAGCTGCGCAAGGCAGAGGCCGACGTCCAGCTTGTGCGTGACCGGGCGGCCCGTGACCAGCAGCGGCTCGCCGCGGGGACCGGCACCGCCAAGGACCTGCAGGGCATCCAGCACGAGCTGGAGTCGCTGGCCCGTCGGCAGGACATCTTGGAGGAGGCCGAGCTGGAGGTGATGGAGCGGGCCGAGGTCGCCGAGCGACGCGTCAACGCGGCCGAGCAGGAGCACGCGAGCTTGGCCGCAGACGCCGAACGGGTCACCGTTGCCAGAGACGACGCCACAGCAGACATCACGGCGGACCGGACGAGGGTGGCTGCCGACCGGGACCGGCTCGTGGGGGCCGTCGGCCCCGACCTGGTCGCCCTCTACGACAAGATCCGCGCCCGCAGCGGGACCGGCGCTGCGCCCCTGGTCGCCCGGCGGTGCGGAGGCTGCCAGCTCGAGCTGAACACGGTCGACCTCGGTCGGATCCGCGGTGCTGAGGAGGATGAGGTGCTGCGGTGTGAGGAGTGTGGCCGCATCCTCGTGCGCACCGAAGAGTCCGGCCTCTGATGGCCCCCCGCCGTCTCGTCGTCGAGGCCGACGGCGGCTCGCGAGGCAACCCCGGGATCGCCGGTTACGGCGCCCTGGTTCGTGACCTCTCCTCGGGACGCGTGCTGGCGCGCCGCGCCGCGCCGCTCGGCAACGGCATCTCGAACAACGTCGCCGAGTATCAGGGGATGATCGCCGGGCTCCAGGCGGTCGCCGAGATGGGGGCGGCCGACGGCTGGAGCGTGGTCGTCCGGATGGACTCCAAGCTCGTGGTGGAGCAGATGAGCGGCCGGTGGAAGATCAAGCACGCCGACATGCGCAGGCTGGCCCTTCAGGCCCGCGACCTGGTGGGCCGGATCGAGCAGGGCGGCGCCAGGGTGCGCTTCGAGTGGATTCCGCGGGCGGAGAACGCCGACGCCGATGCGCTGTCGAACCAAGGCATGGATGGCGAGCATGTGCACGAGGACGATGCGGGGGAAGGGGGCCCGGGGCACGACGGTGTGGCGCACGAAGATGACCTGCCACACGTGCCCACCTTCGGCGAGGGCCGGACTCCCGTGCCGGCAGCGGCTGTGCCGCATCCCCCAGCCATGTCTGATCCGGTGCGTCTGGTGCTCGTGCGGCACGGCGTCACCGACTACACCCTCGCCGGGCGGCTGGACGGTCGCGATGGCGCCGATCCGGGCCTGAACGAGCTGGGCGTCCGGCAGGCGAATGCGGCAGCACGAGGTGTGCGCGACCTCGTCGGAACACCGGCTGCGGGCCCCGTGTCGGTGGTGACCTCGTCCCTGGCCCGCGCTCGCCAGACCGGCGGCGCCATCGCCGACGCTCTCGGTGTCGACCCGGTGGTGGACCGCGACTGGGACGAGCAGGGCTTCGGTGACTGGGACGGTGCGGCTCTGGCCGACTTGGCAGGGGCCGCACGGGAGGACCTCGTGAGACTGCGAGCCGACGCGGCCTACGCGCGCCCCGGTGGAGAGAGCCATCACGACCTGGCCACGCGAGTCCGCGATGCGTGGGCCCGTGCCATCGGCACCGGCCGCCCGGGTGGCACCGTCATCGTGGCCAGCCACCGCAAACCGGTGATGTGCGTGCTGGCCGAGGTCCTCGGGGTGGACCACGAGAGGATCTGGTCGGTGGCCACCGCCCCCTGCTCGATCAGCGTGCTGGAGGTCTGGCCCGACGGCGGAGTCAGCGTGAGCACGGTGAACGACACGCACCACCTACGAGGGCTCGAGGCCCGGTGAGGACGCAGGGGTCCGCAGGTCGGAAGCGACCTGCCGACCGCTCGTGCGACCCTCGTAGTCCGTCATCCATTTCCTGACCGCCAGCAAGGAGCGCCCATGCGCTATGCCGAATCCATCATCGACATCGTGGGCAACACCCCTCTGGTGCGACTGACGCGGGTGACCGAGGGGATCCGGGCCACGGTGCTCGCCAAGATCGAGTACCTCAACCCGGGCGGGTCGATCAAGGACCGGATCGCGACGAAGATGATCGATGCGGCAGAAGAGCAGGGCCTGCTCAAGCCCGGCGGCACCATCGTCGAGCCGACCAGCGGGAACACCGGGGTCGGCTTGGCCATGGTGGCGCAGCAGCGCGGTTACCGGTGCGTCTTCGTCTGCCCCGACAAGGTGGGTGTCGACAAGCGCAACGTGCTGCGCGCCTACGGGGCGGAGGTGGTCGTGACCCCCACCTCGGTGGCCCCGGACCATCCGGACTCGTACTACAGCGTCAGCGACCGGCTGGCCGCGGAGACCGAGGGTGGCTACAAGCCCAACCAGTACGAGAACCCCAACGGCCCGTTGAGTCACTACGAGACGACCGGCCCCGAGATCTGGAGCGACACCGATGGACGGGTGACCCACTTCGTCGCCGGTGTGGGCACCGGTGGCACCATCTCCGGCACCGGGCGCTACCTCAAGGAGGTCGGTGAAGGCCGTGTGCGCGTGATCGGCGCCGACCCGGTGGGCTCGGTGTACTCCGGCGGCACCGGGCGCCCCTACCTGGTCGAGGGCGTGGGCGAGGACATCTGGCCCGGCGCCTACGACCCCTCCGTGCCGGACGAGATCATCGCCGTCACCGACGCGGACTCCTTCGCGATGACGCGCCGGCTGGCCCGAGAGGAGGGTCTGCTCGTCGGTGGGTCCTGCGGGATGGCGGTGGTGGCCGCTCTGCGCGCGGCCTCCGGGCTCGGGCCCGACGCCGTCGTGGTCGTGGTGCTCCCCGACAGCGGTCGCGGCTACCTGGGCAAGATCTTCAACGACGGGTGGATGCGCAGCTACGGGTTCCTGCCCGACGCCACCGAGGCCACCGTGCGCGACATCGTCAGCAGCAAGAACGGGGACGTCCCCGCTCTGGTGCACGCTCATCCGACCGACACCATCCGGGACGCGATCGCGATGATGGCCGAGTACGGGGTGTCCCAGCTGGTGGTGCTGAATGCTGAGCCGCCGGTCATGATGGGGGAGGTCGTCGGAGCGGTGAACGAGCAGGACCTGCTCGACGCGGTCTTCCGCGGTGGTCTGCATCCCGGTGACGCGGTGTCCGAGGTCAGCGGTGAGAGGATGCCGCTGATCGGTGCCGGCGACTCGGCGACCGCGGCCCGGGAAGCCCTGACCGACTCCGATGCGTTGCTGGTCACGCAGGACGGCAAACCCTTGGCCGTCCTGACCCGACCGGACCTGCTCACCTTCCTCTCGAAATGACGTCAAGATGACCGGATTCACGACCCGCTCCATTCACGCCGGACAGGCCTTCGACCCCCTCACGGGCGCGGTCATCCCGCCCGTCTACCAGACGTCGACCTTCGTGCAGGAGCACGTGGGTGGGCTGCGATCGGGGTATGAGTACACGCGCGGCACCAATCCCACGCGGGACGCCCTGCAGACCCTGATCGCCGACCTGGAGGGCGGACGCCACGGGCTCTCCTTCGCCTCGGGCCTGGCCGCCGAGGACGCCGTCCTGCGCGGTCTGCTGCGCCCGGGCGACCACGTGCTGATGGGTGACGACGTCTATGGCGGCACCCACCGCCTCGCCAACCAGATCCTCGCCCCCTGGGGGGTGGAGCTCAGCACGGTCGACATGAGCGACACCGCGGCGGTCGTCGCGGCGGTGCGTCCGAACACGCGGATGCTGTGGGTGGAGACGCCCAGTAACCCGTTGATGAAGATCAGCGATATCGCCGCGCTGGCCGAGATCGGTCATGGACACGACTGCGTGGTGGTGGTCGACAACACTTTCGCCACACCTGCGCTGCAGCGTCCACTCGCTCTCGGCGCCGACGTCGTCGTGCACTCGGCCACGAAGTACCTCGGCGGACATTCGGACGTGCTCGGTGGGCTGGTGGCCACCGACGACGAACGCATCGCCGAGCACGTGGGCTTCCTGCAGTACGCGGCCGGGGCGGTCAGCGCACCCTGGGAGGTCTTCCTGACGATCCGCGGCATCAAGACGTTGTCCCTGCGTATGCATCGGCACTCCGACAACGCTGAGGCCGTCGCGGAGTCCCTGCTGGGTCATCCGGCCGTGGAGCGGGTCTTCTACCCCGGCCTGCCCACGCACCCGGGACATGAGATCGCCGCTACGCAGATGAGCCGGTTCAGTGGGATGGTCTCGTTCGCCCTGCGCGGGGGCGCCGCGGCCGCTCGGGCGTTCGCCGAGGCGACGTCGGTCTTTCAGCTCGCAGAGTCTCTGGGGGGCGTGGAGTCCTTGGTCAACTACCCGGCTCAGATGACCCACGCCTCGGTGCGTGGCACCGAGCTCGAGGTGCCCGACAACGTCATCCGGCTCTCGGTCGGCATCGAGGACGCCCCCGACCTGGTGGCCGACGTGGCGGCTGCGCTAGAGGTGACGCAGGCTGGGCGCCTACACTGAGGTCAGTGAATGAGTCGGCCAGGCGGCCGCGTCGAGGAGGGCCCGTTGGGCCCTCGCTCGCCGAGGAACGTCCGGGCTCCACAGGGCAAGGTGGTGGCTAACGGCCACCCGGGGTGACCCGCGGGACAGTGCCACAGAAAGCAGACCGCCACCGGGCAACCGGTGGTAAGGGTGAAACGGCGGTGTAAGAGACCACCAGCGCGCCAGGTGACTGGTGCGGCTCGGTAAACCCCACCTGGAGCAAGACCAGACAGCACGCGTTCGAGGGCTGCTCGCCCGAGCGTGCGGGTAGGTCGCTAGAGGCGGCTGGCAACAGTCGCCCGAGATGGATGGCCGCCCCTGTCGCCACGTCAGCAGTGACGCGACAGGACAGGACCCGGCGTACCGGCCGACTCATTCACCCCGCTTCCCCAGGCAGATGTGACGAAGATCACATCCGGTGCCGTCGGCGGCCCATCCCGGCCCCCGAGGAGTCCGCTGCATGAAGGAGCGAACACGGTGCCCGCGCAATACAGTCGGGCGGTCTCTGTGGCCGCAGTCGTGGGCGGCGGCACACCCCCACATGACTGCCGCTCAGGGGTGCGACAGGGCGGTCTGAGACTTTCGGGCCGTCGGAAGGTCGGTGTAAGGTCAAGCGCAGGTCAAGAACAGGTAAAGAATCGACTCGACGATCCCGTGACGCGGCGAAAGCCACGGAGGAGGTAGCCCCATGCGCGTACTCATCACCGGAGGTGCTGGCTTCATCGGGTCGCACCTCGCTGACCGGCTTCTGGAGAACGGTCACGAGGTCGTGGCCCTCGACGACCTCAGCACCGGCCGGGAGGAGAACCTCGCAGCGGCGCGCAGCTCCTATCTGGGCGAGCGTCTCACGTTCGTGCACGGCTCGGTCACTCAGGTCGACCTCGTCGAGCGGCTTGTCGCCCAATGCGATGTCGTGTTCCACCTGGCGGCGGCCGTCGGCGTCTTCACGATCCAGAACGAGACTCTCAAGAGCATCCGGACCAACGTCCACGGTACCGAGACGGTCCTGGAGGCTGCCCGGCCGCACGGAACGCGCATCATCGTGGCCTCCACCAGTGAGGTGTACGGCAAGAACGACGCCTTGGGGCTCACCGAGGACGCCGACCGCATCCTGGGCTCGCCGATGTTGACCCGCTGGTCCTATGCCGAGGCCAAGGCGCTGGATGAGTCCATGACTCAGCAGTACGCCGCGGTGCATGGTTTGCCAGCGACCGTGGTCCGCCCTTTCAACACCGCCGGAGCGCGACAGACCGGTCGCTACGGCATGGTGGTGCCGCGCTTCGTCAAGCAAGCCTTGGACGGGGATCCGCTGACCGTCTACGGCGACGGGGAGCAGACACGATGCTTCACCCACGTCAACGACGTCATCGACGCGCTGCACGGCCTCATCGACGCCCCCGGCTCTGTGGGCCAGGTCTACAACGTCGGCAACCCCGAACAGACCTCCATCAACCAGCTGGCGGAGCGCATCATCGAGCGGACCGGGTCTGCCAGCCACATCGACCACATCGACTACGCGACGGCCTACGGCGCCGGCTACGAGGACATGCTGCGCCGGGTGCCGGACTGCGCCCGTCTGCGCGCGGAGATCGGCTATGAACCCAAACACCACCTGGACGACATCATCGATGCCGTCGTGGCCTACGCCTCGTCCGGCAGGTCGATGGCGATGGCCCAGCCTGCCTGAGCTCCGGGAGTGATGGGGGAGTGACAACATGGGTTGTCCTGCTGCTCTTGGTGCTCGGACTCAACGTCCTCTTCTGGGGCGTGGTGGGACTGATGCGCCTCATCGAGGAGCATGGTGAAAGCGAACAGGTAGGGCGCCACGTCGTCGACGCCGACCGGCTCCACGGGCTGAACATCGGCGATGTCGCGGTCTTGATGGCGGCCCACAACGAGGAGCTGGTTATCGCCAGGTCTCTCAGGTCTTTGGCGGACCTGATGCCCGCCGATCAGATCCATGTGGTCTCGGATGCGTCGGACGACCGGACCGTGGCGCTCGCGCGACGAGCGGGGGTCAACGTGATCGAGACGCCGCACAATGTCGGCAAGGCCAGTGCGCTGGCCTACGGTATCGAGAGGTTTCAGCTCCTCGCCCGCTACGAGGCCGTCACGCTGCTCGATGCCGACACCCAGCTGGATCCCGGGTACTACGCCGCTGCTCTGCCCAGGTTCGCCGACGCACGAGTGGCCGCGGTCGCCGGCTGCGCGCACACGCGCTGGGAAAGGCGTCTCGGCTTCCTGGGCAACATCGCGGTGGGTTACCGCCAGCGTGTCTACCTCGTCGCGCAGCTGCTGGTGAAGTACGGCCAGACCTGGCGCGGCATCAGCGCGACCCACATCGTGCCGGGCTTCGCCAGCACCTACCGCTCCTCGGCGCTCGCGAGGATCCAGGTCGATAGACCTGGGCTGGTCATCGAGGACTTCAACATGACGTTCGAGGTCCAGGCGAAGCGACTGGGCCGCATCGTGTTCCAGCCTCAGGCCTTGGCCTACACCCAGGATCCGGCGACCTTGCGCGACTACGTGAGGCAGACACGGCGGTGGTCCCTCGGACTTTGGCAGACGGTCCGCCGCTACCGGGGCGGTCGGCCCGTGTTCACGATCGCCCTGGGGCTGACCCTGCTGGAGTTGCTCACCAGTACCGTCGTCTTTCTGCTCCTACCGATCGTGGTCTTGGCCATGCTGCTGGGCGTCCTGGTGCCCGATCTCGGCGCCATGCCGCTCGTCGGGGCTCCCTTGGCTGACATCGACGCGTTCATCGACCCGGTGGACCTGCTGCTCGGAATCATGCTGCCGGACTATCTGCTCACCTGCTTCGCCGCCTTCGCCGAACGTCGACCCCGCTACCTGTTCGACGGTCTGTTCTTCCTGCCGATGCGGGTGGTCGACGCTGTCGTGACTCTGGTGTCGATTCCGCGAGCTTGGCTCGTGCGCTCCTCCGGGGCCTGGACCTCGCCCACGCGTCGTGACATGACCGATGGTGAGGGGCAGGTCGTGGCCCCCGCACGTGATTCCCGGTTCTCACAGGCAGGAGCACGTTGATGCCTCGACCACACCCGATCCGCACCTTCTTGGCCCTTCTGCTGCCGGTGGTGCTGATCCTGGGCGTAGCCGGGATGGTCCTCGTCGACCTGCGTGACGGAGGGGGCCCCAACGCCGGTGGGCAGGCCACGCCGGGCCAGTCCACCTCGGGCAGCAACAAGGAGACCGAGCCCACCGGCAACGAACCTGACCTGCCGCCTCTTGATCCGCAGAAGCAGGCCGGTGCGGCCGAAACGCCCACGGTGGTGTCGTTGACCTACGACGACGGGTTCGACGATCAAGCGGGTGCCGCCAGGGTGCTGGACCACTACGGCGTCGACGGCACGTTCTACGTCACCGATGACTTCATCGACGATCCGGGATACATGACCCGGGCCGACCTCGACGCCCTTCAGCGCAACGGCCACGAGATCGGCGGTCACACGGTGACGCACCCGCGGTTGGGGGAGATCGACGCAGCGGAGGCCCGACGCGAGATCTGCAACGACCGGGCCACGCTCTTCGAGTGGGGCTTCGAGCCGGTCAACATGGCCTATCCCTTCACCAGCAGCACTCCGCAGGTGGAGCAGATCGCCGAGGACTGCGGCTACCTGACCAGCCGTGGTCTGGGGGAGGTCAAGTCGCAGGTCGGATGCGAGCTGTGCGTCTTGGCGGAGACCATGCCGCCTGAGAACTCGAACTTCTTGCGCGCACCGGCGCAGATCGACAGCTCCTGGAACTTGGACGACGTCAAGTCCATCGTCCGACAGGCTCAGGCCTATGGCGGTGGATGGGTCATCTTCACCTTTCACACCGTCTGTGAGCCGATCGGGACGAAGGACTGCGAGAAGTCGCTGTCGGCGACTCCGCAGCTGCATGCCGATGTGGTCGAGTGGCTGTACGGGCAGAGCCAGGCCTCCGACCGAGGACTGTCCGTGCATTCGGTCGACGAGGTCGTGCGTTCCTACCTGGGCGACAGCTACCCCGAGCCTGAGCCGCCCGAGCGCGCCCCAGGCCCTGAGGTGGCCCCGACCGGCAAGAACGCAGTCACCAACCCCTCGCTGGAGTCTGTCGACCCCACCACCGGCGTGCCGGCCTGTTTCATGCGGGGCGATTGGGGTGACAACACAGTGGAGCTGGAGTCCACCAGCCCCGGCTCGGCCGGTGACACCGCGATCACGCTGACCATCACCGACTACGAAGACGGTGAGGGCAAGATCCTTCCACAGTTCGACCTCGGTACATGCTCCCCGTCGGTGGAGCCCGGTGCTACCTACGACCTTCGAGTGGACTACCGGCTCAAGGGAACCGCCCAGATGGCCCTGTACTATCGAGACGCCCAGGACCACTGGCAGTACTGGATGTCGGGGCCCTATGTGGAACAGAGGAATGCGTGGGCAACAGCGAACTTCCGCACACCCCCCGTGCCAAAGGGCGCCACTGGTCTCAGCTTCGGTCTGTCCCTCATCAGCGACGGGACCCTGGAGACGGACCGCTACCGGATGGTCGCGGCCGACGACTGACTCTTCGTATGGGAGGTATGGGTGCCCTGTCGACAGGGGTGGCTGCACTGTTCCTGCTCAGTGGATGCAGCACGCCGGTCACTCCGGCGGGAGACCCCGAAACGGCGACCATGAGTGAGCAGCCCGAGGCGAGCACGGCGTCGCCCTTACAGGGCCGTTCCTACCCGTGGCACACGCAGATCGTGGCCACGACCTTCTGGGTGGGGGAGGTGTTCGACCCCGACGCCAGTGACGGCAGCCAGGTCATCTCGACCTACGACAGCAAGTGGCTGGAGCACTACGGGGGATGCGATGGGATCGTCGTCAGGGATGAGTGCACCACCGAGCCGAGGACAGCGCGCAACGACTACTTCCCGACCGAGATGACCCCCTTACAGAACCCCTTCTATTTGGACCTGCCCTTCGACGACATCCACAACGAGGAAGCCTTCGCGATGCGGTGCGACGTGGTCCCGTGGGCACAGGAGGAGCCCGACCCGATGCGGTGCGAGGATCGGGGGTTCTCGTACATGAAGAACCGCTGGGTGGAGATCGTGGGTCCGACCGGAAACGTCTGCTACGGCCAGATCCAGGACGCTGGCCCGGGGGTGTACGACGACGTGGACTACGTGTTCGGGGAGTCGGATGCGCGCCCGGTCAACGACCAGTTCGGCGGGTCGGGCATGGACGTGTCGCCGGCCCTGAACGGCTGCCTGGGGTTCGAGCTCGTGAACGGGATCCAGGAGGGCATCTCCTGGCGCTTCGTGGACCGGGTAGACGTCCCGGACGGACCCTGGACCCGGGTGGAGACCTCGGCGCCGGTACATCTCGACTGACCTTGCCGTCCGAGGTCCTCTCGTATCGAGAAGCCCACTGGCGACGCCGGCGAAGGACAGCCTGCGCTTGCTGGCGACCGTGTGCAGGGGTTCATATCGTGGGGCCCATGAGCGTGGAGACACCGACCTCGGGGGAGATCAACCGATGGAAGCGCCACCTGGCTGACGAGCGAGCCGTGGCTGGCGTGCTGCGCCGACTGGCCTCCACCAGCAGCACGCGCACCGATGCCGAGGTGCTGGCCGAGCTGGCCGGCGCCGAAGACCGGCACGCGGCTCATTGGGAGGAGCTGCTGGGCACTGGCTCTTCCCGGCCGGCCTCCCCACCGATCCGCTATCGCTTCCTCGGATGGTTGGCCGGCACGCCCGCCAGCGATGTGGTGTTGATCCTGTTGCAGCGTGCCGAGGACAGCTCGGCATACGCCAAGGAGCCGGCCGCTCCTCCGCAGATGGCCGCCGACGAGGTCGTCCACGTCGAGGTGCTTCGCGCTCTGGCGGCACGTGGGCGGGAGCGGTTGTCGGGGAACTTCCGCGCGGCAGTGTTCGGAGCCAACGACGGCTTGGTGTCCAACCTGGCTTTGGTGGCGGGGATGAGCGCCACCGGCGTCTCGGGCTCGATCGTGCTGGCGGCTGGGGCCGCGGGGCTGCTGGCCGGAGCCATGTCCATGGGCGCGGGGGAGTACATCTCGGTGCGCTCGGCGCGTGAGCTGCTCGAGGCGTCCGCTCCGAGGAACGAGGAGGCCATCGCTTCGGGCCATCTCGACCTCGATGTCAACGAGCTCGCGCTGGTCTTCCGCGCAAGGGGGGCGTCCCCGGAGTCGGCCCAGGAGCGAGCGGACCGCATCGTGGTCGACGCGCGAGCCAAGGACGACGCTTCGGGGGTGGGCCCCCTTGTGCCCGAGGTGGACTACCGAGCTGTGGGGAGCCCATGGGGGGCCGCGTCGTCCAGCTTCGCCTTCTTCGCCAGCGGCGCCCTGGTGCCCATCCTTCCCTACCTGTTCGGCGCGTCGCCCACCGTGGCGCTCGTGGTGGCTATCGCGTTGGTCGGCCTGTCGCTGATGATGACCGGCGCTGTCGTCGGCCTGCTCTCGGGCGCCTCGATGTGGAGCCGCGCCCTGCGTCAGCTGACGATCGGCTTCGGGGCGGCGGCTGTGACCTACCTGTTGGGGTGGGTGTTCGGGGCCACCGGAGTGGGCTAGCCGGGCGGAAGCACCATTCCGGTCGCCTCGTGGTCGACCACCAGGTCCACCACGGGAATGACCTGGGCCAGTTCCTCGTGGTCGGCCACCTGGGCGACCAGCATCGGCTCGAGGCGAGACCACGCACGGGGATGCTGCGCGGCATATCGGGCGAAGGTCGCCTGCGCCTGCTGTGGGGACAGCTGCATCGCGTGGCCCGGCGCCCCACGGACGGCGCCCGAGGTGATGAGGACTCGGGGCTCGGCCACGATGTTGCGATACCACTGAGCGGCGCGGCCGAAGCCGGAGACGACACGAATCGTGCGGGTGTCGGGCCGGTCGACCACTTCGAGGACGACCCGACGCAATTGTCCGGAGACGCGCCCGCGATGCTCCACCATGACCAGGCGCGAGCCGAACACGCGGTCCAGGCCGAAGCGGAACAGCACGATCGGGCTGCGCATGAGACGGCCATGTCGCAACAGCCACGACGCAGCATCCATCTCAGACCTCGACGACCCCTACGCCGCGAAGGTCGAGAACCTCGACTCCGCCTTCGAGACCGAAGTTGCCGAGATGCCCGACGTACATCGAGCGGCCGCTCTCGTTCAACAGGCCGTCGTGGATAGGGACGACCCGCTTGGGCTGGATGCGCCGGGTGAACTGGACGACGTCGTCGACGTCACTCCACGGCGCGCTGATCGGAACGCAGAGGAGGTCGATGGCTGCGAGCAGCTCGTGCTCGGCGTCCAGCGCATCGCCGGGATGGAACAGGGACGGCTCGGACTCGGCGGTCAACACCAGGCCCACGTTGTCGGGACGCGGCAGGTCCTCCAGGATCAGCGCGTGACGGTGACCCACGGCGGTCACGGTCACGGGCCCGAACTCGAGCTCGGCCCCCGACTCCAGGCGATGGGTGCGCTCACGCAGGGGCGGGTCGGCCTCGAGGAGCTCCTCGACCGTCTGGGACTCCGCCCAGACCTGGGCCTCGGGGCTGGCGTGCAACACGGTCGAGATCGCGCCCGGGTCCAGGTGGTCGGGGTGCATGTGGGTGACGAGGACGGCGTCGACCCCGCCGACCCCCGTCACGTCCGAGAAGCCACCAGGGTCGATGAGCAGGCGCTGACCGGAGACCTCGACGAGGAGGCAGGCGTGTCCCAGGTGTGTCAGATGCATGCCGTCACCGTACGACGCTCGTCTTACGCCCGCACGCGCCCCGCCCGCTGCGCGGCTGCGTAGGATGTGCGCTCGTGCAGTTCCTCAACGGCATGCAGCCCGCCCACGACCTGACCTACAACGACGTCTTCATGGTGCCGGTGCGTTCCGCGGTCGCCTCTCGGCTCGACGTCGACCTGCACACCCCCGATGCGGTGGGCACGACCATCCCCTTGGTCGTGGCCAACATGACCGCGGTGTCCGGTCGTCGCATGGCCGAGACCGTCGCGCGTCGTGGGGGGGTAGCGATCTTGCCCCAGGACGTGCCGGTGGAGATGATCGACCGCAGCGTGGCGGCGGTGAAGGACTCGCATCCGCTGTACGAGACCCCGATCACCGTCGCACCCGACGCCCCGGTGGCTGAGGTGCTGTCGCTGATGGGCAAGCGAGCCCACCGTGCGGCGGTCGTGCTGGATGGCCGGCGGCCGGTGGGGACCATCAGCGAGCGGGACTGCGTCGATGTCGACCGTTTCGCCCAGGTCCGCGACGTCATGTCCGAGCTGACCGTGGTGCTCGAGCCGGGGACCGAAGCCCACACCTGTTTCGCCGCGCTCGAGGCGGCTCACGTCGAGCTCGCCCCCGTCGTCGCCGGGGGAGAGCTACTCGGCGTCCTGACCCGCACTGGGCTGGTGCGATCTGCGATCTACGATCCGGCCCTCGACACGTCGGGACGGCTGCTGGTGGGAGCGGCCCTGGGGATCAACGGCGACGTCGATGCCAGGACCCGTGCCCTGCTGGACGCGGAGATCGACGTGCTGGTCGTGGACACGGCCCATGGGCACCAGGACAAGATGCTCGAGGTGCTGCCCCGCGTGGCCGCCCGACGCGAGGAGCTCGCCGAGGCGACGGGACGACGGGTGCCGCTGGTGGCCGGCAACGTGGTGTCCGCCAAGGGCGTCGCCGATCTGGCTGGTGCGGGCGCCGACATCGTCAAGGTCGGTGTCGGGCCCGGTGCCATGTGCACGACGCGAATGATGACCGGCGTCGGACGCCCCCAGTTCTCCGCCGTCCTGGAGTGCTCCGAGGCCGCCCGGGACGTGGGTGCCCATGTCTGGGCTGACGGCGGCGTGAAGTACCCGCGTGACGTGGCGCTGGGGCTGGCCGCGGGGGCGGCCTCGGTGATGGTGGGCTCGTGGTTCGCGGGGACCCATGAGTCCCCCGGCGACCTGATGCGCGACACCGGGGGTGCGCTCTACAAAGAGAGCTTCGGCATGGCCTCGGCCCGTGCGGTACGGCAGCGCACGCGCGAGGCGTCGGCGTTCGACCGTGCGCGGTCCGCGTTGTTCGAGGAAGGGATCTCCTCCTCGAAAATGTATCTGGACCCGGAGCGCGGGGGCGTCGAGGACGTCATCGACCAGATCATGTCCGGGGTGCGCAGCGCCTTCACCTATGCGGGGGCCCGCGACATTCCCGCGTTCCGCGACTCGGTGATGGTCGGCATCCAGGGAGCGGCCGGCTACGACGAGGGGCGTCCGCGCCACACTTCCTGGTAGCTCACCTCCCCTCCTCCTCCTCCCGCACCCCCAGCCAGAAAGCGACACCTCCAGCGTCGTTTTCGCGGCTGGAGGTCAGCTTCGGGGCTGGGGGTGCAGGAGCGCGCGGCGAGAAGGACCTGGAGAACAGGGGCCTGCAGAAGGCACGAGGACCGAGCGAGGTAAGTCTGCGGGGACTATGCGAGTAGGTGACCGGTTGCGGCCGCCGCACGGTGGACGTCTCTGCGGATGCGTCCGGGCTCGACGAGGTCCTTCGATGTGAGGCGCACCACCCCGTACCCCAGCCTGCGGATGTCGTCCTCGCGCCGTTTCTCCGCGACCAGCGCTGCGCCGCCCCGCGCCCCGTCGTACTTGGTTACCCCGTCGAACTCCACCACTACGCCGAGCTCAGGCAGGTAGAAGTCGACGCGGGCGACGAAACAGCCATCGAGGTCGCGGACCGTGAACTGTGGGAGGGCTCGCAGCCCGAGGTCCTCGAGGATGAGCCGAAGCAGTGACTCGCCGGCGGACTCGGCGCCAGCGTGTGAGCGGTGTACGGCGGCGCGTGCGCGGGTCATCCCCGGTGTGCGGGCGAGCCGCTCGATCCAGGTGTCCAGCTCCTCGTATGTCGTTACCTTGCTGTGCAGAGCGGCGTCGGTCGCCAGCACCCCGGCGCGCATTCCGTAGAGGAACGCGGTGCCCAGCACGGCGAGCGGAGCGATCACGACCGGTATGCCGTGTCGCACCGTGGCCGTGCCTTCCGGGTAGCCCTCGTGCAGGGTGTGCCGTGAGTACTGCCGCGTGGTGCCCCGGGCCACGGCTCGCGCCACATGGACGCGATCCAGATGGGCGTAGCTGACTGGAAGACCCCAGACCAGCGCGCCACTGGAGTGCGAGGCGACGAGCCTGGACTGTGGGTCGCGCAGCACTGCGGCTAACCTCAGGCGATGGCGCTGCTCGGGGTCGGCATCCGCCAGTCGAGCGACCTGGACATAACAACCGCGCGTGACGCGCTCCATCTCGCCGCGGGCCGCCGCAGCGCAGAGCTCTGGGCCGGCCAGTCCGAGAGAAGCCGCGTCGGCCGAGGTGATGACCCCACCGTGGTCACGTAACCAGGCGCTCAGGACGGGGTGCATGGCCAGCAGCATGCCTGCTCCGGACGACGACTCTGGCGGTTGTCCACAGGCTCGCGTTCGTCGGTCCACCCCCAGCGCCGAAGGCCACCAACAGCGCCGAACTCGGCGCACCAGGTCGCACCATGTGGCTGGGGGTGCAGGGAAGGGGGGTCAGCTTCGGTGGTGGCTGGCCAACCATGCGGCGCCGATGATCCCGGCGTCGTTGAGCAGATGGGCCGGCACGATGGGCGCTCGCAGGTGCAACAGGGGCAGGTACTTCTCCGCCTTCTTCGACACACCACCACCGACGATGATCAGGTCCGGCCAGAGCAGGTCCTCCACGTGGCTGTAGTACCGCTGCAGCCGCACGGCCCAGTCCTCCCAGGACAGGTCCTCGTCCTTGCGGGCGGAGTTGGCCGCCCAGGTCTCGACGTCCATGTGCTCGTCCAGCTGTAGGTGCCCGAGCTCGGAGTTCGGGATGAGCTCACCACCCAGGAACAGGGCGGTGCCGATACCAGTGCCCAGCGTGGTCAGCAGCACCGTGCCGTCGTTGCCCTGACCTGCCCCGTAGTGCATCTCGGCCGCGCCGGCAGCATCCGCGTCGTTGATGACGATGACGTTGCGCCCGACCGCCTCGGAGAACAGCGCCTCGGCGTCGGTGCCGATCCAGGAGGGGTCGATGTTGGCTGCGCTGCGCACGGTGCCGTGATGGACCACGGACGGGATCGTGATGCCAATCGGCGACTTCTTGCCGATGTCGTCGGAGAACTTGTCGGCGATCTTGGCCACGACTTCGGCGACCGCCTCCGGCGTCGAGTCCTCCGGGGTGTCGATGCGCTCCCGGTCGGTAGCGAACTCACCGGCCTCCAGGTCCACCGGGGCGCCCTTGATGCCGCTGCCGCCGATGTCGATGCCCAGCACGTGGTCCTTGGCCATGCTCACTCCTTGGATAGGTCGTCCACGCCCCGGTCAGGGCACGGTGAGGATCTCGGCGCCGTCGTGGGTGACCAACAGCGTGTGCTCGAACTGGGCTGAACGTCGCCCGTCCGCGGTCACGATCGTCCACCCGTCGTCCCATTCCTGCCAGTCGGGCGTGCCTAGGTTGAGCATGGGCTCGATGGTGAACGTCATCCCCTCCTCGATGAGCACGTCGTGCTCGGGGGCGTCATAGTGCGGAATGACCAGGCCCGAGTGGAACGACTGCCCGATGCCATGGCCGGTGTAGTCGCGCACCACCCCGTAGCCGAACCGGCGTGCGTAGGCCTCGATCACCCGGCCCAGCACGTTGACCGCGCGGCCGGGCTTGGCGGCCTTGATCGCTCGGTGAAGCGCCTGCTCCGTCCGCTCGATGAGCAGCCGCGACTGCTCGTCGAGCGAGCCGACCGCGAACGTGGCGTTGGTGTCGCCATGCACGCCGTGGATGTATGCAGTGATGTCGACGTTGCAGATGTCCCCGTCCTCGAGGCGGCGGTCGTCGGGGATGCCGTGGCAGATCACCTCGTTGACCGAGGTGCACAGCGACTTGGGAAACCCGCGGTAGCCCAGCGTCGAGGGGTAGGCGCCGTGGTCGAGCAGGAACTCATGGCCGATGCGGTCGATGTCGTCGGTGCTGACCCCCGGCGCCACGGCCCGACCACACTCGGCGAGGGCCTGCGCCGCGATCCGCCCGGCGACCCGCATCGCCTCGATGGTCTCCGCGTCCTTGACCTCAGGAGCGGTGTTGGCCGCCGGGGCGGCCCGTCCGACGTACTCGGGCCGGATGATGTGTAGGGGGACCTGGCGCTGCGGGCCGACGCGGCCAGCGCGGAGCAGGGTGGAGGCGGTCGGCATACGGTGGAGTCTAGAGGCCGGGTGACGGCCGTTCGAGAGCACGCGGAGGTCAGTATGCAGTACTGGTTCAACGTCGAGACCAAGTCCGTGGAGGAACACGACGATCCCGATCGGGCGCGCAACGCGAACCTGCTGGGCCCCTACGACAGCCACGACGAGGCCGCAGCCGCCCTGGAGAAGGCGCAGGCGCGCAACGAGCAGTGGGACGCCGAGGACGAGGCATGGGAGGACGGCCCGGCCGACAAGGACGGCTAGCCGGTCACCTCGCGCGCGGGCTTGCCGTCGGCGCGGCGGCCCGCCCTTTCGTGCACCTCGACGACATACCGGCCGGTGTACGCCTCCTTCTCCCAGGTGCCCCAGCGCTGGAGACGCTGCAGGCCGGCCGCCCGGGCGGCGAGCTCGACGTCGCGCAGTGGCGTGGGTGGGCATCCGGGCGGCAGCGCCTGTGCGCTCAGACCGAAGCCCCAGACCAGCAACCCGTCAGGTCGGAGCTGAGCGGCCAGGGCCCGCACTGTCCGGTTCAGTGTGCCGGGGGCCAGCAGGGGAACCACGTTCCCGGCCGCCAGGACCACGTCGACCGGCTCGCCGCGATACGAGGCCAGGTCTGCCTCGACGAAGGACGGTGCAGGCCGGGCTGCCGTGGACGCCGGGTGGTCGTGATGGGCCCGCCGGGCGCGGTGCAGCATTCTGGGGTCGCTGTCGACGCCGGTAACCGTGAGACCCAGCTCGGCCAGGCGCCACGTCACCCGGCCGGTCCCGCATCCCGCGTCGAGCACCTTTCCTTCCTGCTCGCACAGCTCGGCGACGAGCTCGGCCTCTGCGTGGACGGTGCCGCCGGCCTGGTCCACCCGGGCCAGACGGGCCGCGACGACACGGTCGTAGTCCTCGACGGCGTCGTCCCCGGCGAGTCGCTGCCACCGGCTGGTCATCGGCGCAGCTTGGGCAACACGTGCTCGGCGAAGACGTCGATCCACTCGCGTTGGTTCCGTCCCACGTTGTGCAGGTAGATCCGATCGAAGCCGAGATCGGCGTAGCGCTGTAGATGCTGCAGGTGCTCGTCCGGGTCGGAGGCGATCACCATGCGGCCCTCGAAGTCCTCGGGCCGCACGAGCTTGGCCATCGCGGCGAAGTCGTGGGGGGAGCGGATGTCGGCCTTGGCGAACTTCATCCCGCCGTTGGGCCACTGTGTCATCGCGTTGTGCAGGGCCTCCTGGTCGGTCGGCGCCCAAGAAAGGTGCACCTGCAGCACCTTGAGCATCGCGTCTGGGTCCTTGCCCACCTCGCGGGCTCCGGCGGCGAACCGGTCGAAGAGGCCGTCGATCTTCTCCAGCGGGGCTCCGACCGTGATGATGCCGTCGGCCAGGCGTCCGGTCTTCTTGGCGTTGATCGGCCCGGCCGTCGCGACCAGGATCGGTGGCGGCTGCTCGGGCATGGTCCAGATCCGGGTGGTCTCCATGGTGAAGAACTCCCCGGCGTGCTTGGTGTCCTTGCCTTCGACGCTGGCCTCGTACAGGTGGTTGATGAGCTCGATGGCCTCGAACATCCGGCGCGAGCGCGCCCCTGCCTCGGGCCAGTAGCCGCCGAGGATGTGCTCGTTGAGGGCCTCGCCGGCTCCGACACCGAGCCAGCTGCGGCCAGGGTTCATCGCCTCCAGGGTCGCGGCGGCCTGGGCGACGAGGGCGGGATGCATCCGGAAGCTCGGGCAGACGACGCCGGGTCCCAGGTCCCCGCTCGTCCGCTCGCCCACAGCGGCCAGGACGTTCCACACGAACGCGGACTGGCCCTGGTCGGGGACCCAAGGCTGGAAGTGGTCGGCGGCCATGCAGCCCGAGAAGCCCCGACCCTCGGCATACTCCGTCAGACCCACGGCCTCACGAGGGTGGAACTGCTCGAGCATTGCCGCATAGCCAATCGTCAAGCCGCTCATCTACCCACCCTATTTCCCGCCACCCCCAGCCAGAAGCTGCGACCTCCAGCGCCGAACTCGCGGCTGGAAGTGGGCTTAGGGGCTGGGGGTGCAGGCGAATCTCCTGAGCAGACGAAGGTCGGTCGCGTGCTTGATGGAATCCGCGGCACAGTGCGGCTCGCTACTCTCACCGCGTGGACGACCTCAAGGCCGAGCGTGTGCTGCGGGTCGTCGAGCAGATCCCGCCCGGACGCGTGGCCTCATACGGCGACATCGGCGAGATCGTCGGCATCGGTCCCCGATACGTCGGTCGAGTCCTGAGCGTGTACGGCTCGGGTGTCCCGTGGTGGCGTGTGGTCAACGCAAGCGGCGACCCCGGCGGAAGTCTGGTCAGTCGGGCTCGCGCGCATTGGGTGGGTGAGGGCATCGAGCTGAAGCCGAACGGGCGAGGATGCCGCATCGGCCGCTACCGGGCTGACCTCCCCGCGCTCGCTGCCGCGTACGAGGAGGCCTCGCGCGACCTTCCGGAAGGTTAGCGACCCGGGCCGTGGTCGCCGTTGGGAGGTCTGTGCGCCGGCAGGCACACACCCCCAGCCCCGAACCACACTTCCAGCGCCGAGTTCGCGGCCGGAGGTGACGGCTTGTGGCTGGGGGTGGCGAGACAGGGGTAGGGGATTAGGGGAGGCGCGTCGGGACGTTCGCCTCCAGCTCGGCCAACCAGGCCGCAGCGTTGCCGTCCGAGGGGGCCCGCCAGTCGCCACGCGGTGAGACGGCGCCGCCGGTCGAGACCTTGGGACCGTTCGGCAGAGCCGAGCGCTTGAACTGGCTGAAACCGAAGAACCGGCGCACGAAGACCTCCAGCCATCGTCGGATCTCCGGCAGGTCGTAGGCGTGCCGCTCGTCCTCGGGGAAGCCCGGCGGCCAGTCCCCGACCTGCGCGTCGTGCCAGGCATGCCAGGCCAGGAAGGCGATCTTGCTCGGCGCGAAACCGTGCCGCAGGACGTAGTGCAAGTGGAAGTCCTGAAGCTCGTACGGCCCGATCTGCGCCTGCGTGCTCTGCGGCACCCGTCCGTCGGCAGGCACCAGCTCGGGAGTGATCTCGGTATCGAGGATCGACTGCAGCACGTGCCCGACCCCCTCGTCGAACATCTGCGAGGAGATCACCCACCGGATGAGGTGCTGGATCAGCGTCTTGGGCACGCCCGGGTTGACCGAGTAGTGCGACATGTGGTCCCCCACGCCGTAGGTGCACCAGCCGAGGGCGAGCTCGGACAGGTCCCCGGTGCCCAGCACGATCCCGCCTCGCGCCCCGGCCAGGCGGAACAGGTAGTCGGTGCGCAACCCCGCCTGGACGTTCTCGAAGGTCACGTCGTAGACGAGCTCACCCGCCGCGAACGGGTGTTCCAGATCCTCGAGCATCCGCCGCGCGGCCGGGGTGATGTCGATCTCGGCGAAGCTGACGCCCAATGCTTCGCTCAACGCGGTCGCGTTGCGTCGGGTGTGCTCGGAGGTGGCGAACCCGGGCAGGGTGTAGGCGAGGACGTCGCTGCGGGGCCGGCCCAGCCTGTCCATAGCCCGGGCGGCCACGATCAGTGCGTGGGTGGAGTCCAGGCCACCGGAGACACCGATCACCACTCGCGGGTCACCGATCGCGGTCAGACGTCGCTCCAGCCCGGCGACCTGGATGCTGTAGGCCTCGAAACAGTCCAGCGCGAGCTGGTCCTCGTCGTTGGGCACGAACGGGAAGCGGTCCACCTCGCGGCACAGGCCGATGTCGCTGCGGGGCGGGTCCAGTGTGAAGTCCACCGTGCGGAAGTGTCCGGTCGCCTCGGCGTACACGGCGCGGTTGTCGTCGAACGAGCCGTTGCGCAGGCGGTTCTGGCGGATCCGGCCCAGGTCGACGTCCGCTACGGCACGGCGTGGCCCGGTCGGGAAGCGGTCCGACGCGGCGAGCCGCTCACCGAGCTCGTGAATCATCGTCTGACCGTCCCAGGCCAGATCGGTCGTGGACTCACCCAGGCCCGCCGCCGCATAGGCGTAGGCGCACATGAGGCGGGAGCTGGCCTCGGCGCAGAGGGTATGCCGTTCGCGCGACTTGCCGATGTTGATCGGACTGCCCGAGATGTTGGCCACGACGGTGGCGCCGGCGAGCGTCGCCGTCGCGCTGGGGGAGATCGGCACCCACAGGTCCTCGCAGACCTCGACGTGCAACACCAGGCCAGGGACGTCACGTGCCGCGAAGAGCAGGTCGGGCCCGAAGGGGACCACGGTGCCGGCGACCACGATGCTCTGGCCCTGCTGGTCTGCGCCGGAGGCGAAGTGGCGCTTCTCGTAGAACTCGCGGTAGTTCGGCAGGTGGGACTTCGGCGCCACCCCGAGCACCGCGCCCCGATGCACCACCACCGCGCAGTTGTAGAGCCGGTGGCCGTGCAGCAGTGGGGCACCCACGACGAGCACCGGGAGGAGGTCGGCGCTGGCGTTGACGAGCGCCTGCAGCCCCTCGTGCACGGCCGCGAGCAAGGCATCCTGCATCAGCAGGTCGTCGATGGCGTAGCCGCACAGGGCCAGCTCGGGAAACACCGCCACGGCGGCCCCGTCTTCGGAGCACGCTCGGGCCTGCTCGGTGATCCGGTCCACGTTGGTGGACGGGTCGCCGATCGCCACCTCGACCGTGCAGGTGGCGATCCGCGCGAAACCCTGATCGTAGGCACTGAAGAACTCCACGCTCGCAGTCTGTCAGGCGGGCGAGAGCAGATGGGGCAGGATGAGGTCATGGACCGTCAGCAGGAGTACGTGCTGCGCACGATCGAGGAACGTGATATCCGCTTCGTGCGGCTGTGGTTCACCGACATCCTCGGTGCGCTGAAGTCTGTTGCCGTGGCGCCCGCCGAGCTCGAGCAGGCGTTCAGTGAGGGCATCGGCTTCGACGGCAGCGCGATCGAGGGCTTCACCCGCGTCTACGAGGCGGACATGGTGGTCCAGCCCGACGCGAGCACCTTCCAGGTGCTGCCGTGGCGAGGCGACAACCCGGGCACGGCGCGGATGTTCGCCGACATCCGGATGCCGGACGGTTCCCCGGCGATGACCGACTCGCGCTACGTGCTTCGCCGCACCTTGGACAAGGCCTCGGAGGAGGGCTTCACCTTCTACGTCCACCCCGAGATCGAGTTCTACCTGTTCAAGGAGCCGTACGAGCCGGGGCAGCCCCCGGTGCCTGTGGACAACGCCGGGTACTTCGACCACGTGGCACGCGGCGACGGTCACGACTTCCGCCGTGAGGCGATCAGCATGCTCGAGCAGATGGGGATCTCGGTGGAGTTCAGCCACCACGAGGGTGGGCCGGGCCAGAACGAGATCGACCTGCGCTACGCGGACGCGCTGTCGATGGCGGACAACATCATGACCTTCCGCACGGTGGTCCGTGAGGTCGCACTGCAGCATGGCGCCCTGGCCAGCTTCATGCCCAAACCGCTGGCCGGCCAGCCTGGCTCCGGAATGCACACTCACGTCTCGCTGTTCGAGGGCGACAACAACGCGTTCTACGAGCCCACCGCGGACTACGAGCTGTCCTCGACCGGTCGCCGGTTCACCGCCGGGGTGCTGGCTCACGCCCGCGAGATCACCGCCGTGAGCAACCAGTGGGTCAACTCCTACAAGCGGATCTGGGGTGGCGGCGAGGCACCGGCGTACGTCTGTTGGGGGCACAACAACCGCAGCGCCCTGGTGCGGGTGCCGATGTACTCCATCGGCAAGGGCCACAGCCGCCGCGTGGAGGTCCGGTCGATCGACGCGGCATGCAACCCGTACCTGACGTACGCGGTGGTGCTGGCCGCGGGTCTGAAGGGTATCCGGGAGGAGTACGAGCTTCCGGACGAGGCAGAGGACGACGTATGGAGCCTGACCGACGGGGAGCGTCGGGCGATGGGCATCGACCCGCTGCCTCAGTCGCTGGGCGAGGCGCTGGCCATCATGGAGGACAGCGAGCTCCTCGCCGAGGTGCTCGGTGAGCAGGTGTTCGACTTCTTCCTGCGGAACAAGTGGCAGGAGTGGTCGGACTACCGACAACAGGTGACCTCCTTCGAACTGGATCGCTACCTGGTGCGGTTGTGAGCGGCGCTTCCGGCGAGGTCGCGCCGGCAGACCTGGCTCGGGGCGGGTTCACCCGCACCTCTCGGTCGGCACGCGTGATCGGCGACGTGGCCGCGGTGCTGGGGGCGGGCTCGGCAGAGGTCGACGTGCCGCGGCTGGTGGCCGACCTCGGCGCGGTGGCCGACCCTGACGCGGCTGCTCTGGCGGTGGTACGGCT
>JBAUJO010000057.1:0-23377 GCA_049683875.1 Ornithinimicrobium sp.
CGCTACGACAGCCGCAGGGGTGGGTGGTCGAGGCCGCCGGGCAGGATTCCGTCCTCGTCGTGGTCTCGAGGATGCAGGCACTGCAGTCACCGGTGGTGGCCATCCGAGCCCCCAACGGTGAGATCAGCGGTGTCATCTTCGCGCGGGACCTGTGAACGGGGCACCTACACTCGCCGCTGTGGACCACCCTCGCGAACCAGACGCCGCCGGGCCGGATCGACGGCGCGGCCGCTTCCGGGTCGGCGAGCAGGTGCAGCTGACCGACCCCAAAGGGCGTCGGCATACGATCACGCTCGAGCCGGGCAAGCGTTTCCACACCCATCGCGGGCACATCCGGCACGATGACCTGATCGACGCTCCGGACGGATCGGTGGTGACGCACAGCTCGGGCACCGAGTATCTCGCCCTGCGCCCGTTGCTCAGCGACTACGTCATGTCGATGCCACGCGGCGCACAGGTCATCTATCCCAAGGACGCGGGCCCGATCGTGACCATGGTCGACGTCTACCCAGGGGCGAACGTCGTCGAGGCCGGCGTGGGCTCCGGCGCGCTGAGCCTGTCGTTGCTGCGCGCCGTGGGGGAGGGCGGCACGCTGCACTCCTTCGAGCGCCGAGCGGAGTTCGCCGACATCGCCCGAGCCAACGCCCGGATGTTCTTCGGGAAGGACCATCCCGCCTGGCAGATCACCATCGGTGACCTGCAGGAGGCCCTGCCGCGTGTAGTGGCCGACGGGAGCGTCGACCGGGTCGTGCTCGACATGCTCGCACCGTGGGACTGCCTACAGGCCGTCTTCCAGGCGCTGGCGCCCGGCGGTGTCCTGATCTGCTACGTGGCCACCACCACCCAGCTGTCCCGGGTCGCGGAGAGCGCACGCACGCACGGCGGGTTCACCGAGCCCCTTGCCTGGGAGTCGATGGAGCGGCAGTGGCACCTCGAAGGCCTGGCTGTCCGCCCGGAGCACCGGATGCACGGGCACACCGGCTTCCTGATCCGGATGCGCACGCTGGCCCCGGGCGTCAGGACGCCGCAGCAGTCGAGACGTCCGGCGGCTGCGGCCTATGGAGCCGACTACCAGGACCAGCTCGCCGCGCAGGGCGACTGGACGCCCAGCGACCTTGGCGAGCGCTCCATCTCGGACAAGCGCCTACGCCGCAAACACCGCGACGTGCTGGCCGCGAGCGGGCAAGCGGCAACCGACACACCTGCGCCGCTCGACGAGCCATCAGGACCGGCGAGTAGCGTGGAGGAATGACCGAGGCCCGAGTCCGCCACCTGGAGCGCCAGGTCGCGCAGCTGCAGAAGCATCTGGCCGAGTCCAGCGCGCAGAACGAGCGCCTGGCTGCGACGCTGAAGAACGCGAAGGAGCGCCTGGTCACCCTCCGGGAGGACCTGGATCGCGCGTCCACCCCCCCGTTGACGTTCGGCGTGATGCTGCGTCGCCAGGACCCCCCACCTCACCCGGACGGTGCTGTGGAGGCGCCCTTGTACGACGTCCTGGCCCAGGGCCGCAAGGTCCGGGTCGCGGCGCACGGCGAGATCCCCTCCGCGGACCTCGTGGCTGGCCGAGAGGTGCTGCTCAACGAGTCCCAGTCCATTGTCGGGGTGGGCTCCTTCGAGCAGATCGGCGACATCGTCACGGTCAAGGAGCCTCTCGACCCCGACCGCGTCCTGGTCCTGCTGCGCGGAGAGGACGAGCGAGTGTGCCGGATCTCGGGAGCACTGACGTCGGTGCCAATCCGAGCCGGCGACTCGCTGCTCATGGACAGCCGCAACGGCTTCGTCTACGAACGGATCGCCCAGCCCGAGGTCAGCGAGCTCGTGCTCGAAGAGGTCCCCGACATCACATATGCCGACATCGGCGGGCTCGGCAGCCAGATCGAGCAGATCCAGGATGCCGTCGAGCTGCCATTCCTCCACCCCGACCTGTACTCCGAGCACCGGCTCAGCCCCCCCAAGGGGGTGCTGCTGTACGGGCCCCCTGGGTGCGGCAAGACGCTCATCGCCAAGGCCGTCGCCGCATCGCTGGCCCGCAAGGTGGCCCAGCGCACGGGCCGTTCGAAGCCGCAGTCGTTCTTCCTCAACATCAAGGGCCCGGAGCTGCTCAACAAGTACGTCGGCGAGACCGAGCGTCACATCCGGCTGATCTTCCAGCGGGCACGGGAGAAGTCCAAGGACGGCACTCCGGTCGTCGTGTTCTTCGACGAGATGGAGTCCCTCTTCCGCACCCGCGGGTCCGGGGTCAGCTCCGACGTGGAGACCACCATCGTCCCTCAGCTGTTGGCCGAGATCGATGGGGTGGAGCGCCTGGACAACGTCGTGGTGATCGGGGCGTCGAACCGCGAGGACATGATCGACCCGGCGATCCTGCGCCCGGGCCGGTTGGACGTCAAGATCAAGATCGAGCGACCCGACGCCGAGAGCGCCCGCGACATCTTCACCAAGTACCTGACCGACGACGTGCCGCTGCATGCCGACGACCTGCACGCCCACTCCGGCGACCGCGCGGCGACCCTGGAGGCGATGATCGCGGCCAGCGTCGAGCGCATGTACGCACCGATCGAGGAGAACAAGTTCCTCGAGGTCACCTACGCAGGCGGCGACAAGGAGACGCTCTACTTCAAGGACTTCAACTCCGGGGCGATGATCAACAACATCGTCGACCGGGCCAAGAAGCGGGCGATCAAGGACCTGCTCATCAACAACTCCCACGGGCTGCGCGTCGAGCATCTGCTCGCAGCGTGCGTCGACGAGTTCAAGGAGAACGAGGACCTGCCGAACACCACCAACCCCGACGACTGGGCCCGGATCTCGGGCAAGAAGGGGGAGCGGATCGTCTACATCCGCACCCTCGTCGCGGGCAAGGACGGCGTCGAGCCCGGCCGTACTCTCGACCGGGGCACCCCCGGTCAGTACCTGTGACCCCACAACGATGAGCGTCCGCCGTGTCATGGGGGTGGAGACCGAGTACGGAATCACCCTGCCGGGCGACCCGCGCGCCGACCCCATCCACCTGTCCGGGCTGGTGGTCAGGGCGTATGCCGATGCCGCCGGGCCGACGGCAGCGCTACCCCAGGGGGCGGGCTGGGACTACGCCGACGAGTCTCCACTGCGCGACGCTCGAGGCCAGCACATGGCCCGTGAGCTCGCCGACCGCAGCCAGCTCACCGACGTGGAGGACCCGACCCTGGCCAACTCGGTGCTCAGCAACGGTGCCCGCCTCTACGTCGACCACGCCCATCCGGAGTACTCCTCGCCGGAGGTGGCCGGGCCCCTGGACGCCGTGCGCTACGACCGCGCGGGAGAGGTGGTGATGCACCGGGCGGCGCAGGCCTCGACCGCGCGCCTCGACCTCGATGCCGGCTCCGGACCCGGCGGGGGCATCCGGCTGTACAAGAACAACGTGGACGGCAAGGGCGCCTCCTACGGCACGCACGACAACTACCTCGTTGACCGGTCGGTGCCCTTCGCCCAGGTGGTCGGGGGCCTGGTCCCCTTCCTCGTCGCCCGGCCGCTGATCTGCGGTGCGGGCCGGGTGGGTCTGGGGTGGAGCTCGGAGGAGGCCGGCTACCAGATCTCGGCGCGAGCCGACTACCTGGAGACGGAGGTGGGACTCGAGACGACGCTGCGCCGGCCGCTGGTGAACAGCCGTGACGAGCCGCACGCCACGGCGAGCAAATACCGGCGACTGCACCTGATCAGCGGGGATGCCACCCTGGCCGACGTCGGGACATTGATGAAGCTGGGCACCACCAGCCTGGTCCTGCGCCTGGTCGAGGCGGGGCGTGCTCCCGAGATGGAGCTGCAGCACCCTCTCGACGCGGTGCGGACCCTGTCCCGGGACACCACAGCGCGCGCGACCGTGCCGACTCGGGCCGGGCGGATGCTGCGCGGGGTGGACATCCTGCAGGCCTACCTGGAAGCGGCGCGCCAGGCCTACGACCCGCACGGCGGCGTGTGGGAGGCCGACGAGGAGACCGACCTCGTGCTGGACCACTGGGCCCGCCTGCTGGACGACCTGCGTGCCGACCCGGCCCGGGCCGCCGATCGGGTTGACTGGGTCGCCAAGCTCGGCGTGCTCCGCGCCTACCGCGACCGCGACGACCTGGCCTGGAGCGACCCCCGGTTGACGGTGGTCGACATCCAGTACAGCGACGTGGACCCCCGCCGTGGCCTCGCGGTACGCATGCGATCCAGTGGTCGGCTGACCTCGCTGGTCACCGAGGACTCCGTCGCGCGCGCATGCACCCAGGCCCCCAGCGACACCCGCGCGTGGTTCCGCGGCGAGTGTGTGCGCCGCTTCTCCGGCGCGGTCCGGGCCGCTTCCTGGGACTCGGTGGTCTTCCACCCCAGCGGGCGGGGCGTGTCCCGGATCAGCCTGCCCGAGCCCTCGCAGGCCACGCGCGCCCAGACCGAGACGCTCTTCGAGGCGGCCGAGGACGTCGAGCAGTTCCTCGACGCGCTCAGCCCGCGCAGCGCCGCGCTGCCCTGAGCTCGCGGCCGGATACGATCGATACTCGAGGTACTCCACGCGGGACGAAGGTGAGGACGACATGGCTGCACACGAGCAGGCGCGGCGCCATCGACAGGATGAGCCCGACGAGCAGCCCGCTGCCGACACAGGCGCGAACGCGAGTACGGGCGCCGCGCAAGCCTCCACCTCCGAGCGTGACGAGGAGACCGATGCGCTGCTCGAGGAGATCGACGGGGTGCTGGAGTCCAACGCCCAGGACTTCGTGCACTCGTTCGTGCAGAAGGGCGGCCAGTGAGCGCGAGCTCGGCCCCTAGGGCGGACGGACGGCTCGGCCCTGCGTTTCGCGACGTGGGAGGCACCTCGTTCGTAGACTTCCTCGCCGCCCAAGCCCCGCATCTGCTGCCGGGCGGGAAGGCCGATGGCTTAGGCGCGCCGATCCAGACCCCCCACGGCACGACCATCGTGGCGGCCTCCTTCGACGGTGGTGTCGTCGTCGCGGGCGACCGGAGAGCCACCATGGGCACGGTGATCGCCCGGCGCGACATGGAGAAGGTCTTCGCGCCGGACGAGTACTGCGCGGTGGGTATCGCCGGATCGGCGGGGGTGGCCATCGAGATCGTCAAACTGCTTCAGGTGGAGCTGGAGCACTACGAGAAGGTCGAAGGCACCCTGCTGTCGCTGGAGGGCAAGGCGAACCGGTTGGCCAGCATGATCCGGGGCAACCTCGGCAACGTCTTCCAGGGCCTGAGCGTGCTCCCCGTCTTCGCCGGGTACGACCTGGCCGCAGGCAACGGGCGCATCTTCTCCTACGACGTGACCGGTGGGTGCTTCGAGGAGCGCGGGCACCACAGCATCGGCTCGGGCTCTGTGTTCGCGCGGGGGGCGCTGAAGAAGCTGTGGCAGCCGCAGATGACCGCTGAACAGGCCATGTCCGTGGCGGTCGAAGCGCTGTACGACGCGGCCGACGACGACTCGGCGACCGGTGGCCCGGACCTGAGCCGGCGGATCTGGCCCACGGTCGCCGTCCTGTCCTCCGCCGGCGTGCGCTTCCTGGGCGAGGAGGACCTCGAACCCGTGGTCCAAGACCTTGTCCGGCGACGGTCGGAGAACCCCGGCGGTGCCCGATGACCTTCGGGATGTACGTCTCGCCCGAGCAGCTGATGAAGGACCGGGCGGACTACGCGCGCCAAGGCATCGCCCGCGGGCGGGCCGTCATCGTGGCCTCCTACGCCAGCGGCATCGCCTTCGTGGCGGAGAACCCCTCGCGCAGCCTGCGCAAGGTCTCCGAGATCTACGACCGCATCGGCTTCGCCGCCGTCGGCAAGTACAACGAGTTCGAGAACCTGCGCGTGGCCGGTATCCGGTATGCCGACCTGCGCGGCTTCTCCTACGACCGCACCGACGTGACCGCGCGCGGCCTGGCCGGTGCCTACGCACAGACGCTCGGCACCGTGTTCACCCAGGAGTCCAAGCCCTACGAGATCGAGATCACGGTCGCCCAGGTGGGCACCGGCCCCGAGGAGGACCAGATTTTCCGGCTCACCTACGACGGCTCGGTCAGCGACGAGCCCGGGTTCGTGGCGATGGGTCGCGACAGTGAGTCTCTGAGCACAAGCCTGGCAGACCGTTGGAGACCGGGGATGAGCCTGGCCGAGGTACTCAGCCTCTGCGTGGACCTGCTTCGGGAAGCCAGCCAACAGCGTCGCGGCCCGTCCCTGAGCCCGGACCAGTTCGAGGTGGCGGTCCTGGACCGACACCGTCCCAGGCGGACCTTTCGTCGGGTGCAGGCCAGCACGCTGGACGCTCTGCTCGACCCTGACGACCCCGCGGCGGACCTGCCCGACTGACCGCAGCGCCGTCGGCACCGACTGCTGCCACGACAGCGCCGCCCTGCGCCTAGGGTGGTGACGTGGAGCGGCGCATCTTCGGGATCGAGACCGAGTTCGGGGTGACGTGTGCCTTCCCAGGAGAGCGGCGGCTGTCCTCGGACGAGGTGGCCCGCTACCTGTTCCGCAAGGTGGTCAGCTGGGGCCGTTCCAGCAACGTGTTCCTGGTCAACGGCTCACGGCTGTACCTCGACGTCGGCTCCCACCCGGAGTACGCCACCGCTGAGTGCGACTCGCTCACCGACCTGGTCGCCCAGGACAAGGCGGGCGAGCTGATCGTGCACGATCTCGCCGTGGACGCGGAGACACGGATGGCCGAGGAGGGGATTCCCGCCCGGGTCTACGTGCTGAAGAACAACGTGGACTCGCGAGGCAACTCCTACGGATGCCACGAGAACTACCTGATCCGGCGCCGCGGTCAGCTCAGCCGGATCACCGATGCGCTGATCCCGTTCCTGATCACCCGCCAGATCGTCACCGGGGCAGGACGGCTGCACGTCGCCGGTGACCGGGCCACCTACCAGGTCAGCCAACGCGCCGACCACATCTGGGACGGCCTGAGCTCGGCCACGACCCGCTCCCGGCCGATCATCAACACCCGCGACGAGCCGCACGCCGACGCCGAGCAGTACCGCCGGCTGCACGTCATCGTGGGCGACTCGACGATGAGCCAGAGCACCACGATGCTCAAGGTGGCGATCACCGACCTGTTGTTGAAGACCATCGAGGCCGGGACGATCCTGCCCGACCTGACCCTGGCGAACCCGATACGAGCCATCCGTGACATCAGCCGTGACCCCGCGGGAGCGGTTGAGGTGGCGCTGACCAGCGGGAGGTGCCTGTCGGCGGTACAGCTGCAGGGCGAGCTGCTGCGGGTCGTCTCCGCCTACAGCGATCGGGCGGGCCTGAGCGCCGACCCCACCTACGCCTGGGCCCTCGAGCTCTGGGAGCGCACGCTGCATGCCGTGTCCACCGGGCAGTGGCACCTGGTGGACACCGAGATCGACTGGGTGATGAAGCACTCCATGCTGCAGCGGTACGCGGCCAAGCACGACCTGGCCTGGCACGACGACCGGATGCTGCAGCTCGATCTCGCCTGGCACGACATCCACCCGGACCGGGGACTGTTCAACATCGTGCAACGCCGCGGGGGTGCCGCGCGCATGTGCACGCCGTTGCAGGTCGACCAGGCGATGGGTCAGCCTCCGCAGACCACGCGGGCCAAGCTCCGAGGGGACTTCGTGCGGGTTGCTCAGGAGGCCCACCGTGACTTCAGCGTGGACTGGGTGCACCTGAAGCTCAACGACGCCGGGCAGCGCACGGTGCTGCTCAAGGACCCGTTCCAGGCCCAGGACGCCCGGGTCGAGGAGCTGCTGGCCTCGATCGAGTCCAGCGTTCTCAGCCCGTATCCAGCAACCCCCCTGTAGGCTGGCCCCGCTTCAATGTCTCTGCCAATCGAAGGACCGTGCGTGCGAACTTCTCGTGCCCGGCTGCGTGCTGTCGTCGCGGCCCCGCTACTCTGCTTGACCCTCGTGGCGTGCTCCAGTGATGACTCCGGATCACAGGACACGGCCTCGTCCTCGGCAGACGACGCCACCCAGTCCTCAGGTGCGCCGGACGATGCCGCCAGCACCTCCGGCTCGGCGCCGGACCTGTCGGCGGTCTCGGTCGAGACCGAGACGAACGACGAGGACGTCGAGGTTCCCCAGCTGATGCTGGACGGCAAGCCGTTCCAGGACGGTGAGCTGCCCTTCCAGGTCTCCAGCACGGGCACCGAGACCGTCAAGGAGGGCAAGGGCCAGGCGGTGGCCGAGGGTGAGGAGGTCACCGTGCGCTACCTCGCCGTCAACGGCACCTCGGGTGAGGAGCTGCTGTCCACGTTCCCCACGGATGAGTCAGTGGTGATGGACCTGGGCAACGAGTCGCTGCTGAGCGCCTTCGTCGAGACCCTGCCGGAGCGAAAGCCGGGCGGTTCCTACGTCCTGGCCATGCCGCCGGAGGAGGGCTTCGGCGCGGCGGGCAACGCCAACCTGGGCATCGGGCCGGAGGACACGGTGGTGTTCTACATCGAGGTTGTCGGCAGCACCAAGCCGCTGACCAAGGCCGAAGGAGAAGAGGTCCAGCCCAAGAAGGGGCTCCCAACGGTGAAGACCGACGGCACCAGCGCCGCCGAGATCACGATCGGCGACGCGAAAGAGCCGGACGACCTCGTCGTGCAGCCGCTGATCGAGGGTGACGGCGCAGAGGTGGAGGCAAACCAGACCATCAAGGTCACCTACACCGGCGTCAAGTTCTCCGACGGTGAGCAGTTCGACTCCTCGTTCAACTCCGGCCAGCCGTTCAGCACGGTCATCGGGGCCGGAGCCGTCATCCCAGGGTGGGACGAAGGCCTGATCGGTCAGACGGTCGGGTCGCGAGTGCTCCTGGTGGTTCCCCCGGACCAAGCCTACGGCGAGAGCGGCGACAACGACCTGGCCGGCGAGACCCTGGTCTTCGTCATCGACATTCTCAGCGCCAACTGATCTCTCAGCGCCAACTGACGCCGTACCACCCACACCGGTGACGAGGTGAGCGGCGTGCGGCGTCCGCAGGTCCGGGTCGGGTAGCGTCGAGGCGTGGGCTCCAGCAAGGCAGAGGACGTCGCGGCACCGACCCGTACGCCGGCGTCGGCCAAGACCGAGCGGCTGCTCAACCTGGTGATCGCCTTGCTGTACACCCGCCAACCCCTCAGCAAGGGCCGCATCCGCACAGCGGTGCCGCAGTACCAGAGCAGCAGCGACGAGGCGTTCGACCGCATGTTCGAACGGGACAAGGACGAGCTGCGCGACCTGGGCATCCCTTTGCGGACCGAGGTCATCGACCCGTTCTTCGAGGACGAGACGGGCTACCGGATCGATCGCCGCGAGTACGAGCTGCCGCCCATCGACTTCACCGCGGACGAGGTCGCCGTCATCGGCGTGGCCAGCCGAGCCTGGTCTCAGGCCAGCCTGGCCGGCCCCGCCGCGCAGGCCCTGCGCAAGCTGCAGGCAGCAGGGGTGGAGGCGGACGAGGCCTCGGTCGCCGGAATCGAGCCCCTGTTGCACACCACCGAGCCCGCCTTCGAGGCGGTGCGAACCGCCACGGTCGGCGGCCGCACGGTCAGGTTCTCCTACCGTCGCTCCCGCACCCAGCCCGACGAGAAGCGCCACGTTCAGCCGTGGGCCCTGACCAGCTGGCACGGTCGGTGGTACCTGACCGGTCACGACCTGGACCGAGACGCCCCGCGGGTCTTTCGCCTGGACCGGGTGACCTCGGGCGTGAGCATGGACCGAGGTCGCGGCGACCCGGCGTTCCAGGCCCCGCCCGAGCACGACCCGCGGGCGATGATCACCGCGGCCTACGCGGCAGAGCCGCGCCTTTCCACGGTGGTGACCACACTTCTGCGTCCGGGGACGGCGTACAGCCTGCGTCGTCGGGCTAGTGAGGTCCGCCCGGGCCGGCACGAGGTGGGGGAGTGGGACACGGTCATCCTGTCCGAGCTGTCACAGACCGTGCTGGTCAGCGAGCTCGCCGGGCTCGGGCCCGACGTGAAGGTGCTGGACCCGCCCGATGTCGCCGACGCCGTCCGCGCGCGCCTGCAAGCCGTGTTGGATCAGCACGACAGGTCGGGCTCGTGGTGACCTTCGAGTCGGCGACCGAACGACTCGGCCGACTGCTCACGATGGTGCCCTGGCTCATGCGCAACCAGGGCATCGACATCGCGGAGGCCGCGGCCACCTTCGGGGTCAGCTCAGCCCAGATCGTGGAGGACCTGCAGCTGCTCTTCGTCTGCGGCACGCCCGGCCACCTTCCGGATGACCTCATCGAGGCCTCCTGGGAGGACGGGAAGGTCTACGTGGGGAACGCCGACACGATCGCCCACCCCTTGCGCCTGGGCCGCGACGAGGCTCTGGCCCTGATCGTCGCGCTCCGTGCGTTGGCTACCTCGGGAGCATGGGAGGATGCGGGCGCGATCGAGCGTGCCCTGGCCAAGCTGGAGGCTGCCGCCGGAGGCCTCGACGCCGACGGCCCGTCCGGGACACACAGCGTCAGCGTGACCATCGAGAGCGACAGCGAGCAACAGCGCCTGCTGGCACAGATCCGCGGAGCGTTGAGCGACCATCGACGCCTGCACCTGCGCTACCTGGTGCAGGCCCGGGACGAGGCCACCGAGCGCGACGTCGACCCCATGCGGATGTTGAGCGTCGACGGTCGCTGGTACCTGGAGGGGTGGTGTCATCGAGCCGGTGACGTCCGGCTCTTCCGCCTGGACCGCATCGAGATGCTGGACGTGCTCGACACCGACGGCACCCCCCCGTCTGATGCGGTCAGCCGAGAGATCGGCCCCGGCGTGTTCCGACCGGGGCACAGCGACACCGTCATCACGCTGCAGGCCAGGCCCGAGGCGGCGTGGATCGCCGAACAGTTCCCGGTCGAGTCCGTCCAGCATGGTGAGGACGGAACCCTGCGCGTGCAGATCAGTGCGGCGGACCCGCGCTGGATCGTGAGGCTGGTGTGGCGGCTCGGCGGGGCGGTGCGCGTCCTCGAGCCTGCCTATGTCAGGGATCTGGTGCGCAGCGGAGCTCAGGCAGCGGTTGACTCTGCACCGGGAACCTCGCGAGTAGGATCGCAGTAACGCAGGCGGCCTGGCCGTCTGGTTTCGCACGATCGCAAGGGAGACGGCACCGTGTTCAGGAACATGCAGGGCTGGCAGATAGTCATCATCGTCTTGGCGATCATCATCCTTGTCGGGTGGAAGCGGTTGCCCGACGCAGCCCGCAGCCTGGGCCGTTCGATGCGCATCTTCAAGTCCGAGGTCGAACAGATGGGAAGCTCCCGCGACGACGACAAGCCGAGTGCGGCCAGCCGGGATACGGTCGACTTCGAGGAGTCCCGGCGTCCCGCGCCGCCACGCGACCGTGCAGAGGAAGAGTCGTCCCACGAGAGCCGTCAGTCCCGCGGGAACCATGATTCTCAGGAGCACCGTCAGTCTCACGATCACCAACAACCTCACGAACAGCAACAACCTCACGAACAGCAACAGCCCCGCGAGCACGCTCAGACCGATGAGCCTGAGCCCCGTCGTAGCGACGAGTTTCGACCCTGATCGGCCCGCGTCGCCGGTCGCTCGTTGATGGTTCTTTCCAGGCGTCGCAGCCGTGACCCCGAGGGCCGGATGCCGCTGGGCAATCACCTCAAGGAGTTCCGGAACCGGGCGATCGTCGCAGCGCTCGCTGTTCTCGGTTGCTCGGTCTTCGGCTGGATCTACTACGAGCAGATCATCGGAGTCATTCTGGACCCGGTGTCGGTGGTCCGTACCGACGAAGGGGTACCGCTCGTGGTGCCGAACTTCGCCGCAACCATCATGCAGCCGTTCTCGCTGCAGCTGCGGGTGTCGTTCTTCGTAGGGATCGTCCTGTCCAGCCCGATCTGGTTGTGGCAGATCTGGGCGTTCCTGCTGCCCGGCCTGCGAAAGCGCGAGCGGCGTCTGGCCATCTGGTTCTTCGTCGCATCGGTGCCGTTGTTCTTCGCCGGAGCGGCGTTGGCCACCTGGGCGCTGCCGCGAACCGCAGGGATCCTGCTGTCCTTCCTGCCACCCAGCGCGGGGGGAGTGCTCAACGCTGTGGACTGGCTCAACTTCGTGCTCTACTTCGTCGTCGCTTTCGGCATCGCGTTCCTGCTTCCGGTCTTCATGGTCGGGTTGAACAGCATCGGCCTGTTCCCGGTCGCCGCGATGCGAGCGGGATGGCGCTTCGCGTTGCTGGGGATCCTCATCTTCTCGGCCATGGCCACCCCCGATCCCGAGGTCAGCACCATGTTCGCCCTCGCCATCCCGATGTTCGCGCTGTACTGGTGCGCGGTGGGCATCGCCACCGTCAACGAGCGGCGGCGACGCCGGCGCGACCCAGACTGGACCCGCACCGCCGACGACGAGGCGAGCGAGCTGTGAGGTACGCGGTGCTGTTCGGGCGCCACTCGGGACGAGGTGACCGTTCGCATCTCCTACAGCGCACGGTCGAGGGCCTGGCTCGGCGTGGCCACGAAGTGGCCACCCTGCACGCCCCCGACCTGTCGTCGGCGCACCGTGCCTGTGCCCAAGCCGTCGCCGACCGGGTCGACACGCTGGCCGTGGTCGGTGGGGACGGGGCGGTCCGCCTAGCCGCCTCCCACTGTGCCGGCACCTCGACCGCGATCGCAGTGGTCCCCAGCGGCAGTGGCAACGACACGGCCGCCTCCCTCGGCATCCCGTCTCGTGCCGCAGCGGCGATCGAGCTGGCCGGCGCCGGCACGACACGCCGTATCGACATGATCGCGGTGCGAGCCGGGCCGGCGTCCGCGGAAGGGTCGAGCCCCCCATCCTTCGTGGTGGGCTCGGTCCCCGCCGCGGTAGATGCCCTGATCGCCGCTCGCTCGATGAGGATTCCTGCGGCGCTCGGCCCGGCGCGCTACGCGGTGGCCACGCTGGCCGAGATCCCGGGCATGAGCGCGCGCGACTACCGGCTCAGCCTCGACGGTCAGGAGCGTGAGTGCTCGGCGCTGGTGCTCACGGTGTGCAACCTGCCGGTCTTCGGTGGAGGGATGCGCATCGCTCCGGATGCCGACCCGGCGGACGGGCTGCTCGACGTGGTCACCATCGACACCGTCGGGCCGGTGTCCGCGGTGAGTCTGCTCCGGAAGGTCTTCGCCGGAACGCACACCACTCATCCCGCGGTACGGATCGAGCGTTGCTCCAGCGTGTGTATCGAGGGACCCGAGCTCACTGCCTTCGGCGACGGTGACCCCGTGGGACAGCTGCCGTTGACCTGCACCGCGGTGCCGGCTGCACTGAGCGTGGTCGTCCCGCCCTGAACGACGCGGGGACCGACGCCGGCACGACGGGAGCCGTCGACCCCGCTGACGTAGCCTGACGTCATGTCCGAGGCCGCGCCGTCCTCGCCCGCGCAGCGGTACGCCGCGGCTCGTGAGCGTTCCCGCCGACAACGCTCACCGGTGGGCGCGTTCGCGGCCTCGCTGGACTTCGAGCTGGACCCGTTCCAGGTCGACGCCATCGATGCCGTCGCGGCCGGTTCCGGGGTGCTCGTCGCCGCGCCCACCGGCGCCGGGAAGACCATCGTGGGCGAGTTCGCCGTTCACCTGGCCCTGCATGCCGGTCACAAGGCCTTCTACACCACCCCCATCAAGGCCCTGAGCAACCAGAAGTACCACGACCTGGTCGCGCGGCACGGGGCTGAGAACGTCGGTCTGCTCACCGGGGACTCCTCCATCAACGGCGAGGCACCCGTGGTCGTGATGACCACTGAGGTCCTGCGCAACATGATGTACGCCGGGTCCTCCACCTTGTCCGGCCTCGGCTTCGTGGTGATGGATGAGGTGCACTACCTCGCCGACCGCTTCCGCGGGGCGGTGTGGGAGGAGGTGATCATCCACCTTCCGGAGAGCGTCCAGGTCATCTCCCTGTCAGCGACGGTCAGCAACGCCGAGGAGTTCGGCGACTGGCTGGGCACCGTGCGCGGCAACACCGAGGTCATCGTCAGCGAGCACCGTCCGGTGCCGTTGTGGCAGCACATGATGGTGGGCACCGAGCTCCTGGACGTCTTCGTGCAGGAGCCCGGGACGGTGGCCGGCGCCGAGCACGGAACCACCCGGGTCAACCCCGACCTGCTGCAACGCATCGCGCGCAGCGAACGCGCTCAGGCGTGGCGCCGCGAGGACGCTGGAGCGCCCCGAGGACGCCGCCCCCATCGCGGGGATCGAGGACGCTCACGGGGAAGCTCGACGCGGCACCAACACGGTGAGGACCGGGACGGTCCGCCGGTGCGCGCCGGTAGACCCCCGGCGCACGGTGCCAGCCGCGCCGAAGTCGTCACCGAGCTCGACCGCAGCGGCCTGCTGCCCGCGATCACCTTCATCTTCAGCCGGGCCGGCTGCGACGCAGCGGTCACCCAGCTGCTGACCCGCGGCGTGCGGCTGGTCAGCGACCAGGGGAGTCGGCAGATCCGTCAGATCGTGGCCGAGCGAGTGGCCTCGCTCAGCCAGGCCGACCTCGCGGTGTTGGGCTACGCCGAGTTCGCCGAGGGCCTCAGCCGAGGCTTCGCCGCTCACCATGCCGGCATGCTCCCGCTGTTCCGCGAGGTGGTGGAGGAGCTGTTCGCCGAGGGCATGGTCCAGGCCGTGTTCGCCACCGAGACCCTTGCTCTGGGGATCAACATGCCGGCCCGCAGCGTGTTGCTGGAGAAGCTCGTCAAGTTCAACGGCGAGCGGCACGCGCCGATCACGCCGGCCGAGTTCACCCAGCTGACCGGACGGGCGGGTCGCCGCGGTATCGATATCGAGGGGCATGCGGTGGTGCTGCACCGGCCAGGAGTGGACCCGGTCGACGTGGCGGGGCTGGCGTCCACCCGGACCTACCCGTTGCGCTCCAGCTTCCGACCGAGCTACAACATGGCGGTCAACCTGGTCGCCCAGTTCGGGCGGGACATCGCCCACGAGCTGCTGCAGGCCTCGTTCGCACAGTTCCAGGCCGACCGTGCTGTGGTGGGTCTTTCCAGCCAGGTGCGACGAAACACCGAAGCCCTGAACGGCTACGCCGAGGCCATGGCGTGTGACCAAGGCGACTTCGCCGAGTACGCACGGATACGGCATGAGATCTCCACCGCGCAGAAGGCCGCGGCCAAACGCCAGAGCTCCCATCGACGCTCGGCCATCGCCCAGTCCCTGGCCGACCTCGAGCCCGGTCAGGTCGTGCACCTGCCCTCCGGCCGGCGCAGGGGCATGGCGGTGGTGCTGCGGGGTGCCGGTCGGCCGAGCGCAAGCCCGCAGCCGACGGTGCTGACCAGTGACGCCCAGGTACGCCGGGTCGGTGTCTCGGAGCTCGAGGAACCCGTGGCCTCGCTGGCCAGAGTGCGTATCCCACCGCGCTTCAACCCTCGCAACGCCAAGTCGCGCCGTGACCTGGCCGCCACCCTGCGCGCCCAGGTCCCGAACGGCGCCGAGCAACGAACGCGTCAGCGTCGGGGCAACGCCGCGTCCGATACCGATCCCGCGAGCGCGGCGGAGGTGGAACGGCTCACCACCGCCCTGAAGCAACACCCGTGCCACTCGTGTCCGCAGCGCGAGGAGCACGCCCGCTGGTCACAGAGATGGTGGACGTTGCGGCGAGAGACCGACGACCTGCAGCGTCGGATCGGCACGCGGACCAACACGGTCGCGCGCACGTTCGAGCGCATCTGTGACCTGCTCAGTGAGCTGGACTACCTCAGCGCCGACGGTCAGCAGGTGACCGGGGCGGGTCAACAGCTGCGGCGCATCTACACCGAGCACGATCTGGTGGCGGCACAGTGTCTGCGCGCCGGCACCTGGCAGCGCCTGGACGCCCCATCGCTGGCGGCCGTGGTCTCGACCCTCATCCACGAGCCGCGATCCGAGGAGACCTCTGAGGCGGTGCTGCCGAACGTGGAGTCGACCGAGGCTTTCCACGAGATGGAGGCGGTCTGGATCCAGCTGCGGGCCCGGGAGGCCGGTCATGGTCTCCCGAGCCCTCGTGAGCTGGATGCGGGCATCGCGGTCATGGTGCACCGCTGGGCCGCCGGCGGCACCCTGGAGCAGGTGCTGCGCGGCAGTGACCTGTCGGCCGGTGACTTCGTGCGTCGCTGCAAGCAGATCATCGACCTGCTCGGTCAGATCCGCCAGGCAGCGGGAGGGTCAGCCTCGCCGGAGGTAGCCCAGACCGCCTCTCGGGCCAGTGCCGGAATGTTGCGCGGCGTGGTGGCCGCTGACCGGCTCGACTAGCTGGCCGCTCACGAGGTCAGACCGAGCGCGGTCAGCAACCGTCGCACCGGGCCGCCGATGCCGTAGGTCTCGATGTCGCGGGCCAGTGCGCCGGGGTCGGCGACCTGCTGCGGCAAGCCCAGGGCACGGTCGGCCACCGGGGCATCGAGCGCCACCTGCACCACCGAGGGGGCAGCGTCGAGGTAGTCACCGGCGGCCTCGAGGTTGGCCCGCCTGGCCCCCTTGATCGCCGGGTCGCCGTCGGCCAGCGCCGTGCGCAGCCCGGTCAGCGAGCCGTAGGTCTCGATCAGCTGCGCAGCGGTCTTGTCTCCGATGCCCTTGACCCCCGGTAGCCCGTCACTGGTATCCCCTCGCAGACAGGCCATGTCGGCGTATCCAGCCCCCGTGCGGACGGCATACCGCGTCCAGAGCTCGTGCTGGGTGATGATCTCGGCGCCGCGGACGCCTCCGCGTGCGGTGTAGACCACCCGGACCTGGCCTTCGTCGTCGATGAGCTGGAACAGGTCCCGGTCCCCGGTCACCACGTCGACAGCCATGACCGGTGCGTGCCGGTGGGTCACGGTGCCGATGACGTCGTCGGCCTCGTACCCGTCGGCGCCCAGCACCGGCAGCCCGATCGACTCCATCACCCGCCGCAAGATGGGCACCTGGACCCCGAGCCCGGGGGGGCTCTCCTCTTGGTCTGCGGAGCCCTCGGCCAGTCGGTGAGACTTGTAGCTGGGGATCGCTTGCACCCGGAAGGCGGGGCGCCAGTCGTTGTCCCAGCACGCCGCGAGATGGCTCGGGTCGAAACGCGTCACCAGCGTGGCGATCATGTCCATCAACCCGCGCACTGCGTTGGTCGGGGTGCCGTCAGCTGCGGGTTGGGGCTCCTTCACCCCGTAGAAGGCCCGAAAGTACAGCGAGGCGGTGTCGAGCAGGAGGAGACGGGGCTCGTCGCCGGGGTCGGGGGTCATGGATCACTAGGCTAGGGCTTCATGGAGCCGCTGGACCGCCACATCGTCACCCTCATGGCCAAGGATGCCCGCATGAGCTTCAACGACCTGGGCAAGGCGGTGGGTCTGTCGACCTCGGCGGTGCACCAACGGGTCAAGCGCCTGGAGAAGGCCGGAGTCATCTCAGGGTATCGAGCGACCATCGACCATGCTGCCGTCGGTCTTCCGCTGACGGCCCTGATCTCGGTGGTGCCCTTCGACGCCTCCGCCCCGGACGACATCCCCGACCGCTTGGCCGACATCGCCCAGATCACCTCGTGCTGGTCGGTGGCCGGGGACGAGAACTACGTGCTGCTCATCCGGGTGGGACGTCCGCAGGACCTGGAGGAGCTGTTGGCGACGATCCGTGCCAAGGGCCAGTGCAGCACCAACACCACGGTCGTGCTCTCCACCCCCTGGGAGGGGCGCACAGCGATGCTCCCTGAGGTGACCAGCGAGCCCAAGGAGACGGCCCCGCCACAGCCCTGACCCGGTGCGCGCAGGCGCTGTTGACCGGCATAGCGTAGGGAAGGGCCGCGAGCAGCGCGGCCACCACAGACCGAAGGAGCCCACGTGCGCATTCTGTTCACCGGCGGGTCCGGCAAGGCCGGACGCATCGTCGCCCCTTACCTCGTTGCCGCAGGACACACGGTCATCAACCTCGACCGGGTGCCCTTGGGCCACGACGGAGTGCACGACGTCCGGGTGGACATCACCGATCCCGGCCAGGTGTGGAGCGCGTTCTTCAGCTACACCGGCAACGACGAGCTGGACGCCGGTGGCGGCCCCCCCGTGGTGGACGCGGTGGTGCACTTCGCCGCAGTGCCGGCGATCATGCTGGCCGCCGACGCCGAGTGCTTCCGCACCAACACGGTGGGCACCTTCAACATGCTGGAGGCGGCCACCCGCCTCGGTGTGTCCAAGATCGTGCTGGCGTCCTCGGAGACCACATACGGTGTCTGCTTCGCCGACGGGGTGGTCGACCCGCCCTCGCTGCCTCTGCGCGAGGAGGACGAGCAACGCCCTCCGATGGACGCGTATGCGCTGTCCAAGGTCTGCAACGAAGCCACCGCACGGACCTTTCACGAGCGTACCGGAGCGGACATCTACGCCCTGCGGATCGGCAACGTCTGGGACGAGAGCGACTACGCCAACCTGGACACCTTCCTGAAGAACCCCGGCATGCGGCGGCGCAACGCGTTCAACTACGTCGACGCGCGCGACCTCGGGCAGATCGTCGACCTGGCGCTGCGCACCGACGGCCTGGGCTACAGCGTCTTCAACGCCACGAACGACACCAACGTGGCGCACCAGAGCGCGCGCGAGCTGGCCGAGACCTACTTCCCCGGGGTGCCGTTCGACGGCGAGCACGGCGAGTACGAGTCGCTGATGACCAACCGCAAAGCACGCGAGGCGCTCGGCTTCCGGCAGCAGCACGACTGGCGCGACCGGATCTAACCGACGCGGTCGCGAAGCGTCGGCTCAGACCAGCTGGGCCACCGAGGCCTCGCGCGACGCCGCGGCCGCCGCCCGAGCCACCTCGTCGGTGCGCCGCGTGTCGTTGTGCCGGCGCCACCACTCGCGACCCATCGGCGGCAGGGTGTCGATGGGGTCGTAGTAGGCGTACTCAGCACTGGTCACGTCGACGTCCTCGGACTCGATCGACGTCCGGTAGTTCTTGCGCCACAACGAGATACCGTGCTGGGTGTCGTACTCGTCCACCTGGTGCACCCAGCGCTTGCCGACGAACGGCACGTCGCACACGATCCTGGGCGTCGAGAATCCGGGCAGGTATCCCATGATGTCGTGCTGCAGGTGCTGCGCGTGGCCCAACGAGACGCGCCAGTGCTCGGCGAAGGGGATCATGTCGCACATGTAGAAGTAGTAGGGCGTGATCGACGCGCCATCGCTGAGCGCGAAGCACAGGTCCAGCAGGTCCGTCGTGGTCGCGTTGACCCCGCGCATGAGCACGCCCTGGTTGCGAACGTCCCGCACACCGGCGTCGAGCATCGTTCGGCTCGCGCGGGCGACCAGAGGTGTCATCGACTGAGCGCTGTTGACGTGGGTGTGGATGGCCAGACCCACGCCTCGACTTCGCGCCGTGGCGGACACCCGGGCGACGCCGGCCACCGTCTCAGGAGCCAACCAATGTTGTGGAAGGCCCATCAGGGCCTTGGTGGCCAGACGGATGTCACGGACCGTGTCGATCGCGAGCAGTCTGTCGAGGAAGGACTCCAGCCCTTTCCACGGCATGTTGGCGACGTCACCGCCGGAGACCACCACGTCACGCACGGTCGGGGTCCGCGCGATGTAGTCCAGCATCGCCTGCTGGCGGTCCACGGGTTTGCCTGCCATCTTCAGCTTGACCACGGTCGGGGTCGAGTTGCCGACCAGATCCATCCTGGTGCAGTGACCGCAGTACTGAGGGCAGGTGGGCAGCAGCTCGGCCAGCACCTTGGTGGGGTAGCGATGGGTCAGTCCCTCGGTGGCCCACATGTCGTGCTCGTGCAGCGAGTCACGCGTGGCCAGGGGGTGAGAGGGCCAGTCGGTGCGTCGGTCGGAGAAGACCGGGAGCATGTAGTGGCGCACCGGATCGGCGCGGAATGCGGCGGTGAAGGCCTCGCCGGGGCTCGGCATCCGTCCGGCGTCACCGTGACAGGCCCAGGTGGTCTCACTGACCATCGTGTTGAGCATCTGGGGCGGCAGCAGCATCGACATGGTGGCGCGCTCGCGCTGGTCCTGCTCGAGGTCGGCGTAGAAGTCCTCGGTGAGCAGGTCGCCCATCACGGCGTGCAGCTGGGGGATGTTCTTCACGCAGTGGGCACGTTGCCACTGCACGTCATTCCACTGCTCGACCGACACGTCGCGCCATCCTGGGAACCGGGTCCAGTCAGGCTCCACCAGAGCGCGCTGACGGTACCGGTATGGCTGCTCGATCTTTGCGGTCATACCTGCCATGCTACGGATGACGTCCTGACTATGGAACAACACGCCGGATGATTTGCTGGGAAAGTCCCCGAAAGGAGGACATATGCCGCCCTCGTCCCCCTTGGGGCTGCACCGTGTCCTGGACCGCCCGGGTGGCATGCTTCCCCAGGCGGCGCGCCGTCTGGACGCGTCTGCGGAACTGCTGGCCGACGACGAGGTCCGCATCGACGTCGAGGTGTTGCACCTGGACGCAGCGTCCTATCGTCAGCTGTGCTTGGTCCACACCGACGCCGCCTCGGAGCGACTGGACGGTCTGGCCTTGCGACAAGCGGTGCTCGAGATCGTCGCCGAACGCGGCAAGATGCAGAACCCGGTCACCGGTTCGGGTGGCATGCTGATCGGCCGTGTCGCCGAGGTGGGGCCGGCGTCCGCCCTCGGCCTGCACGTGGGCCAGCCGGTCGCCACGCTGGTCTCGCTCTCCCTGACGCCATTGTGGCTGAGCGACGGGTTGGTGCGTTGGGATGGGCGCAGCGCCACCGTCCCCGCGGCCGGGCACGCGATTCTCTTCGGACGCTCCGTCGCGGCCGCCCTTCCCGCTGACCTACCGCCCGAGGTTGCGCTGATGGTGATGGACGTCTGCGGCGCACCGGCCCTGGTCCAGCGGCTGGTGGCCCGTCATCACTCACAGACCGGGCGAATGCCACGGGTGTGTGTGCTGGGCGGGGCCGGAAAGTCGGGGATGCTGTCCCTGGCCGCGGCAGGGCGGGTCGGCGCGGCACACCGCATCGCCGTGGTGCGTAACGATGTCGAGGCTCAGCAGGTCACGGAGGCGGGCGAAGCCGAGCTCGTCGTGGTCGCCGACGCTCGCGACCCGGTCGAGGTCGCGCGCGTCGTCACGCAGGCGGGGGGACCCGCCGAGCTGACCGTCGTCTGCGTCGACGTGCCCGGGTGCGAACAACCGGCGATCCTGGCGACCGCCGAGGGGGGCACGGTCGTCTACTTCTCCATGGCCACCGACTTCGCCGCCGCGGCTCTGGGAGCCGAAGGGGTGGCTGCCGACGTGACCATGGTCATCGGCAACGGCTACGCGCCCGGTCATGCTGAGCTCGCCCTGGATCTGGTGCGCTCGCGGCCCGGGGTCCGGGCGGCTTTCGACGCACGGCGCTCGGAAGCGCAGACTACTGACCCATGAGTCGCCCCGCCCGCACGCTGCTTCACCGCGCCCGGATCTACGCGGGGGCGGCCCCCGGCGCCACACCGGACGCCGGGCCGTCAGAGGCCATGCTCACCGAGGCCGACCGGGTCGTGTGGATCGGCCCGCAGCAGCGCACGCGGCAGGTGCTGCGCGAGCTGGACCCATCGGCCGGTGACCAGGTCGTCGACGCCGACGGAGCCCTCGTCACGCCCGCGTTCTGCGATGCTCACGTCCACCTGACCATGACCGGACAGGGCCTGGACGGCATCGACCTGTCGACGACGGCGTCGATCAGCGAGGCGCTGCGGTTCATCGAGTCGGCAGCACGCCACACGCGCGGGCGGCCGATCTATGCGCACTCGTGGGACGAGACCCGCTGGGTGGAACGCCGAGCCCTCACCGCGACCGAGCTGGACCGCGCCTCGTACGGCGGCGTGGTCTACGCCCCGCGGATCGACGCCCACTCGGCCAGCGTGTCCTCGGCGATGGCTGCGGTCGCTCGTGTCCACGGCCTTGACGGATGGGACGGCTCGGGGCTGGTGACGCGAGACGCCTTCGCGACGGTCACCGGGGCGTTCACCGCCGGGATGACCCCGGCCGACCGTGAGCACTACCTCGACCTGGCCCTGCGGGCGGCCGCGGAGCAAGGCATCGCCCTGGTGCACGAGACCGGCGCTGCTCACCTGACCTCGTTCGACGACATCCACCATGTGCTCGAGGCGGGGACCCGGGCCGGCCGGCCGCACACCGTGGCCTACTGGGGCGAGCTGGTCCACGACAGCGAGCGTGCCGCCGAGCTGCACCGTCACCTCGGGGTGATCGGTCTGGCAGGAGACCTGTGTGCTGACGGCTCCTTCGGATCGCGGACCGCCCACCTGCGTGAGCCGTACCTGGACGACACCGGCGCACCGAGCGGTGACTACGGCTACGGGTACCTGGACGCTGCTGCGATCCGCGACCACGTGGTGGCCTGCACCCGGGCCGGTCTACAGGCCGGCACCCACGTCATCGGGGATGCTGCCTTGGGGGCGGTGACCGAAGGACTCCGCGCCGCAGCCGAGATCGTGGGGCGGGAGGCCATCCGTGCCGCCGGACATCGACTGGAGCACGTCGAGCTGGCGGACGCGGCATCGCTCGACGTGCTGTCCGACCTGGGCGTGTGGGTCAGTGCCCAGCCTGCCTTCGACGCCGTGTGGGGCGGCGTCGACGGGATGTACGCCGCACGGCTGGGCCGCGAACGGGCCCTGTCGGTGCTGCCGCTGCGATCCATGGTCCGCGCCGGAGCTCGGCTGGCGTTCGGCTCCGACAGTCCGGTCACGCCCTTTGACCCTTGGGGCGGGGTCCGCGCCGCCGTCACTCACCACTGCGCCGACGAGCGCCTGAGTGTCACCGAGGCTTTCGCCGCGCACACCCGTGCGGGATACGCGATGGGAGGCGTCGATGGCGGCCTCTTGAGGCCGGGCGGGGCGGCGACCTACGTGATCTGGGACGGCCCGCCCGGGCTCGACAGCGAGACCTCGATGTCGAGCGAGCCGTCGGGCCTACCCCGCTTCGAGCACGCGCATGCGCCCCTGCCCATTGCCCGGCGGACCGTGATCGACGGCCTGACCGCCTTCGACCGCACCCACGACGGAGGGATGCCGTGAGCACATCCACCACCCCGGCGTTACGTCCCTCGAGCCTCCCCCCACGCCTGGACCTGGACCCCGAGACGGTGCGTCGGGCGCGTGCGTTGACGGCCCGCCTCGGCCAGCCGGTCGTCCAGATCGCGCGCCAGCACACCACGGTCTCGGTCGAGCGTGCGACCCTGCGGCTGGCGGGGTTGCGGGGGGCCGACCACGAGCGGGTGCCGTGGGTCAACCACCTGCTGGACAGGGTGCGCGAGCAGGTCGGCATCGAGCACGGGGTCGCGCTGCCGGTCTGGGACGCGCTCTGTCGGGCAGAGGCGCCGGACCTGCTCACCCTGGCCCAGAAGGCCAGCGCCAAGGCCGTCCGCTTCCGGATGCCGCGGGAGTCAGAACGAGCGCGGGCGCGGGCCGCGGCGACCGCGGCGGTGGGGGTGGGCATGGACCGGATCGACGCTGCGCGCGTGGCCCGAGGGGAGATGGTGCGGCGC
>JBAUJO010000058.1:0-13646 GCA_049683875.1 Ornithinimicrobium sp.
GGCCCCGGCCGAGCCCCCCGCGGCCGTCACCGCTCGCGGGCGCGGCGATAACGTCTACGACGTCGACCGCGTGGTGCAGGTGGCCGCCGACGTGCCGAAGGTGGCGGTGAACGCCATCACGGAGCCCACCGGCCCTCCCGCAGCCGCTCCGCAGGGGACGTGGCAGCCGGTCCCCGTGCCACCGCCGACCTACACGCTGAAGGCCAAGGCGGTGTCCTTCCCGATGCCGGAGCAGCTGCCCGCTGACGGCACGGCTCTCTCGTTGGACGAGGAGTTCGAAGACCTTCCGGTGGCCATCCGCGACCTCGCCTAGATCCGCGGCTCGGATCGTCCCCGTCCCGCTACTCAGTGTGGATGCGTTCGAGACGAGTCCAGCCCATCCAGCCTCGCTGTTCAAGCAGGGTCAGCAGACGCTTGACTGCGGGGGCGGACTCGGCCATCGTGGCGTCCAACGGTGCGACGAAGCTGCCGTCGAACCAGTCAGCGTGTGACCTTCCAGCCTTCGCGGCACGAGCGGCGATACGGTCCAAGATGTCTGCGACCTCGACCACACGCGGGTCGTGAGCCGACCAGTCGAGTGCTCCGCTGAGCAGGGTGTAGAGCCGCACCATCTCGGGGTCATCCAGATCCGTGTGCTTCTGCGCGATGACAGCGTCGATCTGTTCCGGGATCTGTGCGGCGACCATGATCCAGGCGTCCCGCTCGCGCTGCACATACTGCTCGTCGATGCCGAGCCCGCGGAGCCGGTCGAGGTTGGAGACCACGCTGGCCGGAAGCGCCATCTGGTCCCCGGTCGCGAGACGGGCGAGCCGCTTGCGGGTCTCCTGCAGATGACGCACCTGGGCCCGGAGTCGCTTGTCGATATCGCGGACCCCCTCGGTGAACCGCTCGGGGTCGGCGTCCAAGAGGCCCTTCACCCGTCCGAGTGGCACGCCGGCGCTGGCGAGGGTGTGAATGCGGATCAGTCGCACCACCGCTGCCGCGTCGTAGCGGCGGTATCCGGAGTGATCACGGCGGGGCTCGGGCAGTAGTCCGATCTTGTGGTAGTGCCGCACCGCGGCCACGGCCACGGCCACGGTCACGGTCACCCCGGCGTAGTCGGCGAGCCGGCTGATCGTGAGCATGAACGGCACCCTGCCTCAGACTTTCGGTAGGGTGGCCGCAGCGTCGCGTGGCAGTGTGAGGCGACTCGGACCGGCCCCCGCGACGGTGGTAGCCTTCCACGTCGAGTCAGGCACTCGGGGCTGTGGCGCAGTTGGTAGCGCGTCTCGTTCGCAATGAGAAGGTCAGGGGTTCGATTCCCCTCAGCTCCACCAAACGGATACGGCGACGACCTCGTTTCAACCGCGTCGGCGCGCGTCGCGCTATCGCACGACGCTCACCTGTGGGACGGCTGCTGCCATTGCCGACAGGGCATCCGCGGGTTGAATCGGTCGACGCTACAGGGTCTGCCGAGGTAGGTTCGCGATAGCGTCGCGTGCCGGTGGCAGACCGTGTCAGGCGTGGAGGCGTCGGATCGAAGGAGGACGTCGATGTTGGCGTTGCACCCTTCGTTCTCGCGTGACTGAGCGCGAGACGACCAGGCTGATCGCCTGGAGCCACGAGCTGCGTGAAGTGCACAGGCGACTTCGTGAGGCCCTTGAGGTCACCCAGAAGTCTGTCGCCGACGCAGCTTTGGACCGTGTGGCCATGCGTGACCTGTTGTTGTTCTGTCATGGCTTCTGCACGGCCCTGAACGGTCATCACCGGGGTGAGGATCGCACCTTGTTCCCCGCGATCGTTGCCGCGTATCCAGAGCTGGGTCCGGTCCTGCGTTCACTGAGTCAGGAACACTCGATGATCGCTCACCTGCTTGGCGGTCTGCAGGCCGCGGTGGACCGCGGTGCATCAGCGGAGGAGCTGGGGTATCACCTCGAGGGTGTCGCAGCCGTCATGGAGAGCCATTTCCGGTACGAGGAGCGGCAGCTGCTTCGGGTGCTCGAAGACCTCGACCTGGCCACTGACCCCCGAGATGTACTGGGTCCGCTTTGACCACTCACCATAGGCGCATCCTGACCGACGACAACGGCCAGCTCGACAATGAGGTCTACCCGGATCAGAGCCTTGGCGGACCCCGAGACCGACCGCACGAAGCCAGGCAGGTCCCGGCCTTGAGGCTGCGACATCAACATCGCTGAGCACGGCGGTCGCCGGTGCCCGAACGGGGATCCCAATCCGACGTTGTGGCTGTGGGCCGCCGCCCCGTTCGGCGCGCCCCTGCTCATCGCCGCTGTCAGCGCCACCCGGACGTTCAGGGCAGCGCAGGCGGCCGACGCCTAGTCGTGTCGCGAAGGCCCGGCCGGTTGTCGACCTGAGGGCCTGCTCAGACCTAGGTAGCTCGGAGCAGGAAGGTCACCACGTTCTCAGCGTCGCTGAGCTCGGCGACCCGGTGGTAGGCCGCAGCCGCCTCGTCTTTAAGCCCGGCGCGCGCGAGCAGGTCGGCGCGGGCGGCGTGCCACGGCTGAAAGGCCTCTGCGATCGGGTCGGCGCCCAACTCGTCGAGGAGCGCGAGCCCGGCCTCGGGTCCGTCGGTCCGGCCAACGACGGCTGCCCTTGCCACTTGGGCGCCGAGGGTGGGTGACACGAGCACGAGCGCGTCGTACAACGTGTGCAACGCGGGTAGGTCGAGGACGCCTGTGCGCCGGCGGTCGGCGTGCACGGCTCCGATAGCGGCCTCAAGCGCGAAGCGCCCGGGGGCGTCGGCGGACCTGGCGCGCCGCAGGTAGGCCGCACCCTCGGCGATGAGGTCGGCGTCCCATCCGGCGGGGTCCTGATCGTCGATCGGGACGTACCCTGCGCCAGTCGGTCGTGCGCGGGAGAGGGTGAACGTGGCGAGCGCTGCGAGCCCCCACGCTTCGGGCTCGTCGCCCAGCAGCCCGGCGAGCGTGACGGCGAGGTAGTGCGCCTCGCGGGCGAGTGAGTCGATTTCCGCCGCGTCGTCGTCCCACGTCGCGGCGAGGCCGCCGTATACCGCCTCGAGCACGGCCGGGAGGCGGTCGGTGAGGACCGAGCGGTCGGGCACCGCGAAAGGGACGCGCGTGGTGCGGATCCGCTTCTTCGCGCGTACCAGCCGCTGCGCCATGGCGGCCGGCGAGACGGCGAAGACCCGGGCAATCCTGGCGGCGTCGATGCCGAGCACTGACTGAAGCATCAGGGGTGCACGCACAGCCGCGTCGATCGCGGGGTGAGCGCACACGAGCATCAGCTCCAGCCGGCGGTCGCCCACAGCGTCGACGTTAAGGTCGTTGGGGCCGGTGGACCCGGCTAGGACGTGCTCAGCGTGCTCGAGCGGACGCGCAGTGCGGTGGGCAGCCGACTTCCAGGTGTCGCGCTGGCGGTTGCGGGCGACGGTAAGGATCCATCCCTCCGGATTGTCAGGGACGCCGTCCTCGGGCCACCGGCGCAGGGCCTCCTCCAGGGCCGCCGACAGCGTGTCCTCGGCCAACGCGATGTCTCCGGTGGAAGCTGCCAGCCGGGCTAGCAGGTGGCCGTACGACGTGCCGGCGACGCGTTCGGCGGCGTCCCGGGCGCTCAGGTGTTGGGCACCCACACGCCGTCCACGGTGTGCGTCGCGCCGGGCCGGATCTCAACCGCGCCCCAGTGCACGGGCGGCGCCTGCCCGGCCCAGTCGAGGGCGGCGTCGAGGTCGGATACGTCGATGACGAAGGTCCCGCCGAGCTGCTCCTTGGTGTCGGCGAACGGGCCGTCCTGGACGGTCAGGGTGCCGTCGACCGTGGTGAGCGTCGTGGTCATCGAGGAAGGTTCCAGCACCTCCGCGGCGACGAGCACCCCGGCGCGGTGCAGCACGTCGGCGTACGCCGCGAAGGCCTGCTGTCCCGCCTCGATGGCCTCCTGGCCGAGCGTGTCGGCGTCGCCCTCCGGGTAGTGCAACAGCAGCGTGTAGCGCATCAGGCCTGGGCCTCCTGGTTGGTGCGGTGGCGGACGTCGTACTCGGCGATGACGACGCCAGTGGTCGTCGCGAGCGATCGTCGCAAACGCATGTCTGTCCGGTCGCCCTGGCCGAAGAGCCGGGTGCCGGAGCCGAGCAGGGTCGGGTGGATTTGCAACGTTAGCGTGTCGACCAGACCGGCGGCGTGCAGCGAACGGATGAGCTCTCCGCTGCCCAACACGGTGAGCGGGAGGTCGGTCTCGGCCTTGAGCTTGGCCACTGTCACGACAGCCTCGCCGACAAGGATCTGCGTGTTGGGGTGGGTGGCCGGCGCGTGCGACCGCGAGGCGACGTACTTCTGAGTGCCGAGCAGGTAACCCGTGAACGGGTTGTCCTGCCCGATGCCCGACCAGTAGCCGAGGATGTCGTCGTAGGTGCGCCGCCCGAAGAGCAGCGCACCCTCCTCGCCCATGCCCTCCATCGCGAACTGCATCGAGACCTCGTCGGCGAAACCCTCGCCCCAACCGCCGTGGGTGAAGCCGCCCCGGGTGTCCTCGTCGGCGCGGCCCAGGCCCTGCATGACGCCGTCCAGGGTGACGGACTCAAAAGCGGTGATGTGTCCCATGGTGCTCCTCCTCATTTGGCGGCCCTTCTGACCGGTTCTGAGTACGTGACGACTCACTCGACGCTCGATCGACACGACGCTCGATCGACACATCGACGAACTCTGCTTCGCTGACGCGAGCGGCAAGATGAAACGATCTGCACTTCGAGGGATCGACGACAAAGTCCGCTCTTCGACAAATCCGCGCGGCTCACAAGCATGTCCGGACGTCTCGTTTGCCGAACCGCATGCGGCGAATGGCCAGCTCGGCCGGACCGACCAAGCTCTGCGACCCACGGTCACCGATCGGGGATCGGGTATCGAGTAAGCCTGGTGGACTGCGTGGTGACGCCGCTCGGTCAAGCCTCAATTAGTGATGTCGCGCTGCGCTCCTACGCGTCGGTTGAATCTTGGATCGCGCTAGGTCCACCAGAGCCTTGACCGCCTCAATCGCTGCATTGCTTGCCTCTCGGGACTTATCGGTCTCGAGCGCGTACACGCGACGGGCAAGGGTTGACGCCGGCCCCCTCTTCTCGGGATGGCAAAGCAGGTGAATAGCTGTACGACCTGACTGGATGCCGTTGAGCCATCGGACGCGCTCCCCTGGTGAGGGGGCGGGGCCATCGAGGAAGCGGTCCATCAGAAGGTTGGCGCCTTCGACGTAGTCGGACACGGCCTCGATTTCCGTTCGCGAACCCACTGTTGGTGTTGTCCACGATCGGCAAGCCAGGCACCCGCGGCGACCCCAACAAGGCCGATCGCCGCCGGGACGAAAGCAGTGAGGATGGTTAAGTAGTGCATGGTGGATTCCTACCAGCCCTCTCGGAGGGCTAGGCGCGAGACGACCTCAGCGACCGTCGCGCTACACCACGTGGTCAAGGACTCAGAAGACCCTCGGGTAACACCACCAACCGGCCCACTTGACCAACCACAACCGGGGCCAACAGACCATTCGTCCAACGGGTTGGGCTGGCTCGTCCCGCAGGGGATCGCTGAGCGGTGACGGGTTCCCTTGCGGCTCGCCGTGGTCGTCTTCAGTGCCCTTCCCGGTCGGCACTCGCATCAGCCTCGCGCTTGCGTGCGTCCTGGTCCCGTCGGCGCCTGAGCTCGGCGTACGCGATGCCACCGGCGAGCAGCACCGGCCACGCAAAGCCGAGTACGTCGCGGACCGGCTCTACCCAGGCTGGCAGTGACCAGTCAGGGAGGGAGACGTCGGGCCACGGGATGGACGGGAGGTCGGGGAAAGGGATGTCTGGCAGGTCCCAGTCCGGCAACGGGATCGCGGGCAGAGCGTAGCGGGCCAACCAAGGTCTGAGAACCCGGGCTGCGTCCACATCCGTTGATGCGCGAGGGCGTAGGCCGACTCGTCTTCCTGTCGCGCGCGACATCTAGAATGGGAACACGGCTGGTGCTCCGGGCCTCATGCGATCGTGAGACCGGTGCTGCACCACCACAGTGCTGAGGACGGTGGCCACGGATGACCAGGACGACGGCCCAGAGCGTCTACGACGTCGTTGTCAGGCTGCCGAAGACGCTCGGCCCCGCCGCCACTGTCGGCGACGCACGCCTCGCCCTCGAGGACGACCACGTGCACATGCTGCTGATCACCGAGGCCGGTCGGCTACTGGGGACGCTGGTGCGCCACGACCTTCCGCCCCCGGTCGACGACTCCAAGCCGGCCGTGGAGCACTCGGCGCTGAATGGACGGACGATCGACCCCGCAACCTCGGTCGAGGAGGCGCGTCGCATCCTGCTCTCGCACGGCGAGCGGCGCCGAGCAGTGGTGACCACCGACGGCCACCTGCTGGGTCTGCTCTGTCTCAAGCGCAGTCGAGCCGGGTTCTGCAGTGACGGAGACGTGCGGGCACGAGCACTCGCCCAGGCGGGTGGGACGGCAGCGGGGGTCGACCCCACGTGTGTCGACCTCGCTGAGGGCACCTAGCCGGCGGAGGGCTCGGGCCTTTCCTGCGAATGCTCCGCGGTGAGGCGATCGGTGAGTCCGTCGAGGATGAGGTCGAGGCCGACCTCGAACTCGTCCCCGAAGTCATACCCCGGCTGGAGAGCGTGCTCCAGCGTGAACTCGCGGAAGTAGGGAAGCTCGCCCTCCGGCAGCGCGGCCGTGATCTGCTGGCCGAGCAGGGCCAGGTCCTGCCCCGGCTCGAAGGGCATGCTCAGCTCCTGGACCATGAAGCCGTAGAGGTGGGAGTCGAGGACGGCGAACGCGTGGGCGGTGAGCGCCAGTGAGAAGCCTGCCTCGCGAAGACACCCGATGACCGCGTCGTGGTGTACGAGGGTCTGATAACCAGCGTTGCGGCGCGAGTCCATCAACCCCACCGCCCACGGGTGTCGCTTGAGGGCGTCCCGAGCCGTCAGCGACCGCTCCCGCAGCTCGCTGCGCCAGGCGGCTCCCGGCTCGGGGGCGTGGAACTCCGCGAACACCGTGTCTACCATTCCGTCGAGTAGCGCCTCCTTGTTGGCGACGTGGTGGTAGAGCGACATCGCCTCGACCCCGAGCTGCCGTGCCACTGAGCGCATCGACAGCGCACTTAGCCCATCGGAGTCCGCGAGCTCTACCGCAGCCGCAAGCACCGCCTCGCGGCTGAGTCGCTCGGCCCCTGAGCGTGGCCGTCCCGCCATGTGCCTCTCCTTCGCAGCTGTATGCGTGATCTTGACAAACCATACAGCGTATGGTTCTGTTTGGGTAATTACTTACGACGTAAGAAATAGGAGCGATCATGCGCGCGGTGACCCAGAAGACCTACGGCGGAAGCGACCAGCTTGCGGTGGCCGATATCCCGGAGCCGGTTCCCGGCCGGGACGAGGTGGTCGTCCGAGTCCGGGCGGCGGGTGTCGACCGGGGCACCTGGCACCTCATGACCGGGCGCCCCTACGCCGTCCGGATGGTTTTCGGGCTTCGCGGGCCCAAGTACCCCGTGCCCGGTCGCGACGTCGCCGGCGTCGTCACTCGGGTCGGGGAGAAGGTGAGCACCGTGGCCGTCGGTGACGAGGTCATGGGCACGGCGGACGGCTCGTTCGCCGAGTTCGCGCTCATCCCGCGAAGCCGGGTCGCTCGCAAGCCGAGCCGGCTCACCTTCGCCGAGGCGGCGGTGCTCCCCGTCTCCGGGCTCACCGCGTTGCAGGCGGTGCGGGACGCGGCCCGGGTGCAGGCGGGTGACCACGTGCTGGTCATCGGTGCCTCAGGCGGTGTGGGGTCGTATGCGGTGCAGGTCGCCACGGCATACGGGGCCCAGGTCACAGGCGTGGCCAGCGGGGCCAAGGCCGAGATGGTGCGCTCTCTGGGCGCTCGCCGCGTCATCGACTACACGCGCGACGGCCTCGCCGACGGCACCCGGTACGACGTCGTGCTCGACATCGCGGGCCAGCGTCCGATCCGACAGCTGCGTCGCCTGCTGACCGACCGGGGCACCCTGGTCATCGTCGGCGGCGAGGGCGGGGACCGCTGGCTGGGCGGCACCCACCGGCAGCTCGCAGCCTTGGCCCTGTCGCGGTTCGTCAGCCAGCGGCTCACCTCGATGCTGAGCAAGGAGAGCGCCACCGATCTCGCCGAGCTGAGGGAGCTGGTCGACAGGGGGAGCCTGCGTCCGCCGCTCGAGCGGACCTTCGAGCTGCACGAGGCAGCCGAAGCCATCGACCACGTCGCCGGCGGACAGGCTCGCGGCAAGGTCGCGCTGACCCTCTAGGCGATCACCCACCCACCACGACAGGAGACCTGACATGACCGCCACGACCACCACCCCGCGTGTCGCCGCCAGCTGGGCGGCAGCCGGCTACCTCGCGATCTTCGTGCTCGCCATCGGCGCCAACTTCCTGGCGCTGACGCCCGTCCTCCAGCCCGGTGACCCATCAGGCACCGCGACCGCGCTGCAGGACTCCGAGCTGGGGTTCCGCCTGGGTGCCGTGGCTTTCCTCGGCATCTTCGTCATCGACGTCGTCGTGGCGTGGGCGCTGTGGGTGCTCTTCCGGCCCGTCCACCGCGACCTGTCGCTGCTCGCGGCGTGGTTCCGGCTGACCTACACCGTCGTGCTGGGGGCCGCCCTCGGCTGCCTCTACGTCGCCCTCTGGCTGGTCGGCAGCCCAGGCGCCTTCGGGCAGGCGCAGGACGACGCCGTCCTCCTGGCCGTGCAGACCTTCGACTTCACCTGGGTCGCCGGTCTGGCCGCCTTCGGCGCCCACCTCGTGGTCGTAGCACTGCTTCTGCTCAAGGCCCACGGCCCGCGGTGGATCGCGTGGCTGCTGTTCGCCGCCGGCGCGGCCTACATCCTCGACACGGTCGCCCACGTGCTGCTGGCCGACTACGAGGCCTACGCCGACGTCTTCCTCGCCATCGTCGCCGTGCCGTCGGTCGTGGGCGAGATGAGCTTCGCCGGGTGGTTGCTCCTGGTCGCAGCCGGGCGGCGAACGGTGCCTGGCGCGCTCGCGGGGCCGGAGGACCCCCATGCGGTCACCTCAGGCTCCGCCGAAGCACGCGCGGGGCGGTAGCCCGCCCGCGGGGTAGCCGGTGGTGGCGCCGAGCACCACCACCGGCTGCTACCTCGCTGCCTGATCGGAAGGCCCCGACCTCGGGCCCTGGTCAGTGGGATCCCAGATGATCCCGTCCGCGGATGACGACATGCGCCTGGAGCGCAGCTCTCTGACCACGAGTGCTTGTCGGTCGATGAGCGACCGGCGTTGCGCCCACCCTTGGTCGGGAAGGCGCAGGCCGTCCTGCAGCTCGGTGAGCTGGATGATGAGCTCCCGCACCGTGGGTCGGGGACTCGCGGCGCCCATCGCCTGCCCGATGTCCATCGTCGTGTGCGGAGCGCTCATGTCGTGCGCTGGTGCCGCGGGATCTTTCGTCGTGTCGCTCACGGTGTGACCGATCCGTGAGCGAGTGAGGGTGCGAACATCCGTCGCGTCATGTGCGTGTTTCCTCCCGTGCATAGCCCGTGAGTACAAGACTGCTGCCGAGGTCTGGAGCAACACACCACTGAATGCGACCGGGGTCTGGGGCCGCGTCTGGTGACAGTAGACCGGGGGACTAGGGCGGCGCTAGAGGGAAAGCGCTTCCCATCTGAGCCGTTATGCGGAGTTCACCAAACATCGGTTCTCAGGCGCGCCAGGCCGTGCCGGCCCATTGCCCTGGAGCGGCTGCGCGGGTAACGTCAAGGTCCCAGTTTTTTCGTTGGTACCGGCGAAGTTCGCCCGCCAGAGCGCTGGTGATCGTCGCGCAGTGACGAGAACGGCCAGAGGGTGATCGTGTGTACGACCATCAGCTGTTTCTACGGACCGTGTCGGACTTCGCGGGCCTACTGCTCACGCCATATGACGTGGACGCCACTGTGCAAGGGTTGTCCGAGCGCACCACCGAGGTCTTCGGGCTGGCCGGCAGCGGGGTCTTCTTGCTGGTGGAGGGCCGGGTAGTCTTCGACACTGCAGTCCCCGAAAGCCTCGCCCCCCTCGAGCTCGCGCAGGGCGAGTCTCAGGAGGGGCCGTGCGTGCAGGCCTGCCGCACCGGCGAGGTGGTGGCGGTGGCCGACCTGGCCCGCAAGGGCGAGGGGTGGGACCAGTACCGGGCCACCGCCGCTGCACTGGGGATCGGGGCGGTGGCGGGCATCCCGATGTCGTTGCGGAACTGCGTCGTCGGTGCACTCAACCTCTACTCCTACGAGCCACGGGAGTGGTCCGAGGCGGATCTGGAGGCCGTGCAGGTCCTGGCCGACATGTGCACCGGGCTGCTGATCAACGGCTCACAGGTGCGACAGCAGGAGCAGCTGAACGAGCAGCTGCGCCTGGCCTTGCGTACGCGCGTGGTGATCGAGCAGGCCAAAGGGATCGTGGCGCATGCGCACGACGAGACCGTGGACCAGGCCTTCGAGCGCCTGCGCAAGCACGCCCGCGATCGCAACGCGCCCATCCGTGCGGTGTCGGAAGGGGTCGTGGAACTGGGGTTGCAGCTCTAGTGCCCGTGCCGGCGGTGCTGTCGCAACGCTGAATCGCGGGGGAGGGGTCTGCTCGCTCAGCCGACGGCGGGGTAGCTCGCGACCATCCCGCGGTGCATCACGCGGTCGCCGACGACCCCGCTGTGGTCGGCCTTGTGCAGCACGCACGCGTTGTCCCACATCACCACGTCCCCGGCCGACCAGGCGTGCCGCAGGGTGTTCTCCGGGCTGGTGGAGTGCTCGAAAAGCATGCGCACGACGACCTCGGCCTCGGTGTCGTCGTCCAAACCGCTGACGGCGACGCAGCGGGCCGGGGTCGACAGGTACAGCGACCGACGCCCGGTGAGCGGGTGCTCGCGGAAGACGGGGTGCTCGGCCGAGGTCTCGGCGTCCTCCCCGAGATCCAGGCCGGTGACCTGATGGGTGATGGTGTGCCCGTCGAGCCGGTCCCGCAGCTCCTCGGGCAGCGTCTCGTAGGCGCGGTACTGGTTGGTGAAAAGGGTCGCGCCGCCCTGCTCGGGGATGGTCACCGCACGCAGCGCGGTGTACGCCGGGGGGTGGGCGACGTAGCTGGTGTCGACGTGGAAGGTGCTCTTCGGAGGGCTGGTGCGCCCGACGTTGCTGATGAGGTTGAGGTCGGGGTGGCCCTCGACCGGCGTCTCACCGACCGTGAAGGTCAGGTCGCCGAACCGGCGGAGGAACCCGGTGAACGTGTCGTTGTCGAGGTGCTGCCCGGGGAAGACGAGGACGCCGTGCTCGGCGAGGACCTGTGCGAGACCCGCTGCGTCCTCGGCCGTGACGTCGGCCAGCGGCAGGTCGGTCACGACGGCGCCCACGGGCTCCAGGGGTGCGATGTTCATCGGAGTGCTCCTTCGTCGGGGGTCTGTGGAGCGCGGCGGCGGGCCGCCTCCACCTGAGTGGCGAACAGGTCGGGCAGGGCGATGCCCGCTGCCTCGGCCATCACGGCCACCACGCTGGTGGGCGCATACGAGCAGTACAGCCCGGCCTCCAGGAACCATGGGTGCCCGGAGGGGTCGAGGCGGAAGTCGAAGAGGCCGTAGTCGCGGCAGCCCAGCGCCTGGAAGCAGCGCCGCGCCGCGGCTCCCACCACCTCGGTGGCCGGGTCGGCGGTGGGCACGATCCATGCGTGCTCGGTGCCCTTCGCGACCAGGTGCAGCTCGCCTCCGGCGCTGCGGGCCAGTTTGTCGGCCTCGTCCCGGACGGGCTTGGTGTCGGGGTCGACCGCGTACTCCTCCAGCGGCAGGCTCACGAGCTCGCCGTCACGTTCCAGCACCCCGCAGCGGACCTCCCGGCCCAGCTCGACGTACCGCTCGACCAGCGCCGCGTCGGAGTGCCGCCAGGCGCTCTGGAGGGCCGCGGCGAACCCGTCGCGGTCGCGCACCAGCGTCACCCCGTGCGAGTTGTCGGCGTCCACGGGCTTCACCACGACCGGAGGCTGCAGCGTGGCCTGCTGGCCGGGGCGGAGCACCTCGGCCTCGGGCACCGAGACGCCCGCCGCCGAGACCACCGCGCGGGTGGTCGCCTTGTCCGCCCCCAGGGCCATGACCGCGGCCGGGTTGCCGACGTAGGGCACGCCGAGCACGTCGAACAGCGCCCGGTAGGACGTCATTCCCGCACGGCAGAACATCTGCGGCACCATGACGTGCGGGCCCAGGGCCGCGATGTGGTCGACGGCGCGCGCCAGGCTCATCGGTGCCGCTGCGGCGAGCGTCGTGGGGCGCAGGTCGGCCGGGAAACGCCAGCTGCCGTCCGGGCTGACGTAGGCCAGCGACGCGGCGTGCCCGCTTCCATCGGCCGTCGCTTCCCAGCAGCCGGCGGCGTACAGCCGGGACAGCTCGGCGTAGAACTCACTGGTCGGCGAGCCGACCAGGTGCAGCACGCGTGTGGCGGTGGTCATGGCTCAGTCACCCGCCGGCTCGACGAGCTTGCCGATGTTGAAGTCGATGCGCAGCCAGTCGCGGCGCGCCAGCAGGTTGCCCAGCAGCAGGCTCGGCACCTGCAGGTGGTGCACCAGCAGGAACGGCAGCGGGTCGCGCGGGTCGAAGATCGCGTCGCGGCCGCTGCGCAGCACCTGCCACCGCTCGGCCACCCGCCACGGAGCGCGCAGCAGGCGCCACAGCTCGTGGTAGAGCCAGTACGTCGCAGGCGCGCTCGCAGGGGGCGTCAGGGTCGTGGTGTGGGCGTCGAGGTAGGCGTGGGCCAGCGCGACGGGGTCGTCGAACAGCGTGATGGCCGAGTGGGTGCGCGGGTTGCACTCGATGGCGTACGGCGTGCCGTCGACGGTCTCAATGAAGTCGAACGACAGCTGCCCGGTGGCGCCGAGCGCCCGGACGAACGTGCGCACCCACCGCTCGATCTCGGGCTTGTCAACGTGCTCGTAGTTCACCTGGAACGCCGAGGACTCGCAGCAGCAGTAGGCCGTGAGCTCCCCGTCGCGGGCGGTGCCGTGGGTGCAGTACTCCGGCCCGGCGATGAGCTCCTGCAGGATCCACGGGTTCTCGGCGCTGATGGGCAGCGAGGCGACGAAAGCCTCGGTCTGGGCGCGAGTCGGCCACGGCAGGGGAGTGAGGTCGAGGCGGTGCACCGGGTCGTAGGCGATGCTCTTGAGCACGTACGGGCGGCGCGCACCCGAGAAGTCGAAGTCGAGCACCTGTGCAGGGTCGGTGATCAGGTGCGTGTCCGGCACGGGCAGGCCGAGGTCGGCGGCGGCGCGGGCGAACGCACCCTTGTCGTCGACGACGCCCAGCGTCGGGGGGTCGACGTGGACGCTGTCGCACCGGCCGGCGAGGGCCTCGCGGACCTGGCTGTCGTAGGCGCTGGAGACCGGGCTGCTGAGCGGCACGAACACCTCCGCCCCCTCGCGCTCGGCGACGGCGACCACCGCGGCGACGTAACCCGGGTCCTGCGGGGCGGGCACCACGTGGAAGGCATCCACGGCCCGGGAGAACCGGTGCCCCGTCAGCCGGTAGCGGCCGGACTCCACGAGCACGACACGGTGGCCGGCGCGGTGGAAGGCCCGGGCCAGGTGCAGCGCCTTGGTCATCTTGCCGCCGGTGAGCAGCACCGTCCGCGGGTGCTCAGCGGTATGCCGCGTGCCGCCCGAGACGCTGACGCGTGCTTCGAGGGCGAGCGTGGCGGCCAGGTTCACCGGCAG
>JBAUJO010000059.1:0-13783 GCA_049683875.1 Ornithinimicrobium sp.
GGTCGGTCTAGCGCTCGGACCTGGACCGACGCCCGAAGCGGCGACCGCTGGATTGCTGCGAGCTGGACTCAACGTAATCGTACTTACCGCTCGACAGCGCCTCCGCCGTCTCCTGGGCGATCTCACGCCGCAGAACGGCGCGCTCGAGGCGCAGCTTCTCCCGATGCTCCTCGGACAGTGACTTCACCAGCGCGAAACACGACAGGATCATCACGATCGTGAACGGAGCGGCCACCAGGATGGCCATGGTCTGCAGCGCCGCGAGTCCGCCTTGCGGGTTCCCGCTCGCCGTCCCCGCGATGATCAGCGCCGCAGCGATCGCACCTTCCAGAACCGCCCAGAACACGCGGCTCCACAGCGGCGGGTTCGGGCTCCCACCAGTGGCGATCATATCGACGACGAAGGAGCCGGAGTCCGAGCTGGTCACGAAGAACACGACGATCATCAGCAGGGCCAGCCCGCTCAGCACGGCGCCGCCGGGCACGAGGTCGAGCATCTGGAACAAAGCGGTGTCGGTGGAGACGCCGTCCTCGGGGTCGATGAGGCCGCCGCCCTGCATCACCTCCTGGTACAGGGCGGTGCCGCCTAGAGCGACGAACCAGACCATGGTCAGCAGGGTCGGCACCAGCAGCACGCCGCCGATGAACTCCCGAACGGTGCGCCCCCGCGAGATGCGGGCGATGAAGATCCCCACGAAGGGCGACCAGCTCATCCACCAGCCCCAGTAGTAGGTGGTCCAGCCGCCCAGCCAGGACTCTCCGGCCTCACCCTGGTAGGGCATCGTGTCGAACGACAGGCTCAGGAAGTTCTGCAGGTAGTAGCCCGTCGCCGCGACGCTCTCGCGGAACAGGAACAGCGTCGGGCCGGCCACGATCACGAAGACGAGCAGGAAGGCAGCCAGGCCCAGGTTGATGTTCGACAGCCACTTGATGCCGGTGCCCAGGCCCGAGGCGACCGAGGCGGTGGCGATCACGGTGATGCCGAGGATGAGGATGACCTGCAGGGTCGTCGTGTTCTCGAAGAAGCCCAGGAACTCCACTCCGGCACCGACCTGGCTGACGCCGAAGCCGAGCGAGGTGGCGACACCGAACAGCGTGCCGACGATGGCCAGGGTGTCGATGAGGTCGCCCAGCCACCCCTTGACCCGGTCGCCGAGGATCGGCTCCAAGGCCCAGCGCACGGAGACGGGAAGGCCTCTGCGGTGCACGGCGTACGCCACAGCCAGGCCGACGACGACGTAGATGGCCCACGCGTGAACGCCCCAGTGCAGGAAGGTGCGGCCCATGGCCGCTGTGGCCAGCTCACCGGCAGAGCCCTCGGTGCCCGGTGGCGGGTTGTTGAAGTGGTTCAGCGGCTCGGCCACGCCCCAGAACATGAGCCCGATGCCCATGCCGGCGCTGAACAGCATCGCGAACCAGGAGAGCAGTCCGAACTCGGGGCCCTCTTCGTCCTTGCCGAGCTTGATGTCTCCGAACCGGGAGAAGGCCAGCCAGGCGCAGAACACCACGAAGCCGAAGGTGATGAGCACGTAGTACCAGCCCAGCGTGCCCACGACCGTGTCGTTGGCGGTGGTGATCCAGGTCGCCATCTGTTCCGGTAGGAGGATGGCCAACAGCACGACGGTCGACACGATGACAGCAGCCGGGCCGAACACCCGCGGTGCCAGCTTTGGCGTCACCTTCTCGCCATCGGTTGTACGGGCTTCCTCGGTGGTACTCATCGCTCTCCTTGAGGTTGGGGCAGACGCCACAGCGGTCCATCGGCAGGGGTTGAGGACGAGGGTCACGGGGGTTGCGAACCGGTCCGTCAGGTCCCGTCCACGCGTACCGCCCACGACGCCACTGGGACCCAGTCTAACCGAGGACGGGTCGGTCGGTCCTGGCCCGTACCGTGAGAGCATGCGTCCGACGACTGACCTGCAACGCACAGTGGCCCCGATCCGTGTCGAGTCCGACTTCGTTCCCAACGGTGACCAGCCCGCGGCGATCGAGCAGCTGGCCTCACGTATCTCCGCGGGTGAGAGCGATGTCGTGCTGCTGGGCGCCACCGGGACCGGCAAGTCAGCGACCACCGCCTGGCTGATCGAGGCGGTCCAGCGACCGACGCTGGTGATGGCCCCGAACAAGACCTTGGCCGCCCAGCTCGCCAACGAGTTCCGCGAGCTGCTGCCACACAATGCGGTCGAGTACTTCGTCTCCTACTACGACTACTACCAGCCGGAGGCCTACGTCCCCCAGTCGGACACCTACATCGAGAAGGACTCCTCGATCAACGACGAGGTGGAGCGCCTGCGGCACTCCGCCACGAACTCCCTGCTGACCAGGCGCGACGTCGTGGTCGTGGCATCGGTCTCGTGCATCTACGGGCTGGGCACGCCGCAGGAGTACGTCGACCGGATGGTGCGGCTACGGGTCGGGGAGCGGATCGACCGGGACGAGCTGCTGCTGCGGTTCGTGCAGATGCAGTACCAGCGCAACGACATGGCCTTCACCCGGGGGACCTTCCGAGTCCGCGGCGACACGGTGGAGATCATCCCGCAGTACGAGGAGCTCGCCGTCCGGGCGGAGTTCTTCGGCGACGAGATCGAGCGGCTCTACACCCTGCATCCGCTGACCGGCGAGATCGTGCGCGAGGAGCAGGAGATGTACGTCTTCCCGGCCTCCCACTACGTCGCCGGCCCCGAGCGGATGGAACGCGCCATCGCCGGCATCGAGAGCGAGCTCGGCCAGCAGCTGCAGCAGTTCGAGCGCGAAGGCAAGATGCTGGAGGCCCAACGGCTTCGGATGCGCACCAGCTACGACATCGAGATGATGCGGCAGGTGGGCTCTTGCTCGGGAATCGAGAACTACTCCCGGCACATCGACGGTCGCCCTTCGGGCTCCGCGCCGAACTGTCTGCTGGACTACTTCCCGGAAGACTTCATGCTGGTCATCGACGAGTCCCACGTGACCGTGCCTCAGATCGGGGCCATGTACGAAGGTGACATGTCGCGCAAGCGGACGCTCGTCGAGCACGGTTTCCGGCTGCCCAGCGCCATGGACAACCGCCCGCTCAAATGGGAGGAGTTCCTGGAGCGGATCGGACAGACGGTCTACCTGTCCGCCACTCCCGGCGACTACGAGGTGGCCAAGGCCGCCGGTGGCGTGGTCGAGCAGATCATCCGGCCGACGGGTCTGGTCGACCCTGAGGTGGTGTTGAAACCCACCCGCGGCCAGATCGATGACCTGCTCCATGAGATCTCGATGCGCACCGAGCGCGACGAGCGCGTCCTGGTCACGACGTTGACCAAGAAGATGGCCGAGGACCTCACCGACTACCTGCTCGACAAGGGTGTTCGGGTGCGCTATCTCCACTCCGAGGTGGACACCCTGCGTCGTGTCGAGCTGCTGCGAGAGCTGCGCATGGGGGAGTACGACGTGCTGGTGGGCATCAACCTGCTTCGTGAGGGTCTTGACCTCCCCGAGGTGTCACTGGTGAGCATCCTCGACGCCGACAAGGAGGGTTTCCTGCGCTCCACCCGGTCGCTGATCCAGACCATCGGGCGGGCGGCCCGAAATGTCTCCGGTCAGGTCCACATGTACGCCGACAAGGTCACCCCGTCGATGGACCAGGCGATCGATGAGACGAACCGCCGTCGCGCCAAGCAGCTCGAGCACAACCGGGTGCAGGGCATCGACCCCACACCCCTGCGCAAGCGCATCGCGGACATCACGGACATGCTCGAGCGTGAGGATGCAGATACCGAGGCGCTGATGGGCAGTGGCCGCAGCCAGTCCCGGGGCAAGCGAGGGGGCCACGGTGCCGGGACTGTGGCCGCCGACGCCGCAGTGGCCGGCATCGGTCGCAGGGGTGATGACCTCCCTGCCTCCGAGCTGGCCAACCTCATCCAGGAGCTCACCACCCAGATGCACACCGCCGCGACCGAGCTGCACTTCGAGCTGGCCGCACGGCTGCGCGACGAGGTTTCGGACCTCAAGAAGGAGCTGCGTCAGATGCGGGATGCGACCGCCTAGCCCTCATACTGAGTCACACCCCGCCCGGGCCATCGGTCCGGGCCCGACGCGCGCGAAAGGCCTCATATGGAGGTTCCGCAGTGGCTGTGGATCGTCAGCCTCTCCACCGTCTGCGTGATCCTGCTCTTCGACGTGCTCGTGCTCGGTCGTCGTCCGCACGAACCCAGCAAGCGAGAGACCGGAATCGCCCTGTCGGTGTACATCGGTCTGGCCATCGCCTTCGGCGTGGGAGTCTGGGTGTTCTCGGGAGGACAGTTCGCCGGCGAGTTCTTCGCCGGCTGGCTTACCGAGTACTCCCTCAGCATCGACAACCTCTTCGTCTTCCTGATCATCATGGCCAAGTTCGGTGTGCCCCGTGAGCTGCAGCAGCGGGCGCTGATGATCGGCATCGTCATCGCCCTGGTGCTCCGAGGGATCTTCATCGCCGTGGGTGCCGCTGCCATCAACCAGTGGTCGTGGGTCTTCTACATCTTCGGAGCGTTCCTGATCTACACCGCCGTGAAGCTCCTGCGAGAGAACGTGGGCGGAAATACGCACGAGGATGACGAGTTCGAGGAGAACGCCCTGTTGCGCTGGGTGGAGAAGCGGTTCCCGGCCACGAAGTCCTGGGACGCCGGCACCAAGCTGCGCACGGTCGAGGACGGCAAGTCTGTGATCACACCGATGTTCATCGTGATCATCGCCCTCGGCACAACCGACCTGTTGTTCGCGTTGGACTCCATCCCGGCTATCTTCGGCCTCACCCGCGAGCCGTACCTGGTGCTGATGGCCAACATCTTCGCGTTGATGGGTCTGCGGCAGCTGTACTTCCTGATCGGTGACCTGCTCAAGCGGCTGGTCTACCTCGGGATCGGGCTCTCCGTGCTTCTGGCCGTCATCGGTGTGAAGCTGATCATGCACGCACTGCACGACAACACGTTGCCGTTCGTGAACGGCGGTGAGCACATCGAAGCCGTCCCGGACGTTCCCATCTGGCTGTCCTTGGTGCTCATCGTGGGCATCCTCGGTGTCACCGCCGTCGCGAGCCTGCTCAAGAGCGGTCGCGACGCCGCCGCCGGCCGCGAGCCGCAGGAGGCCCACCTCGAGCAGTTCTCGGCGCGGCCGCGGCACCACCACGATCACGACGACCAGCACGACGAGGACCACCAGCACCTGGAGGACCGCGAGCACCAGGAAGACCGCGAGCAAGCCGGTCAGCGCGGCGCGCGCTCAGGCTCGACCACCGCCGATCTCGCCGATCCGAACGAGCGGACTGGGTCCCCAGGGCGGGACTGAGGCCTCGGCTAGCCGGCCGCTGCCGCCGGCGTCCGCCGACCTGGTCTCGGACGCCCGAGCACCGTGATGCTCGCCAGTACCACCAGCGCCATGCCCGTGATCTGCCAGGTGTGCAAGGTCTGGCCCAGCACGAGCAGACCGGCGAGGGCAGCCACCGCGGGCTCGAGGCTGAGGAGCACACCGAATGCTGCGGTGGCCAGTCGACGCAGTGCCAGCAGCTCCAGTGAGTAGGGGATTGCCGAGGAGAGCAAGGCGACGGCGAACCCTAGTGCCAGTACCTTCGGCTGAAGCACGCTACCGGCGTTCAGCCCGGCGAGGCCGCTGACCGCCACCACCATGACGGCGCCCAGGGACATCGCGATCGCCATGCCGTCGAGCCCGTCATAGCGGGCTCCGGTGCGCTCACTGGCCAGGATGTAGGCGGCCCACCCGGCTCCTGCGGTGGCGGCCAGGCCGACGCCGACGAGGTCGATGTCCGTCCATCCCACCCGGAGCACCTCAGAGATCATCACCACCCCCACGAGGGCGGCCGCGACCGCGACGCCGTCGCTGAAGCGTCGGGAGAGCACTGCAGCGAGGGTGAGCGGCCCCAGGAACTCGATGGTCACCGCAACCCCGAGGGGCAACCTGGCCAGCGAGCCGTAGAAGGCGAGGTTCATCCCGACCAAGGTGAAGGCGAACCACGTCACGACGAGCCAGTCGCCTCGGCTGTGGCCGCGCAACCGCGGTCGAACCATGGCGAGCAACGCCATCGCAGCGAAGAGCAGACGCAGCGCCACGGACAGCACGACGCCGACCAGCGGTAGCAGCAGGACCGCCATCGCGCCACCGAACTGCACGGACACCACTGCGCCCAGCACCAACGCGACCGGCGGCACCGCCGGGTCGGCCCTTGTCCTTCGAGATCGTAAGAGCCGGGCCCTCACCATCCGCGCTGACGCCACTGCCCGAGGGCGGGCCGCTCGTCGCCGAGCGTCGTGCGGGCGCCGTGACCGGGAAGGACCCAGCTGCCGTCGCCGAACACTGCGAAGACCCGATCCTCCAGGTCGTCCATGAGTGTGGTGAAGTCCTGGGCCGACTCGGTCTTACCCGGACCGCCGGGGAAGAGGCTGTCACCGGTGAACAGCAAGGTCGTAGCCTCGGCGTCACCTCCGGCCAGAGCCAGGGTGATGGACCCCGGCGTGTGCCCCCGCAGCGCGACCACCGTGAGCTCCAGGTTGCCGACCCGCACCACGTCCTGGTGGTGCAACGCCACATCGGTCGGGGCCGGGAGATGCTCGGCGTCGGCGGCACCGGCATACGTGGTTGCGGAGCTGGCTTCAACCACGTCGACCAGTGCACGGTGGTGGTCCCAGTGGCGATGGGTGGTGATGACGGCGTCCAGGGTGTCCAGCCCGCCGGGAACGAGCGCGGCAATTCGCGAAGCATCGTCGGCCGCGTCGATGAGCACCTGCGCCCCGGTCGCCGTGCAGCTCGCGACGTAGATGTTGTTGTCCATCGACGACACCCCGCACGCTCTCACCTGCACGGAGGAGGTCCGCCAGATCACGTCGGAGTCGGAGCGCTCGGTGACGTTCATGACCGGGAGCCTAGACGGTCAGTGGCGCATCCGTGGCCTGCACGGGGAAGGGCAGCGTGGAGCCCGACCCGGTGAGATAGGCGTCGACGGATGAGGCGCACGCGCGACCTTCGGCGATGGCCCACACGATCAGCGACTGACCGCGCCCTGCGTCGCCCGCCACGAAGAGACCTTCCTGGTCGGGCACCGCGTAGTCCTGGCTACGCACGAAGGCGCCACGACCGGTGCGTTCCAGCCCGCCCGGTCCGTCGGCGACATCGTCCGGGCCGGTGAAACCCAGGGCGATGAGCACGAGGTCGGCGGGGATGTCGCGCTCGGTGCCGCTCTCCTCGTCGAACGTGCCGTCGATGCGCTCACCGTTAACGATCTGCAGGTGGTTGACGACCCCGTGCTCGTCGCCGGCAGCCTGGACCGTGTTGACGCCGAAGACCCGCTCGCCGCCCTCCTCATGAGAGTCACCGACGCGGTGGATGAGGGGATACATGGGCCAGGGGTGGGCGTCGGGACGCTCTTCGGCGGGCTCCGGGCGGATATCGAGCTGGGTGACCGATGCGGCGCCCTGTCGGATGGCGGTGCCGTAACAGTCCGCCCCCGTGTCACCACCGCCGACGATGACGACGTGCTTGCCCTCCGCGGAGATCCCGCGCTCGGCACCCAGCGCTTCACGGTTGGCCGGCACGAGGTACTCCATTGCCGGGTGGACCCCCTTGAGGTCCGCGCCGTCGATGGACAGCGGGCGGGGGACCGTCGAGCCGGTGGCGAGCACGACCGCGTCGAAGCGGCTCTGCAGCTCGGTCAGGGTGAAGTCGTCGGGTCCCTGGCCGCCGATGGTGACGTTGGTGCGGAAGCGGATGCCCTCTCCCCGCAGCTGCACGAGGCGGCGGTCCAGCACCGACTTCTCCATCTTGAACTCGGGAATGCCGTACCGCAGCAGCCCGCCCACGGCATCATCGCGCTCGTAGACCAGCACGGTGTGACCGGCCCGGCTCAGCTGCTGCGCGGCGGCGAGCCCCGCCGGGCCGGACCCGACGACGGCCACCGTCTTGCCGCTGAGCCACTCCGGCTCGTGCGGTGTGACCAACCCGTTCTCGAACGCGCGGTCGATGATGGAGACCTCGACCTGCTTGATGGTCACCGCAGGTTGGGTGATGCTCAGCACACAAGCCGTCTCACAGGGGGCAGGGCAGAGCCGACCGGTGAACTCAGGGAAGTTGTTGGTGGCGTGCAGCCGCTCGATCGCCTCGCGGAAGTTGCCCCGTCGGGCCAGGTCGTTCCACTCCGGAATGAGGTTGCCCAGCGGGCAGCCCTGATGGCAGAAGGGGATGCCGCAGTCCATGCAGCGACTGGCCTGACGGCGCAGCACCGCGTCCTCCTGGGCCGTGTGCACCTCGTTCCAGTCCATGATCCGCACGGGGACCGGCCGAGACGGCTGCGGTTCGCGCTCGGGGTGCTTCAGGAAGCCTCTCGGGTCAGCCATGGGACTCCTCCAGGATGAGCTGCCAGGCGTGCGTGCCGTCCGGATCCTCGCCTGCCGCTTCGGCATCGGCGCGGATGCGCAGCACGTTCGCATACTGACGCGGGGTGAGCAGGGTGAACCGCTGCGCCCAGTCCGGACCGGAGTCCAGGATCTCGGCGGCCACGGTGGAGCCGGTGAGCTCGATGTGTTCATGCAGCATCGAGGCAACGCGGTCGGCGTCCTCGCTGTCGGGCTCGACGGTGGCGAGCACCAGATCGCCGGTGTCGCGCACCAGGGGGTTGATCCGGTCGACGTCCAGATCGAGGATGTAGGCCGTGCCTCCGGACATGCCCGCGGCGACGTTGCGGCCGGTGCGTCCCAGGATGAGGGCGGTGCCGCCGGTCATGTACTCCAGGGCGTGGTCCCCCACACCCTCGACCACCGCGATGGCCCCCGAGTTGCGCACACAGAAGCGCTCGCCGACCACCCCACGCAGGTTGATCTGCCCCGAGGTGGCCCCGTAGGCGATGACGTTGCCGGCGATGACCTGTTCCTCGGCGGCGAACGAAGCGGAATGGGGCGGATGCACCACCACCCGACCACCGGACAGGCCCTTACCGACGTAGTCGTTGGCGTCACCGATGAGTCGCAGCGTGACCCCGCGGGGCAGGAAAGCGGCGAAGGACTGCCCGGCCGATCCGTGCAGGGTCAGGTCGATCGTCCCCTCCGGCAGCCCGTCGGGCCCGCTGGCGGTGGTGACCTCGTAGCCCAACATCGTGCCCACCGTGCGGTTGACGTTGCGGATCGCGAACTCGCCCCGGACGGACGTCCCGTCGCTCAGGGCCGGACGGGCCGCGGCGATGAGCTCGTGGTCGAGTGCCTCGTCCAGGTGATGGTCCTGGACGGTGGTCCTGCGCAGGGCGGTGTCCGTGGGCAGGTCCGGTCGATGGAGGATGGGCCCGAGGTCCAGCCCCGATGCCTTCCAGTGCGCGATGGCGTCGGCGGTGTCCAGCAGGTCGACTCGCCCGATGATCTCGTCCAGGCTGCGGTAGCCCAGCTCGGCCATCAGCTCGCGCACCTGCTCGGCGATGAACTCGAAGAAGGTGACGACGAACTCCGCCCGACCCTCATACCGGGCCCTGAGCTCAGGGTTCTGGGTGGCGACACCGACCGGGCAGGTGTCCAGGTGGCAGACGCGCATCATGACGCAGCCCGAGACGACCAGCGGTGCCGAGGCGAAGCCGTACTCCTCCGCCCCCAGGAGGGCGGCGACGAGTACGTCCCGACCCGTCTTGAGCTGCCCGTCCACCTGGACCGTGATCCGGTCGCGGAGCCCGTTGACCAGCAGCGTCTGCTGGGTCTCGGACAGGCCCAGCTCCCACGGCGTCCCGGCGTGCTTCAGCGAGGTCAGCGGGCTTGCTCCCGTGCCTCCGTCGTGGCCAGAGATGAGCACGACGTCCGCGTGCGCCTTGGACACACCCGCCGCGACCGTGCCGACACCGATCTGGCTGACGAGCTTGACGTGGATCCGCGCCGTCGGGTTCGCGTTCTTCAGGTCGTGGATGAGCTGCGCCAGGTCCTCGATGGAGTAGATGTCGTGGTGCGGGGGTGGGGAGATGAGGCCGACTCCGGGGGTGGAGTGGCGAGTCTCAGCGATCCAGGGGTACACCTTGTGCGGCGGCAGCTGACCTCCTTCGCCGGGCTTGGCCCCCTGCGCCACCTTGATCTGGATGTCGTCGGCATGCACCAGGTAGGCACTGGTCACCCCGAACCGGCCCGAAGCCACCTGCTTGATGGCTGAGCGGCGGGTCGGGTCGAGCAGCCGGTCGACGTCCTCGCCGCCTTCGCCGGTGTTCGAGCGGCCGCCGAGCTGGTTCATGGCGATGGCCAGGGTTTCGTGGGCCTCCTGCGAGATGGACCCGTAGCTCATGGCGCCGGTGGAGAAGCGCTTGACGATGGCGCTGACCGGCTCCACCTCCTCCAGGGGCACCGGTGAGCGGTCGGCGCGGGTCTTGAACAGTCCGCGCAGCGTCATCAGCTGTTCGGCCTGGTCGTCGACGAGCTGGGTGTACTGCCCGAAGATGTCGTAGCGCTTGGCCCGCGTGGCGTGCTGCAGCCGGAACACGGTCTCGGGGTTGAACAGGTGCGGCGGGCCCTCTCGGCGCCACTGGTACTCGCCGCCGACCTCGAGGTCGCGGTGGTAGGGCGAGATCCCACTGAGCGGGTAGGCCACCGCATGGCGGGCCTTGACCTCCTCGGCGATCACGTCGAGCCCTACCCCGTCGATCTGGCTGGTGGTGCCAGTGAACCAGCGCTGCACCACCTCCCGGGACAGCCCGACCGCCTCGAACGTCTGTGCACCCCGGTAGGAGGCGACGGTGGAGATGCCCATCTTCGACATCACCTTCAGCACACCTTTGCCGAGCGCCTTGATGAGGTTCGCGATCGCCTTCTCGGGGTCCAAACCGTCGAGCTGCTGGCCAGAACGGCACAGGTCCTCCACGGTCTCCATCGCCAGGTAGGGGTTGACCGCGGCCGCGCCGTAGGCGGTCAGGAGAGCGACATGGTGCACCTCACGGACGTCGCCGGCCTCGACCAGCAGACCGACCCTGGTGCGTGTCCGCTCGCGCACAAGATGGTGGTGGACCGCGCTGGTCAGCAGCAGCGAGGGGATGGGCGCGTGCTCGCGGTCCGCGTGACGGTCGGACAGCACGACGAAGAAGGCTCCGCGCCCGACCGCCTCGGAGACCTGGTCGCAGATCTCCTCCAGCCGCTTCTCGAGTGCCTCGGCGCCGCCGCCGACGGGGTAGAGCCCGCGCACCACGAAGGGCGCGAAGTCAGGGTGCAGGCCCTCGAGGTTCATGTGTCGAAGCTGGGCGAGCTCGTCGTTGTTGATCACCGGGAAGTCCAGGACCACCTGCCGGGCGTGGGCGGCGGACTCGCCCAGCAGGTTGAACTGCGGGCCCGTGGAGGTCACCAGCGAGGTCACGATCTCCTCGCGGATGGCGTCCAGAGGGGGGTTGGTGACTTGCGCGAAGGCACCGGTGAAGTAGTCGAACAGCAACCGCGGCCGGTCGGACAGAGCAGCGATCGGGGTATCGGAACCCATGGCGCCCAGCGGCTCGGTGCCCTGCTGGGCCATCGGGGCCAGCAGGACACGCAGCTCCTCCTCGGTGTACCCGAAGATCTGCTGGCGCCGGGTCACCGAGGAGTGGGTGTGCCGGACATGGGCGCGAGTGGGCAGGTCCGACATTCGGACCATGTTCTCGGCCAACCACTGCTGGTAAGGGGCGGCCGAGGCGAGCTCGGCCTTCAGGGCACGGTCGTCCACGATCTCCCCAGCCACGGTGTCGACCAGGAACATCCGCCCCGGCTCCACCCGGCCCTTTCGCACCACCTTCTCCGCGGGGATGTCCAACACCCCCGACTCACTGGACAACACCACGAGGCCGTCGTCGCTGACCCAGTAGCGGGAGGGGCGCAGCCCGTTGCGGTCCAACACGCCACCGACCTGGCTGCCGTCGGTGAACACGAGGTTCATCGGGCCGTCCCAGGCCTCCATCAGCATCGAGTGGAACTCGTAGAACGCGCGGAGCCCGGGCTCCATCTCCTCGTTGTTCTCCCACGGCTCGGGCACCATCATCAGGACCGCGTGGGGCAGGGGCCGCCCGCCGAGGTGGAGCAGCTCGAGGACCTCGTCGAAGGTGGCGGAGTCACTGGCGTCGGGGGTGCAGATCGGGAACACCTCAGACAGGTCGCTCGGGAAGCGGTCGCTGGTCACGATGGACTCGCGGGCGTGCATCCAGTTGCGGTTACCCCGCACCGTGTTGATCTCGCCGTTGTGCGCGACGAGCCGGTAGGGGTGGGCCAGCGGCCACGACGGGAAGGTGTTGGTGGAGAAGCGCGAGTGGACCACGGCCAGCGTCGAGGCGAACCGTTCGTCGCGCAGGTCGGGGAAGTACTCGGGGAGCTGGTCGGTGGTCAGCATCCCCTTGTAGGTGATGGTCCGGGTCGACAGCGAGGCAGGGTAGGTGTCGGTACGGCGCTCGATGACCTTGCGAGCCATCCAGACGCGACGCTCCAGGGCGGTGCTCTCTTCGTCGGCGTCCGTGGAGGCGACGAAGACCTGGCGCATCACGGGCCGCACCGAGCGGGCCAGGCCACCCAGGCCGCCGGGCTCCACCGGGACCTCACGCCAGGTGAGCACGCGCAGCCCGTGGGCCCGGAGCAGCTCGTCCACCTCGGCCTGGGACTCATCGGCGCGGTCCGCGGGCAGGAACATGATGCCGGCGGCATACTTCCCGGCCTCGGGCAGGTCGACGTCCAGCACGTCGCGAAAAAAGGCGTCGGGCAGCTGCGTGAGGATGCCGGCGCCGTCGCCGGTGTCGGGCTCGGCACCGACCGCTCCCCGGTGGTCCAGGTTGTGTAACGCCGTCAGCGCGTGCTGGACGATGTCGTGACCGGGCGTGCCGCGTAGGGTGGCCACGAACGCCACGCCGCAGGCGTCGTGCTCGTGAGCGCCGTCGTACAGCCCTTGCGCGCGCAGGCGTGGCGAACCCGCTCCCGGCGGTGGGGAGGGCGCAGCGAGGATCGAATCGTTCATGGTCACCGTTCGAGGTCGACGGACAAGGGGCGTCGGGATGATCGGGACGGCGCTGACCCGAGGCGTCCGGACATGATACCGGGCGGGTCTGTCCCACCGGCCACTTACGATGGAACCGTGCCTTCGACTACTCCGCTCGTCCGCTCTGGCCACGACCGGCTCATCGTCCGCGGGGCACGCGAGCACAACCTGCGCGACATCTCGGTGGACATTCCCCGCGACGCGCTGGTGGTCTTCACCGGCCTGTCCGGAAGCGGGAAGTCGTCGCTGGCCTTCGACACGATCTTCGCCGAGGGGCAGCGACGGTACGTCGAGTCGCTCTCGGCCTACGCGCGGCAGTTCCTCGGGCAGATGGACAAGCCCGACGTCGACTTCATCGAGGGGCTCTCACCTGCGGTGTCGATCGACCAGAAGTCGACCAACCGCAACCCCCGCTCCACCGTGGGCACGATCACCGAGGTGTACGACTACCTCCGCCTGCTGTTCGCCAGGGTGGGTCACCCGCACTGTCCGGTCTGCATGGAGCCCGTCGGTCGACAGACACCCCAGCAGATCGTCGACCGCCTGCTCGAGCTTCCCCCCGGCACCAGGTTCCAGGTGCTGGCACCAGTGGTGCGCGCCCGGAAGGGTGAGTTCGTCGACTTGTTCGGCGAGCTGCAGTCCAAGGGGTTCGCTCGCGCCCGCGTCGACGGTGAGACGGTGTCGCTGGCCGACCCTCCCACCCTGGAGAAGCAGCGCAAGCACTCGATCGAGGTCGTGGTGGACCGGCTGGTCGCCCGGGGCGGTGACACCGGCGCCAAGCGCCGACTCACGGACTCGGTCGAGACCGCCCGCGGCCTGGCCTCGGGCAACGTGGT
>JBAUJO010000060.1:0-7891 GCA_049683875.1 Ornithinimicrobium sp.
GAACGGGGGAGCGGTGATCGAAGGCGAGGTCGTGCGCGATCCCGACTCGCCGTGAACAGGAACGACCGTGAGCCCCAGGTGGGGGACTCACGGTCGAGGGGGGCGGTCAGGCGGTCCGCTTACGGGAAGGCTTCTCGCCCCGTCGCTGACGCAGGAGGCTGAGCCGTTCCTCGAGCAGCTCTTCGAGCTCGGGGATGGAGCGACGCTCGAGCAGCATGTCCCAGTGGGTGCGCTGAGGCTTGGTCGCCTTCTCCTCCGGCTCGGGGCCGTCGTTCAGCTTGGCGATCAGGCCGCACCGGCACTCCCATACGGCCGGGACGTCGGCCTCGACCGAGAACGGCAGCTCACTGATGTGCCCGTCGGGGCAGGTGTAGCTCGTGATCGAGCGGTCGCTGAAGGTGACGCCCTCGTCGCTCTCGAAGGACAACCAGCTCAGGTTGGTGCCGCGCAGAGACCGTTCGGCCATAGTCCAAATCTCCCCTCGTGTGCAAGACACGTCATAAGCGTGAAAACGTTGTCTTGCTCTAACGCCCCGCTGCCACAGATTGTTCCGATTTGATCACGATACCGCGAAAGTGCTCACACGACGGCGGGCTGCTCGTTGCCAGCGTCGCGAATACCCTGGCGCATGTCGACCCTCGCCAGCAACAACCCTCCAACCACGAAGAACGCGATCAGCGCGATGATGGAGAGCCGGTAGGAGCCGGTGAGCTGGAAGATCAACCCGAACGCCAGTGTGCCCAGCCAGCTGGTGCCGCGCTCCATGGCTTGGTAGAAGCTGAAGAACTCCGACTCCCGGCCGGCGGGGACCAGCTGGCTGTACATCGAGCGTGACAAGGCCTGAGTGCCTCCGAGCACCAGCCCGATACACGTGGCGCAGACCAACCACACGCCGTAGGCACCGGCGGGAACGACGAAGGCGAACGCGACCACCGCGGTCCACATCGCCAGCCCCACGAGCACGACGCGCTTGGCGCCGAAACGCCCGGCCAACCGGCCGAACAGCAAGGACCCCCCGAACGCGACGAACTGCACCAGCAGGATCGTGATGATCAGCTGCCCCGCCTCGAAGCCGAGCTCCTCCGAGCCGTACAGGCTGGCCGAGTAGATGACCGTCTGGATCCCGTCGTTGAAGAAGAGGTAGGCCAGCAGGAACAGCAGGGTCTGAGGGAACAGGCGCATCTCACGAAAGGTGCTGCGCAGCTGGGTAAGGGCGCCGAGCGCGGTCCCGGACTCGGTGGCGACCGGGACCCGGGTGGTGCCGGTGACCCGGCGCAGACCCCATACCGGGACGAGCGTGAAGATCGCCCACCACGCGCCGGCTGAGAAGAGGCTGATCCGCACCGCCATCTCGTAGCCGACTCCGAGGCTCTCGTGCACCTGCAGCAGGCCCAGGTTGAGCGCGAGCAGCACCCCACCGCCGAGATAGCCCAAGGCCCATCCGCGCGAGGAGACGGCATCCCGCTCGTCGGGGTGGGCGATACGGACCAGGAGCGCGTCATAGACCACGATCGAGGAGCCCAGGCACAGGTTGGCCACGATGAGTAGCACGACGCCCAGCTGCCAGTTGGTCCCGGTGAGGAAGAACATGCCCATGGCGGCCAGCGATCCCACCCACGCGAACGCCGCCAGCAGGCGTGTGGGGTGAACGCTCCGGTCGGCCGCGGCGCCGACGAAGAGCAGGACCACCGCCGAGACGATGGTGGCGACGGTGATCGTGTAAGGAGCCAGCGAGCCGACCGCGATCGGCACTCCCAGCACCGACAGGTCCGTCCGACACGCCTGGTCGGCCGCGAGACCGGGGCAGGCGTCTGCCCGCGCCAGCGCCGTGAGGTAGGGCGAGATCAACACTGTGCCGGTGGTGGTCACATACGCGGAGTTGGCCCAGTCGTACCAGGACCACGCCCGCTGATGTGACCGCGTGCGTTCGAGGCTGACATCGGCCAGATCGGCCCGGGGCGCCATGTGCTCACAGTGCCACATGGTCGGTCGCCACAGCGGCATCGTGCTCAGGTTGCGGTGTGGCCCTTCACGGTCGAGAGTGGGAGACAACCACCCCCGACCGTCAGGAGAGACACATGGGCATTGGTGACAAGGTCAGCAACAAGTTCGACGAAGCCAAAGGCAAGGCCAAAGAGACCACCGGCGACGCGACGAACAACGAGCAGATGCAGGCTGAGGGAACGGCCGAGCAGTCCGAAGCCTCTGTGAAGCAAGGTGGGGAGCACATCAAGGACGCCGCGAAGGACGTCACCAAGTAGCGCGACCGCTCAGAACCACCGACGCGCCAGGCCTCGCCACCGAGATGTCTTCTCGGTCGGCGGGGCCTCGGCTGTTTGCGGGCGCTCACGCGCCACGTCCTCACGGATCTGAGCGCGCATCACCCGCCCATGCGCCTCTTCTCGGCGTGCGACGACAAGCCCTTCGGAGGTAGTCGTCTCAGCCTCCGCGGCCGTGATCTGGCCAGCGAGCAGGTCGACCTGCTCGCTGTAGTACCGCATGGCCACGATCACCGACGCCGCGACCGGCACTGCCAGGAAGGCGCCCGGCACCCCGAACCAGGTGCTGCCGGCCACGATGGCCAGCAGCACGACCGCGGGGTGGAGGTCGACGGTCTTGCTCTGCAGGACCGGCAGCAGCACGTTGCCTTCCAGCTGCTGGACCACCAGCACCAACAGCACGACGAACGCTGCCGTCACCAGGCCGTTGGACACCAGTGCCACCAGCACGGCGAAACCGCCGGCGACGAAGGCCCCGACCACGGGAACGAAGGCCGCGAAGAAGGTCAGGACGGCCAAGGCGAAGGCCAGGGGCACGCCGAGGAAGAACAGACCCGCGCCGATCAGCACGGCGTCGATCACCCCGACGAGGGCCTGCGTGCGGATGAACCCGCTGACCGTGCTCCAGATGCGCGAGCACACCTCGACCACGTGCTGGCCGGCGTAGCGGCCGGTCAGCCCCTGCACCGCAGGCAGGAAGCGGACGCCGTCCTTGAGGAAGAAGAACGTCAGCACGAGCACTAAGAACAGCGTCACCACCAAGTTCCCGAGGGCGGCGACTCCGGTGAACACCCGGGCGGCGATGCTGCTGCCGCGATCCTGCAGGGCGCTGCGGGCTTGGTCCGCGTACTTCGAGACCTCCGAAGACTCCAGGTTCAGCGGGGGACCGGCAATGAACTCCTGCAGGGCCACGATGCCTTCTCCGGCTCTGCTCACGACCTGCTCGGCCTGGCCGGCGATCGAGGGTGCGATGAACGACAGCACCCCGACCAGGGTGGCGAGGGCGATGACCAACGACGTCGCCGCAGCAAGGCCGCTCGGCCAGCCATGGCGGCGCAGGAACCTCGTCGGTGGCCACAGGACGGTGCTCACCAACAACGCCATGATGAGTGGGAACACCGCCACCCAGGCCTGCGCGAGAACCCACAGCAGGGCCGCCACGGTCAACAGGATGATGAGCACCCGCGTCGCCCAGGTCGACGCCCCACGCACAGAGCGTGCGATCACGACACCGCGGTCGACCGAGCGCGAGGGGCCAGCGGGCAGGCTCATGTACGAACCTCGATACGCGAGGTCGTCAGGTGGGACGCACCGGGGCGCAGGTGCACGGCGGATGATCCGACACAGGCGGTCTCCACGCATACCACCTGCGTCCACTCCTGGTCTCCGAAGTCCTTCATCTGGGCGGCCCCGTCGGGGCCCGGGTTCCAGATCACCGTGTCCGAGGCTCCGGTGCTCGTGACGTGCAGCTCACGCTGTAAGCCCGGATCCGCGACCTGCACGGGCCCCGACGCGTGGTAGATCCGGTCCTGTGCCTCATCGATACGCAGGTCTCCGCTCTGGGTGTCCTCACGCTGGTGCACCTTGTCGTAGTAGCCGACCCCGTCCAGGCCGGCGATGCTCACCGCCCGCACGTCCGCGACGTGCAGGTAGGTATGCAGCGCCACCTCGTAGGTCATGTCCTCGGCGCCCCTGTTGGCGACCTCCAACGAGACGTGAAGGGTGCCGGGCTCCAGGCGGGCGGTAAGCGTGCAGGCGAACTCGGCGTCGAAAGTGGCTCGGGCCTCGGCGTCGAGGTCCTCATGGGTGAGCCGCCAGCTCAGCGCGTCCGCCTCCGGTTCCAGAGAATGCCAGGCCCGAGTGCGCACTAGCCCATGGGAGGGCTGGCGGTCGCCGTCGGGGCCTGCGGCGAACCAGGGCCAGCAGACCGGTATCCCGCCGCGGACGGCCACCCCGGCCTCGTAGCGGGCCTGGTCACTGACCCAGACCACGGGAACTGCCTGATGCGTCCACCGGGTGACGTGCGCCCCGTGGTCGTAGGCCAACAGCTCATCGCCGCCGAGCGCCAGAATGCGTGGTTCGAATGCAGGCATGAGCGAACTCTAGGTCAGCCCCACGGCCATGCGCGCCAGCAGGGTTCGCCACAACGCTGGATCCGGGCCCCTTTTCGGGTGTTTCTGCTCAGTTCTGCCCCAGGACAAAACGCCGATAAGGAGCATTATGTCAAGTAGAAGGGGCCCCGGCTCGCTCTTCGGGTGCTACTCGAACGGAGTGGGGTCGCCGGCGCCGACCCGGACGACCTCGGCATACTCCCCCGACAGGTCGATGACCGTGGTGGGGTCACAGCCGGTCTCGTCACCTTCGATGACCACGTCGACCACGGTGTCCAACTCCTCCTTGATCTCCCAGCCCAGCGCCATCGGCTCTTCCTGCCCTGGCAGCAACAACGTGCTGGAGAGCATCGGCTCGCCGAGCTCGGTGACCAGGGCCTGGGTGATCCGGTGGTCCGGAATGCGCACGCCGATGGTCTTCTTCTTCGGGTGCAGTACCTTCTTGGGCACCTCCGGCGTCGCGGGCAGGATGAACGTGTAAGCCCCCGGGGTCGCCGCCTTGACCGCGCGGAACACCGCGTTGTCCAGGTGCACGAACTGACCGAGCTGGGCGAAGTCGCGGCAGACCAGCGTGAAGTGGTGCTTGTCATCGAGATGACGGATGTCGATGATGCGCTGCTTCGCGGCGGCGTTGCCCAGCTGGGCCCCCAGCGCGTAGCAGGCGTCGGTCGGATAGGCCACCAGTCCCCCGTCCTGCAGGGTCTGCGCGACCTGGCGGACCAGGCGTGGCTGGGGGTTCTCCGGATGGATGTCGAGGAAGCGCGCCATGCCTCAGCCTATGCCGAGGGCCTGCCCCCGTGCAGCGCCCCGCGGCGGCCGTGGCGTAGGGCCCGACCGGCGCCTACGGTGGGCTCATGACGACAGTTCCGACCCTTGAGCTCCGCGACGGCACAGCCATCCCCGCCATCGGTTTCGGCACCTATCCCCTCTCCGGCGAGAAGGGCATCGAGGCCATGGTCAGCGCCCTGCACCACGGGTACCGGTTGCTGGACTCGGCGGTGAACTACGGCAACGAGGCCGAGGTGGGCGAGGCCCTGCGCCGCAGCGACCTCCCCCGCGAGGAGGTGCTGCTGGCCACGAAGGTCCCCGGCCGCTTCCACCGCAGCGACCTGGCCGTCCAGTCGCTGCGCGACTCGGCCGAGCGGTTCGGCGTCGAGCGCCTCGACGTGGCCCTCATCCACTGGCCCAACCCCAGCCAGGAGCTGTACGTCGACGCGTGGCGCGGCCTGGTCCGTGCCCAGCAGGACGGGCTGGTGCGCAGCATCGGGGTCAGCAACTTCACGCAGGCGCACCTGCGCGACATCATCGAGGACACCGGGGTGACGCCGGTGGTGAACCAGATCGAGCTGCACCCCTACTTCCCGCAGACGCAGATGCTCGAGACGCACCGTGAGCTGGGGATCCAGACCCAGGCGTGGTCTCCGCTGGGCAAGGCCGCGACACCCCATCAGGAGCAGGTGGTGACCTCGACGGCCGAGGAGCACGGCGTGACCCCCGGCCAGGTCGTGCTGCGCTGGCACGTGCAACGGGGCTCACTACCGCTGCCGAAGTCGGCGACGCCGGAGCGGCAGCGCACCAACCTCGACGTGTTCTCCTTCGAGCTCACGCAGGAGCAGATGGACTCCCTCACCGCTCTGGGTCGCAGCGATGGGCGCCTGTTCGGCGGGGACCCCACGGTGCACGAGGAGATGTAAGGCCAGTCAGCCGGTCTGGCGCGCAGCGTCCGGGCCGTGCTGAGCCGCCTCGAGCACCGCGCTGCTGAACGCAGGGATGTCGTCCGGGTTGCGGCTGGTGATGAGGTTGCCGTCGACGACGACCTGCTCGTCCACCCACTCGGCTCCGGCGTTGCGCAGGTCCGTGGCCACACTGGGGAAGGAGGTCACACGTCGTCCGCGGACGACATCGGCCTCGATCAGCACCCACGGGGCGTGGCAGATGGCGGCCACCGGTTTGCCGCTGGCCACGAAGCTGCGCACGAACTCGACGGCGCCCTCGTCCAGGCGCAGCGCGTCGGGGTTGGGCACCCCACCGGGCAGCACCAGCGCCGCGTAGTCATCGACCGAGGCCTCGGACACTGCTCGGTCGACCTCGATCTCCTCGGCCTTGTCCAGGTGGTCGAAGGTCTGCACCGTGCCGGTCTCGGGACTGAGCACATGGGTGGTGAAACCGGCGTCCTGCGCCGAGTCGCGAGGCTTGGTCAGCTCCACCCGCTCGATGCCTTCGGAGGCGACGAGGAAGGCGATGGTCTGGGCGGAGTCGGACGTGTGGGAGGTCGTGTCTGTCATGTCTCCACTGTGCGAGGCGTTCGCGGAACCCGCAACCTGACCCGCCGGCCCCGGCCCGCGCAGGCCGCGACGCGCCACGGCAAACCACATGGAGCCCAGGGCGACCAGCACCAGGCCCGCCAGCACGGAGGACCCCGGCAAGGTCAGCACCAGCAGCAGGCAGCCGAGCAGGCCCACCACCGCGACGACGCGCTGCCATCGCCGCGGGCCGCGCAGGGATATCGCGCTGGCGTTCGTCACCGCGTAGTACAACAGCACCGCAAAGCTGGAGAAACCGATCGCCCCGCGCAGGTCGACAGTCGTCGCGACGACACCGACCACCAGGGCCACGCTGATCTCGGCGGTACGAGGCAGTTGTTCCGGCCCGCCGACGCGGGCCAGCGCGGCGGGCAGGTGATGGTCGCGGGCCATCGCCAGTACGGTGCGCGAGATGCCCAGCATGAGGTTCAGCAACGCGCCGAGCGCCGCGCACGCAGCAGCGAGACGGACCAGCCATACCCAGTGTGGAGCCCAGAGCCGGTCCGCGACCTGCGCCAGGGGTGCCTGGCTGCCCGCGGTGCCCTCGACTCCGAGCACTCCGAGGAGCAGCAGGGCCACGGCGGCGTAAACGGCCAGCACCACCGCGAAGGTGATGGCGATCGCCTGCCCGATCGTCCGCTCGGGGTCTCGCACCTCCTCCCCCAGGGTGGCGATGCGGGCGTAGCCGGCGAAGGCGAAGAACAACAGCCCAGCCCCCTGCAGCACCCCGTAGAGCGAACCGCCGGTCGGTCGTGGCAGCCCCACCGACAGGTCGAACAGCCCGGCGCCACCTGCCTGCGCCACGACCGCGCTGACTCCCAGGCCGAACACGACACTGAGCACGATCGACACGATGACCCGCGACAGCGCGGCCGAGCGACGCATCCCGCGCAGGTTGGCAACGGTGACGGCGGCCACCGCGACCACGGCGGCGACCCGCTCCTGGCCTGGCACGACATAGGAGCCGAGCGTCAGGGCCATGGCCACGCACGAGGCCGACTTGCCGATGACGAAGCACCACCCGGCCAGGAAGCCCGGTAGCGGCCCCAGCTGCTGGGTGCCGTAGACGTAGGTGCCTCCGGCGCGGGGGTAGCGCGCCGCGAGCACCGCCGAGGAGGAGGCGTTGGCGCCGGCGACGACCGCGACCACCGCCAGGCTGAGCAGCATCCACGGGCCTGCCGCCCCGGCGGCCGGTCCC
>JBAUJO010000061.1:0-17780 GCA_049683875.1 Ornithinimicrobium sp.
GTCCTCCCACCCTTGGTGGACGGCGCTGCCCACATCAGCCTGCGCGTGCCCCGTCGCATCCCTCCCTCCCTGGAGACCCTGAGGCGCTGGGGCATGTTCGACGAACAGACAGGGGAGGTCCTGAGCCGCATCGTGCGCGCCCGACTGGCGTTCGTCATCGGCGGAGGTACAGGGAGTGGCAAGACGACCCTCATGTCGGCGCTGATGTCGCAGGTGCCTCCGGGGGAGCGGATAGTGGTCGTCGAAGACGTACGCGAGCTCCTCGTGAGGCATCCGCATGTGGTCCACCTCCAGGGACGAGCACCGAACGTCGAGGGCCGTGGTGAGGTCACCCTGACCACCCTGGTCAGGCAGGCGCTGCGGATGCGTCCCGACCGTGTGGTGCTCGGAGAGGCGCGGGGCGCGGAGGTACGCGAGCTGATGACCGCGCTGAACACGGGGCACGAGGGCGGTTGCGGCACCATCCACGCCAACTCCGCCTCGGACGTGATCTCGCGTTTCGAGGCGCTGGGTGCACTTGCGGGCCTCAGCCCGGAGGCGGTCGACACCCAGTTGGCGTCGGCGATCCAGGTCGTCCTTCACGTCGCACGCGAGTCATCAGGGCGACGGCTGAGTCGTGTCGCCGTGCTGAGCCGCTGCGAGGGCCGGATCCAGGTCCAGACTGCGCTGCGTGCCGAGAGGGGAGGCTACCGCGATGGTCCGGCGCGGCAGGCGCTCGAGAACATGATCCGGTCTCGAGCCCTGTGCTGACGGCGAGCGCTGTCTATGCGGCCACCCTGGTGGTCGTCGTCGTTCTGGTCTGGCCCACGGGTGTACCGGGGGCCGACCCCTCGGCGCATCGCGACCGGCCCGTGCGTTGCGTTCGGCCGCATCTCGATCGGCCAGTGCACGCCGGGACCGCTACGCGGGTGCGGGGTGACCGTCGCTTGTCGTCGTGGTTGCGGCGCAGCGACCCAACCGCTGATGTCGTGCCGGTGATGGATGCGCTCTGTGCGGCCCTGAGTGCCGGGCTGACCTCGGCTGACGCGCTGCGCATGGCGAATGCGGTCGCGGACACCGGCGGATGGCTGGTTCCGCTCGCCGAGGCGGCGGACGAGGGAAGGCCGCTGGGCCAACAGTGGCGCCGCGCAGCGAGACGGGTCGGCCATCCCGACCTGGCTGCTCTGGCCCAGGCCTGGACGATCAGTGAGCGACTCGGCTGCCCTCTGGCCGACGCCGTGGCGACCGCCGCGTCGACCGCCCGCGCCAGGACGGCGATGGCGCAGCGGCTGTCCGCCGCAACGGCCGGGGCCAGTGCCACCTCGACGATGCTGACGCTCTTGCCGCTGGGCGGGCTGGGGCTGACCCTGTCGCTGGGCCTGAGTCCAGCGGATCTCTACAGCCAGCCGAGCGCGGCGGCATCGGCGGTCGCTGGCTTGACGCTGTTGTTTCTCGGCCGCTGGATGGTCGATCGGATGGTCGCGCACGTCTCGGCCAGGGTGGGCTGAGGTTGGGACCGGCCTGGGTAGCCGTCTGCTGTGCGGCGGTGGCAGTACTGGTGTGGCCGAGCCGAGACTCGGTCTGGATGTGGTCGCGGCGGGGAGGGGTTGGCACCGCCGCGCGACGAACGGCCGAACCCCAGACGGGGGTAGCAGATGCGATGGACCATCTCGCCCTGGCTCTGGCCGGTGGAGCAGGCGTGCAGACCGCGCTGCGTGAGGTGGCCAGCGTCGCCCGTGGTCCAGCAGGGCGTGAGCTGGCGGCGGTCTCCACGGCCCTGTCGTCGGGATGGGACGCCGACGACGCATGGGCACAGGTGCCCTCGCGGTGGGATCCGGCTCGGCGGGCGATGCTGTTGGCCGCCCACGCGGGTGTCGCACCGGCAGGTCTGCTCAAGGCGGCGGCGGCCGACCTACGGCGCGACGCCCTGGCCCGGGTAGACGTCGAGACCGCCCGCTTGTCGGTCCGGTTGGTGCTACCGCTGGGGCTGGCCTTCCTGCCGGCGTTCGTCCTCATCACCGTGGTGCCGGTGGTGATCGCCCTTGCGACCTCACTCACCCAAGAGTGGTGAGCGTTGCGCCCCGCAGCAGCGTCCACATCTGCCGTCCGTGCTACCTGCCGTCCACTGGTCCTGCCGCCCCACTTTCGGACGGAGCGCAGCGAGCGGAGCCTGGGGAAACGGGGCAGGTCACAGGCCCGTCCGTATCCGAGCTCCTGTCACTGCTAGCGAAGGGAAGTACCCATGAAGATCCGCCACCTCCTACGACGAGCCAGCCCAGTTCTGCGCGGCGGCTCGAAGGACGCCGGGATGACGACGGCTGAGTATGCCGTGGGCACGCTCGCCGCCTGTGCGTTGGCCGCCGTCCTGTTTGCCGTCGTGACGAGCGACACGGTCAAGGGGATGATCACCACGGTCATCACAACGGCGCTGTCGGTATCGCTGTAGTGGCCGGCGAGCGTCGGGACACCGGGATGGCCACCGCTGAGCTGGCGCTCGCCATCCCCGCGGTGGTGATGGTGCTGTGGCTGTGTCTGGCCGGGCTGACACTGTCCGTCGACCAGATTCGCTGCGTCGATGCGGCGCGGACAGCAGCACGGGCGGCGTCGCGCGGTTACGACGTGGGCCAGGTACGGCTCGTGGGCCAGTCCCTCACGCCCACGGGGACTGAGGTGAGCGTGACCTTCCTCGACGAGGCAGACGCGGTGCAGGTCGCCGTGACCGCACCACCGCGAGTGCAATGGCTGCCGATGCTTCCCCGGGCGTCGTCGGTCGCGACGGCGCCGCGCGAGCCCGTGACGAGTGGATCGTGAGCGCGCGATGGCGGAGCGGTCAGCGTGGTTCGGCCACCGTCCTCGCCGTGGGTGTCGTGGGCGTGATCGTCAGCCTCTTCGCTGCCGCCGCCGTCTTGGCGGCGGTCACCATCGCCCGGAACCAAGCCCACACCGCTGCCGACCTCGCGGCCGTCGCCGGTGCCCAGCTCGTAGCGCTTGGCCGTAGTCAACATGAGATCTGCGAGCGTGCGCTGAGCACCGCAGCGGACAACGGTGCCCAGATGTCCAGTTGCGAGGTGGTGGGGGGCGGTGGCGGGGCGCCGCCCGAGGTCGTGGTGGACGTGCTGCGGCCGGTGGTGGCCGGGGTGCCGTGGGTCACTCGGTCCAGCGGACGTGCTGGCCTGGTGGTGCGGGGGTGAGGCGGCGCGCCCAGGACCAACGCGGGTCCCGTCTGTGTGCGGCGAGCGTGCTCAGCTGGAAGGGGGCGTGGAGTCCGAGGAGGAGCCTTCGGACGAGGTGCGGTAGGACTGCGGCCGAGGGGGCGTCTCACCGGAGGGGCGACGACGGAGCACAGGACGGGTACGACCGGTCGAGGTGGATGACTCCGATGACGCCGTTTCGTCGTCTCGCGCTGGCGAGCCGGAGCCGGAGCTGGAGCCGGAGTCGGTCGCCGTTGTCGAACGGGAACGCGAACCCGAGTCGGAGTCGGAGTCGGGATCCGATTCGGAACGGGAACCGGAGTCGCTGTGCCTGTCCGCGTTACCCCTGGACTTCTTGGTGGAAGCAGGACCGGTCGAGGAGGAGTCGTGGGTCTTCTCCACCTCCTTGCGAAGACGTTTCATCTCGGCGCGCTTCTCTCCTTGGCTCTTCAGCCCCACGCTCAACATCACGCTGCCGATCGCGAGGACCAGCACGGTCACCGCCCCGAGAAAGAACAGCTGCAACGGCGTCAGGTCGGCGGTGAACACTCCCCAGTCGATCGACATCGGCTCCAGCCCGCTGGTCGCGAAGATGACGTAGATCACCACGATGATCGCGAGGATGATGAGGATAAGGCCGGCGGCGAACATGACAGTGCCTCTCGGACGAGTCGATAGTGCGGTTAATCGTATCCGAGTCCGGCCAGCAGATGACGAAGTGTGAGGAGCGCCGCCGACTTATCCAGCGGTTCGTTGCCATTGCCACACTTGGGAGACTGCACGCACGCCGGGCATCCGGCGGCGCAGGGGCACCGTTCGATGGCCTGCAGCGTCGCGTTCAGCCATTCCGTGGCGTGGTCGAAACCTCGGCGCGCGAACCCGGCCCCACCCGGGTAGCCGTCGTAGACCATGACCGTCGGCAGCTCCGTGTCGGGGTGATGGGCCGTGGACACGCCGCCGATGTCCCAACGGTCACAGGTGGCCACCCATGGCAGTAGGCCGATCGAGGCGTGCTCGGCGGCGTGCAGTGCGCCGGGGACGTCGGCTTGGGCCACTCCGGCAGCGATGAGCTCAGGCATGGGCAGCGTCCACCAGACCGCACGCGTAGTCAGTGTGCTCACCGGTAGGTCGAGCGAGTGGCGACCGATCACCTCGCCGCTGGGCAGGCGTCGCAGGAAGGAGGTGACGACCGAGGAGACCTCGACGTCGCCGAAGTTCACGGTGGCCGACCCCCACGAGACCGTCGTGACCTCGTGAGGACGTAAAATTCGGAAGTCGCTGACGGATGCGGCCTGGGTGCTCCAGCCGGGGTCGCCGGCGACCACGTCGGCTCGTGCCTCCGCCAGGTCGAGGTGGGTGACGACGTAGGGCTCGCCCTGGTGCAGGTAGACCGCGCCGGTGTGCACGGTCGAGGGGGCTCGCCCCTGGTCCACCGTGCCCAGCATCCGGCCGGTGCTCGTCTCGACAATGCGCACGCTGCGGCCGATGCCTCGCAGACTGAGCTGGTCGCTGGCCCGCTCCGGTCTGGCCCAGAACCATCCGGACGGCCTCCGGCGCAGGATCTGCTGGTCGACCAGGCCGCGCGCCAGCTCTGGCAGAGTCGGCCCGAACCAGCGGGTGTCGTTTACCGTCAACGGCAGCTCAGCAGCGGCCGCCGCCAGGTGCGGGCCGAGCACATACGGGTTGGCGGGATCGACCACGCTGGCCTCGACCCCGGTGGAGAAGATCTGCTCCGGGTGGTGCACCAGGAAGGTGTCCAGGGGGTCGTCCGCCGCCACCAGCACGGCCAGCGAGGGCTGGCCGGCCCGTCCCGCCCGCCCCGCCTGCTGCCACACCGAGGACAAACGGCCGGGCCAGCCAGCCAGCAGCACGGCATCGAGTCCTGCGATGTCGATGCCCAGCTCCAGCGCGGTGGTGGCGGCCAGGCCGAGGATGCGGCGTTGGCGCAGGGCGACCTCCAAGGCTCTGCGGTCTTCCGGCAGGTACCCACCCCGGTATGCCGCCACAGACTCCACGGCCTCCGGCTGCAGCTGACCCAGTCGTCGGCGAGCGATGTCGGCGGCGACCTCGACGCCCACCCGGGAGCGCGCGAAGAGCACCGTCTGGACGTCTCGGGCCACCAGCTCGGTGAACAGGTCGGCCGCCTCGGCCACCGCACCGCGGCGACTCCCGTCAGAGGTGAGGGGTGGCTCCCACAGCGCAAAGGTCACCGACTCACGCGGCGAGCCGTCGCGGGTGATCGCCGTGACCGGAGAGCCGATGAGAGCTTCGGCGTGTGCGCCCGGGGTGGACACGGTCGCCGAGGCCAGAGCGACGGTCGGGCGGGCGCCGTAGCGGGCAGCGAGTCGCAAAAGACGGCGTAGGACCGCGCTGACGTGCGCGCCGAAGACCCCGCGGTAGGCGTGGCACTCGTCGACCACGACGAACGACAGCTTGCGCAGGAAGCTGGCCCAGTGCTCGTGGCCGGGCAGCAACGTGTGATGCAGCATGTCCGGGTTGGTGAGCACGTAGTGGGCGTGCTCGCGGATCCACCGGCGTTCCTCGGGCGCGGTGTCCCCGTCGTAGGCGGCCACGCGAATGCCCGGGACCGCCAGGGCGTTCAGTCGCGCCTCCTGGTCGGCCGCCAGCGCCTTGGTAGGAGCGAGGTAGATCGCCGTTGCGCCTCGCCCGGTCGGCCAGGCCAGGCCGTCCGCGAGCCTGGACAAGATCGGCACCAGGTAGCCCAGCGACTTGCCCGATGCCGCCGCCGTCGACACCACCGCGTGGCTGCCCTGCCACAGCGCATCGGCCATCTCTCGCTGATGCGACCACAGGTCGGTTGCGCCCGCCCCCCTGGCCGCGGCGTGGACACCCGGCTCGACCCATGAGGGGTAGGACGAGCGCACCGCGGACCGCGCCGGGACGGTATGGGTGTGCAGCAGTGCTCCCGAGCGCTCACCACGGGCCAGATGGGCCAGGGCCGAGACCGGATCGAATTGTGTGCGGGACGACATTGGTGCCACCGTATGCGCAGGGCTCATCCGTGGTGGTCGTCATCAGGGTTTACTGTGAGCCGCACAATCAACGCCCACATTCTTGGTGCTCCACAACGGATGCGCCGCGCACGGAGGTACTCGATGACGCCGATGGCCCAGGAGATCGCACTGGGATGGGGGGGCACATCCATCGTCACGGTGGTGCTGCTGATCGCGGTAGCCGCACTGGTGATGGGATGGAAGTTCCGCGCCGAGGTGCTCTCCCACTCCCCGGGGACCGAGAGCATGCAAGAGATCGGTGGGGCGGTCCAAGAGGGGGCCCAGGCCTACCTGCGGCGGCAGTTCACCACGCTGGGCATCTTCGTGGTCATCGCTTTCTTCCTGCTGATGCTGCTTCCGGCGGACGGAATGGGCATTCGTATTGGGCGCTCCGTGTTCTTTCTGCTCGGTGCCGGGTTCTCGGCCACCATCGGCTATCTCGGGATGAGCCTGGCCACCGCGGCCAACATGAGGGTGGCCGAGGCGGCGCGCACGTCGGGTCGCGATCTGGGGATGCGCATCGCCTTTCGCACCGGTGGCACCGTCGGGATGGCCACCGTGGGGCTGGGCCTGCTCGGTGCAGCACTCGTGGTGCTGATCTTTCAGGGGGATGCGGCCAAGGTTCTCGAGGGCTTCGGCTTCGGGGCGGCGTTGCTGGCCATGTTCATGCGTGTTGGCGGGGGGATCTTCACCAAGGCCGCTGACGTGGGGGCGGACCTGGTCGGCAAGGTCGAGGCCGGCATCCCCGAGGACGACCCGCGCAACGCCGCCACCATCGCGGACAACGTGGGCGACAACGTGGGCGACTGCGCAGGCATGGCGGCCGACCTGTTCGAGTCCTACGCGGTCACCCTGGTCGCGGCGCTGATCCTCGGCACAGCCGCCCTCGGGGCCGACGGCCTCACCTTCCCGCTGATCGTGCCGGCGATCGGTGCGCTCACCGCGATCTTCGGGGTGTTCTACACCAAGGCCCGACCCGGTGAGAGCGGGCTGATCGCCATCAACCGTGGCTTCTACCTCTCGGCACTGGTAGCCGCGCTCGGCTCGGTGGTCGCGGCGCTGATCTTCCTGCCCTGGAGCATGCCCCCCGGCGCGCAGGAGCTCGCGGTCTTCGGCGTCGGCACCGCGCCGGACGTCAACCCCGCGGTGCGCAGTGCCGTCGCGGTGCTCATCGGCATCGTGTTGGCGAGCATCATCCTGCGCTTGACCGGGTACTTCACCGACACCGAGTGCAAGCCGACCCAGGACGTCGCCCGCACGTCGCTGACCGGCCCCGCCACCGTCATCCTGGCGGGGATGGGCGTCGGCTTCGAATCCGCCGTGTACACCGCCGCGACCATTGCGGGCGCGGTGTACATCCTGTTCACCCTCGGCGGCGGCTCGCTGATCCTGTCGCTGTTCTTCGTGGCCCTGGCCGGCTGCGGCCTGCTGACCACGGTCGGCGTGATCGTGGCGATGGACACCTTCGGCCCGGTCAGTGACAACGCCCAGGGCATCGCTGAGATGTCCGGGGACGTGGACGGCGAGGGAGCACAGGTGCTCACCGAGCTCGACGCGGTCGGCAACACCACCAAGGCGATCACCAAAGGGATCGCCATCGCCACCGCGGTGCTCGCGGCCACGGCGTTGTTCGGTTCCTACTGGGATGCCGTCAGCAAGGCGCTCGAAGGTGTGGCCGGGGGTACCCCTGAGGAGGCCTCCTCGGTGCTGCAGTCGTTCCTGGTGTTCGACCCGCGCTCCCTGGTCGGGCTGATCATCGGGGGCTCGGTGGTCTTCCTCTTCTCCGGTTTGGCCATCAACGCGGTGACCCGCGCGGCCGGTGCCATCGTGTTCGAGGTTCGCCGCCAGTTCCGCGAGATGCCCGGCATCATGGACCGCACCCAGAAGCCGGACTACGCCCGGGTGGTCGACATCTGCACCAAGGACTCGCTGCGCGAGCTGGCCACCCCCGGGTTGCTGGCCGTGCTGGCCCCCATCTCCGTCGGCTTCGCCCTCGGGGTCGGGGCACTGGCCGGATACCTCGCCGGGGCCATCGGGGTCGGGGTGCTGATGGCCGTCTTCCTGGCCAACTCCGGCGGATCGTGGGACAACGCCAAGAAGATCGTCGAGGACGGGCACCACGGTGGGAAGGGCACACTCGCTCACGAAGCCACGATCATCGGCGACACCGTGGGTGACCCCTTCAAGGACACCGCCGGCCCGGCGATCAACCCCTTGATCAAGGTGATGAACCTGGTGGCCCTATTGATCGCTCCGGCGATCGTGTCGATGTCGGTGGGCAGTGAGGCCAACGACCTGCTGCGCTGGACCATCGCCCTGGTGTCCTTCGCCATCATCGTGGTGGCCGTCCTGTTCAGTAAGCGCCGCGGGCTGGCCATCGCAGAGGAGCCGGCTCAGGACACGACGACGGCGTGAGGGCGCTCGTCGAGGTCGCTCCAGGCGACCTCGATGAGCTGCGCGCCGACCTGTTCGCCGCGGGCTACACCGTCGGGCGCCTGGCCGAGCTGTGGGGGGTGACGGCGTCAGCGGCCTTGCGCCGGGGTGACTCCTGGCCGGCACGCCACGTGACTGCGGCGAGCCATGACCCGGCTGCGGTCCTGGCGCGACTGTGGATGCTCGGTCTTGCGGTGCCGAGGGAGCCTGCGATGGATGCGCTCTCCACGAGCTGGCGAGTCGCTCTGGATCATGACCTCCTGGCCACCACGGACGACGAGGTGCGGGGTCTGGTCGATCTCAGCCCCCACAGCGACGGTGAGCACGACTGGTGGGTTGTCTCGGACCAGACGTCGATGGCGACGGGAGACCCGCTGCACCCGGACCACGTCGTCGGGGTGGGTGGTGCCTCCACGACCTTGGCCTCGTGGACACCGCGCCCCTGGGTGGAGCGCGCCCTCGACCTCGGGACCGGCTCGGGAGTGCAACTGCCGCACCTGTCGTCGCACACGAAGCACCGAGTGGCCACCGACGTCTCGCACCGAGCCCTCCGCTGCGCGGCGTTGACGGCGTCGCTGAACGACGTCAGCGTCGACCTGCGCCACGGGTCCTGGTTCGACCCGGTGGCGGGGGAGCGCTTCGGTCTCGTGGTGAGCAACCCACCTTTCGTGATCACCCCGAGGAACGACGCGTCGACGCTGACGTACCGCGACGGCGGTGGGGTGGGGGACGAGGTCTTGGAGTCGCTGGTCCGCGAGGTCGGGGCCCACCTGGTTCCCGGTGGTCTAGCCCAGTTCCTGGGCAACTGGGAGGTGGTCGACGGAGCACCGTGGCACGAGCGCGTGGGCACCTGGGTGCGCGACTCCGGGCTGGATGCCCTGGTGGTGCAGCGCGAGGTCGTCGACGTCTCCGAGTACGCCCAGACCTGGGCCCGGGACGCCGGAACGCCTCCTGGCAGCGCCGCCGCACAGCGCTGGTACGCGGACTCACTGGCCGACTTCGACCAGCGCGGGGTCACCCACGTCGGGTTCGGGGTCGTCACACTGCAGCGCCCCAGTGAGGCCAGACCGACCTGGACGCACCTGGAGGACCTGCGCGGGTCTCTGGAGCACCCGGTCGGTCCGCACGTGCTGGCGCAGCTGCGCGCCCGGTCGTGGCTGGCCATGCACAGCGACGAGGAGGTCCTGTCGGTGCCCTGGACCGTCGCCGTCGACGTCACCGTGGAGACGGTCACCCGGCCGGGATCACCCGACCCCCTGTTGATCCGGGCACGCCAGGCGTCCGGGTTCGGGTGTGTGCGGCAGCTGAGTGCGGTGACGGCGGGGGTGCTGGGAGCCTGCGACGGGGAGCTTTCGGCGCACCAGCTCGCGGTCGCGGTGGCGGCGCTGTTGGATGAGGACCCGGCTCAGGCCAGAGCAGAGCTGGCCATCGAGCTGCGCGCCTGGGTGGCCTGGGGGCTCGTGCGCTGACGGGCCGACCGAGTGGGCAGGTCGCCCTGGCACCCACGGTAGGACGCCCACAGCGCGTGCGAGGTGTCAGGGTCCATGGCGAACGCGTCGATGAACAGCGCGAGCACGCGACGTGACAGGGTGCGCCCGGACAGGGCCCGGCTGACGGTGTCCTTGAGTCGCCGGGGAAGGTCGGTGTGCTCCCGGGAGACTTCGCCGCTGGCCCACTGGTGCTCGGCCAGAACCGTCGCGATCGCCGCCTGGTGGATGCCGTGACCCGAGGATGAGACGTGTTGCTGCCACCGGGCCCGGACGTCAGGATCATCCCGGAGCACGGTGCACAGCAGCTCCACCGTGCGTTGTCGCGCCGCGACGACCGGGTCGACGGCCCTCGTCCTCGTGCTCAGTGGGGTGACTGTGGCCTGGGGCCGCGGGCGTGCGAAGTGGCGCATGCTCCTACCTTCCGGGTGACGTCGCAGTGTTGACCACAGGAGGCCGACCCGGCCGCGGTGATACATGCTTTCGCTCAGCGACCGCCTGGCGAGCGCCTGAGGTCTGCACCCGCCCCGAGTCGGGCCCGGGCGATGTCGCCGTGCCGCGCCATCTGTGCCTCTGCCTCCCGGTAGGCGTCGACGGCGCAGCGCGTGCCCTGTAGCGCCGCGTTCGTGTCGCTGACCACCTGCCCCAGCTGCGGCCGCAGCGCTCGCTCGGCCAGATCGTCGACGCTCGCGGCAACCACCCGGCTGCCAGGCAGGGCGGCGAGCACCTCGCTCACCGCGGCGTCGAGGCGCTGGCGGTGGGCGTCGTACTCCTGCGCCGTGTGACTGGCCGTGCGCAGCACCTGCTCCGCTGCCTCGCTGACGATGTTCCAGTACGACATGGTGTGCCGGTCGTCCTGCCCCGGGCCGGCGGCGTCAGCCGATGTTCATCACGGCGGCCCGAGCACGGCTCGCGGCGGCCATAGCGGTCTCGTCGTTGCGCTGCAGCACCTCGCGGACCAGGGTGATGATGGCCGCGACCTCCGCGCTGGCGCTTCGCCAGCGACGCTCGACGTCGTAGTACTCATCCGAGACCCCGTCAGCGCGGAAGTCTGCCATCGCGGCGGCGACCTGCGCGTCCCGCTGGACGATCAGCGACTCCACCCTGGAGATGATCGAGGTCACCTCCGCCTGGACGGCGCCGGAGACGTGCGTGTCGTAGGAGATACGTTCGGCGGTTCCCATGAGATCCCTCAGTAGACGTGGTTCGGGTGGTCAGATCGTTGACCGGATGACGGACGGCGGGTGGAGAGCCTAGGCACGAGAGGCGAAGCGTGCACCGTCGAAGTCGGCACGGCCCTGAGCCCGCACGGCGTGGTCGCTGGACTCCTGGTCGCCGGTCCGAAAGGCGAGGTCGAGGTCGGCCTGGCCCTGCAAGATCGAGGCCAGAGCGTGGTGCAGGTCGGCCACGATGGCGTCGGTGTCGGCCTTGAACCGGTCGAATGCGGCTCGTCCCGCTCCGTTGAAGCTGCCTTCGAGCGGTTCGACCGCTCGCACCAGGTCAGCGACCAGAGCCCCAAGGTCTTGATGGGAGCCCTGGGTGGCCCTCGTCAGGCTGTCCAGGGTGGCGCTGCCCATGTCGAACTTCATGTCGAACCTCCGATGGGAGCCCGGCGCCGGGTGCACCGAAGCAAGGGCCCCATTGAACACACGCCCGCGCAGCGGAGCCGGCGGGTTGTCCACAGCGCGCCAGGGAGACGGTGCCGCACCGTGCCAGCATCGCGTCATGCCCGACCCTCGACTTGCTTCCCGGCCTGCGAACGCCGGCTCGCGAGTGCACCCCAGCCCACAGGTGCGAGTCACCGTGGCGGGCGGGGCGAGCAGCGTCGACATGGTCGTGCCGGCAGACCGTCCGGCCGCCTTGCTCTTGCCGTACATGGTGGACCTCGTGGGGGTCGCCGGAGACGGTGTGTGCGTGTTGTACACCGAAGACGGGCGCGCGGTGGACCCCGAGCGGTCACTGGCGCAGAGCGGTCTGCTGGATGGCTCGGTGTTGCGCCTGATCGCCGCTCCCGAGGCTCCGGTGCCGCCGCGGGTGACCGACCTGCTCGAGGTCATGGACTCGGTCGACCGTGGCGTGGAACGAGAGCACACGTGGTTGCGGTGGTCCCAGGTAGCCGCAGGTCCGCTGCTGGTCGTGGCCGGCGTGGGCCTGCTGGCAGCAGCACCGCTCACTGCGGCCTGGGCAGTGCTGACCCTCAGTGCGGCGACCGCTGTGCTGGTCTGCCTTCTCGCCACACTGTGGTCTCGGCGAGCGCCGTCCGCTTGGCGCCGGTGCTCCGGCCACAAGATGCCTGCGGCGGTGGGGGTCGCCGCACTGTCGGTCATCGGGCTCGGTGGCGCCCTCGCTTTCTGGTGCACCGAGGAGGCCGCACTGGCGGCGGCCTGTGTGATGACGCTCAGCGTGCTGGGGCCCGGTGCGCTGCCTGGTGCCGCCCTGCGTGTCGGCGGCCTGCTGAAGCTCGATGCCCGAATCTCCGAGGATGTCGTCGTGCCGCACCGCGAGGCTGCCCGTGCTGCGGGAAAGGCCCATGCCGTCCTCCTCGTCGGGTTGCTGGTGTGCGGCACGGCCACGGTCGCCGCCGCCATCGCGACGGGTCACTGGGGTGGGCAGGACCGCTGGGCCACGGCCGTGTCGGGCGCCGCCGTGGTGGTCTGGGTCTGCCGGATGGGACACTTCCCGCGCGATGGCCAACGCAGTGTCATCGTGGCCACGACGACACTGGCCGTGATCGGCTGGGCGGTGGCATGGGGGGCGCAGCGCCCGGACGCTCTGGTCGACCTGGGTGTTGCCTGCCTGCTCGCCGGGCTCCTGGTCTGCGTCGTCGTCTCGAGCCGCATCTCTGTCGCGGCCCGGGCCGTGGGGCGCCGTTGGGTGCGGCGCGCCGAGACCGCCTGCACGCTGGCGCTGGTTCCGCTGCTGGTAGGTCAGGTCGGGCTCTATACCACTCTTGTCTCTGGTCTCGCCTAGGCCAGTGGCCGTGGATGCCGTGCGACACACTCGGGGGGCCTTCGGCGCCGGGGCGACCCGTCTGCCCGAGGACGAAGCATGAACCGGCGAATCGTGCACCGGGCAATGCGGCATAACGCCCGGGCCCCCGACGTACCGGTGTGGACGCTTGAGCGTCCCCCTGTGCTGTCCGGCCAGGACGCCGGTGCAAGCGTGTTGCTCATCGTGGTCCCGCTGCTCGGTGCGGGGTCGTCGATGGTGGTGATGCTGCTCTTCCGCGGCACCACCTTCGCGGTGGTCGGCGCGTCCATGATGGCGGTGACGATCCTCATCTCCGTCATGCTGACGGTGGGACGTCGCGGCAGGGAAGTGCGCAGCCGTCGCGCCCAACGCGGCTCCTACCTGTCCTACCTCGATCGGTCACGGCGCGAGCTGCTCCGTGCCGAGACCGAGCGTGCCCACCTGCTGCACCACGCCCACCCGCCCTGCCGTGCGTTGCCGCTGCTGGTCAGGAGCCGCCGAAGACTGTGGGAACGCCGCAGGGGTGACGGTGACTTCCTCAGGGTCCGCCTGGGCACAGGCACGGCCCGGACCCTGCACCTTCACCAGCGCGGCGAGCAAGACCCTCTTGGACCTATCGACGCTTTCATGCAGGCCGAGATGGAACGGCTGCAGCGGCGCTTCGAGCACGCGCCACACCTCCCTGTCGAGGTCGATGTGGAGCAGGCGGGGGTCATCAGCGTGGTGGGTGACCGCGACTTCTGCGAGCACGTAGCCCGCGTCCTGCTCAGCCAGGCTGCATGCTTCAGCGCTCCGGACGAGCTCGCGGTGGCACTGCTCGTCCCACCACGATGGAGGTCCCGGTGGTCGTGGGCGACGTGGCTGCCCCACCTCGGGGACACGCGGTACCCCACCTCCACCGGTCCCCGGCCGCGGCTGGCGCCCAGCGTGACCGCACTGCGAGCGCTGCTGCACAAGGACCTGCACGATCGGCTCGATAAGGGCCCCCTCGGGCCTGAGCCAGCAGAGCGTGAGGCCTCCCGCCTCGACGTACCGGCCCTGCTCGTGGTCTGCGACGACTACGGTCGACCCGCCGGCGACCTGCTGGCCGACTGGCCGACCATGGGGCCCCGCGACGCGCGAATGACCGTGGTGCATCTGCTGTCCCGACTCGCCGACGAGCCCGCAGTGGTAGGGCTGCGGGTGCAGCAGTGCGGCGGGCTGGGGCCGCTGGCTCGAGTGGAGCGCATCCCTCGTCGTGACGAACCACCTGATCGACAGGTGATCCGGTTGGACGACTGGGGGCGAGCCGAGGTCTGCGCGCTGGCCAGGTCGCTTGCCGGACTGCGCCTTCCCTCCGTGCCCGGGGACGAGCGCCAGCATCGCGATCACCGTGCTGCCGACATCTTCGCGCTGCTCGGCCTGAGCGACCCGAGAACGATCGAGCTGGGCCGTGCGTGGGCTGCGCGGCCCCCCGAGCTCTTCCTGCGAGTGCCGATCGGCGCCGACGACACCGGTGAGCCCGTCCTGCTTGACCTGAAAGAGGCAGCGGTGGCGGGCATGGGACCGCACGGGCTCTGCGTCGGTGCGACCGGCTCGGGGAAGTCGGAGCTGCTGCGCATGCTGGTGCTGGCGCTGGTGGCCACGCACGCGCCGGAGGACTTGGCGATGGTGCTCGTGGACTACAAGGGTGGAGCCACTTTCGCGCCGTTCGCCCCCGCTCCGCACGTGCATGGCGTCATCACCAACCTCGGCGACGATGCGCTGTTGGTCGAGCGGGTGTATGTGAGTCTTGCTGGGGAAGTCCGCCGACGGCAGGAGCTGTTGAAGCGGGCCGGCGCCCTCGCCGACATCTCGGCATACCGGCGTCGTCGATCCGATCCTGACCTCGCCCCCGACGAGCTTCCCCCGATGCCGCACCTCCTGGTCGTCATCGACGAGTTCGGCGAGCTGCTCACGGCTCGGCCTGAGTTCATCGAGCTCTTTCTGTCCATCGGTCGGATCGGCCGGTCTATCGGTATTCACCTGCTGCTGAGCAGTCAACGGATCGAGTCCGGCAAGCTCCGCGGCCTCGAGGCCTACCTGTCCTACCGGATCGGGCTCCGGACCCTGTCCGAGGCCGAGAGCCGCAGCGTGCTCGACACCGCCGACGCCTTCTCCTTGCCCACCAGCCCGGGATACGGCTACCTCAAGGTCGACTCCTCGCTCTACCGGCGCTTCCGTTCGGGGTTCGTCTCGGGTGCGTTTCCTGAGCGTCCCGACGAGCAGAGCGCGGGCGCGGTGATGGTGCAGCGCGCGCCGTTCTACGGCACGGTCGCGTCGGAGGACGGCGCAGCTGCGCAGGAGGACGACGCAACCGGGCGGGCACGTCAGGCCGCCGTTGCGGGTCACGAGGGCAAGCCCGAGCCGGCCCCGTCGGTGCTGGAGGCGGTGATGACGGCAGTCGCTGGCCATGACCGAGTGGGTCCGTGCATCTGGTCGGCCCCGCTTCCGGAGCAGCTGACGCTCGATGAGGTCTCACTCCCAGAGCAGGGAGGAGAAGCTGTGCCACGACCCGCGGTCCGCGTCGCGCTGGGACTGGTGGATGACCCTGCTCGACAGCGGCAGGGCACCTGGGAGCTGGATCTCAGTGCGGCAGGCAACATCCTGGTCGTCGGGGGACCCCGCAGCGGACGCAGCACCTTGCTTCGGACGCTGACCGCTTCTCTGGCGCTGAGCCACTCGGCTGACCGGGTCGCGGTGTACGGGGTCGAGAGCGCCGGTGTTGGGCTGTCGGGCATCGACTCGCTCCCCTCGGTCGCCGGCACGGGCTCGCGCCACGATCCGGAGGTGATGCGGCGCGCCATCGCAGACGTCCACGCTGTGATGACGACGCGCGAGGAACAGGGGCGACAGGACGTCGCGGGCCAGCTCAGGGGACGCGGCGTCGCCGAAGCGGGGGTCGTCGGCACCCGAGCAGGTCTGGCCTCACCACTGGCCACCGGGGCGAGCGTGGTGCTGCTCATCGACGGCTTGGGTCCGCTGTGTGAAGAACATCCCGGTGTCGTGGACAGGCTGCACGACCTCCTGCGTCGCGGTCCGTCGCACGATGTCTACCTGGCGTGCACGGTGAGTCGTCGCCATGAGGTGCGGCTGCAGGCTCAGGGGTTCTTCACGACGGTCGTCGAGATGCGGTTGACCGACCCGGCCGAGTCGGGGATCAGCCGGGCGCAGGCACAGGTCCTGCTGGCTGCGCCGGCGGGGCGATGCCTGCTGCCCTCCGGGTTGTTCGCGCAGGTGGCGCTGCCGCGGGTCGACGGACGCGCAGACCGTGAGACGTCCGCCGAGGGACTGGCCTCGCTGGTGCGTCACGTGCGGGCGTCGGCGACGTGCTGCGTGCCCACGGTCCGGGTGCTACCCACCACGGTGAGGGAGGCCGATCTGGAGACGAGCCGCCGGCCCGGCATCGTCGGGCTCGGCCTGGACGAGGCAGACTTCAGCACCCTCAGCCTCGATCTGAACGGTTCGGACCAACACCTGCTGATTCTTGGTGACCCCGGCACCGGGAAGACCAACGTGCTGTCGCGGCTGGTGCGCGTGCTCGTCACCCAGCATGCGGCCGAGGATCTCGTGGTGGCCCAGATCGATCCCCGCGCCGCGTTGCGGTCTGCAGTGCCACCGGACTACCTCGGCGGATACGCCGCATCGACGGCGACGGCACGGGCACTCATCGACGCCGTCCTGCGCGAGCTCGAGGAACGGGCTCGGCAGGTGGACAGCGCCTCAACGTACCGCCCACCACCTCCGCGGATCATCGTCATGGCCGACGACTACGAAGCGATGACGGCCGGGGGAGTCTCACCCCTGCATCCGCTGATCCCCTACCTGCCGATTGCGCGCGAGATCGGGCTCCATCTCTTCCTCGCCCGCCGTGCACAGGGGGCTGCGCGGGGCCTCCTCGAGCCCTCGCTCGCGGCTGTGCGCGAGAGCGATGCCACCGCTCTGTTGTTCTCCGCAGACCCTGCCGAAGGCCCGCTCGTGGGTTCGGTCAGCCCGGCGCGCTTGCCTCAGGGGAGGGCGTTGCTGGTTCGCCCCGGACGTCAGGTGCGCACGGTGCAGACGGCCTGGCAGGATCCGGCCGGCTAAGGCCAGGCCCTCCGGTCCGGACGGGACAGCAACGGACGGTGGCGTCGTCTCAGCGTACGAACGATGCAGACGGGACACCGCGGGCAGGAAGGAGCAGCCCTGCGGCTGCTGCGTATGCGTGCTCGCTCATCTCGCGGTACATGCGCACGTCACAGGTGGCGCTCAGGGTGGTGCCCGCGCCGTCGAGGGCACAGAACCACTGGTGCAGCATGAGCATCGTGCCGTCCCGGGCGCGGTGACGTGCGACACGCTGGCCCCCCGGTCGACCGGCGACGGTGCATCGACGGAGGTCGACCAGCTCGTAGTCAGCCAGCGCGACGGGCAACGCCCGGTCGGCGCCAGCCTGCCACCGACCGAAGGTCTCCCCCCCGTTGTCCAGCACGGTCAGGACCAGGCTGGCGCGAAACGCTCCGGTGCGCGCGGGTTCACGGGCGGCGGCGGCGTCGGCGATCTCGACCGTCGTCCATCCACTCGGGCGCGGACAGCGGGTGCCCGACCCACCGTGAACGAGCCAGCGGCCAGTCACGGCTGGTCCCAGAAGCTGAGCGTGTCCAGGACGTCGGCGCCAAGATCGACAGCCTGCTCACCGAGCCATTCCATGC
>JBAUJO010000062.1:0-3082 GCA_049683875.1 Ornithinimicrobium sp.
GTGCGTGTGCGTGTCCTAGGGTTATGCGGCGGCTCCGCGCGCGCGGGTTGCCCGCGTCACGAGCCTCTCGGCATCGACGAGCCAGCGCATTTCCATTCGCACGTGGCCAGTCCTGTCGGTCACCGGCACCCAAGACACCACCGGCGCTCGCGCTGACTGGCGCTTTGCTCGTACCTGATCCATGGCGTCCACCTCCCGTTAACCTTGTGTTCATCTAGAGTACAGCAAGATGACACTTTGGCGGTGATCGGATGTCACGAGCGTGTCGCGCAGGGCGGGGAAGCGCCTCAGGCTGAGGTCGTCAGCACCTGATCTCCTTCAGCCTGAAGCTGACGAAGTCGGCGGGATCACCCACGGGCACGCCGTCCTCCACAACGAGGTCAGCCGAAGCGCGAACCTTGTACTCGGTGCCGTCAGTGGCCTCGAGGAAGCCCCTCACAGAGTTGAAGACATCGACAGTGGACCCTGAGATCCTGTTGCGCACCTTGAGATTGGCGCTGCCGCTGGCGACCGGTTCGGGCACGGTCGTCGCCGGGTCCTCGTCGAAGTACACGTCGCAGAACTCCTCGATGAACGAAGGGCCGTCACCTTCCGTCTCGTAGAGGTAGATCGGCTGGCCCTTGTCGTTGATCTTCTCCTTGACTACTCCATTGCCGCGCTCGAACATCCGAGCCCTAGCCGATCCGGGCTCCGCGTTGAACGGGTCTTCGGGATTGTCGAGGCAGAAGTCCTCGGCGCGTCCGCCGACCAGGAGGGTGAGGTTCGGGTCCTCGTCGAAGGTGCCGTAGAAGAAGCCGACCCCGACCTCCTCCTCGCTATAACCCCGCGAGCCGGCATGTGCCGGGGCCGCAATGAGCACGGTGCTGACCACCGCGGCAGCCGCCGCACTGACTCCCCTGGTGACGGTCCTTCGCTTGGGTGCTTTCATCGCGTTCGCTCCTCAACAGTCGGGTATCGATGACCGCAACGTAGCGGCGTTGTGAGCCCTCAAAGCCCCAGCGGCGGCGACGTGAGTAGCCCGGTCCCACTGGTGGAGTACCCGCTAGGGCCGATCTTTCCGATGACCCACGGGCACGAGGTCTTGGATGCGACTCACCGCCGCTTCGAGCGGGCCGCGGGTTGGGGTGGTGGCGAGAAGAGCGCCGAGGGTCCCCAGCACGATGACGTGGACGCTGATGGCCTGAGCCCAATCGTATGTGCCGAGGACCCCTAGCAGCACGACGTGGACGGCATACAGGGTCAACGCCACGGTCCCTGCCCCGAAGACGAGGTGCACCAGGCGCCGGCTCTGCTGGTTCAGCCGCCCGGTGACCATCAGCACCCCACCCAGCACCGCGACCGCGCATCCCGTCGTGTGGGCCAGGTCGACGATGCTGCCACTGTGCGGTGCCCACACCGCGAGCCACCACGCTGAGCCGGTGGGTGTGGTGCCGAAGAAGCCGAGTGTGACCTCGGTCCGCAGCTGGTCGACCGTGTCAGGACTGCCGACGATGTCGTCACTGGCCAGCAGTTGGCGAGCCAGTCTCGGCGAGCCGAGCACCACCCTGGACACCACGAGCGCACTCCCGGCCAGCACGAGCCCCCCCGCGGCCAGGCGGGCGCCGACCGCAGCGCGACGCAGGTCCAGACAGCCGACTGCCATGCCGGCGAACAAGTAGGTCGCCCAGGTCAGGCCCGGGTAGTAGCCGGTGAGAAGCAGGTCGGTGAGCAAGCCGGCGGGGTCGAGCAGCGACTGCGGCTGGGGAATCTGCGGGGCGGTCCAGGGCAGGTTCTCCCGCACCAGAAGGCTGAGCGTGGGCGCCGCGACCGCACAGCCACCGGCCAGCAGCGCCAAAGCGCGAGCAGACCACCCGAGCACCGGCAGTGCGAACAGGAAGAGCAGCCCGTAGTAGGTCAGGATGACCGCCACTCCCGCAGTGTCGCCGAAGGGGCCGAGCAGCAACCCGAGGGCGGCGATGACCATCGCCCGGGTGGCCACGGCCTGCCGGGCCCCGGGGAACAGGGCACCGTCCCGCCGGCTGGACATGACCAGGCTGACCCCTGCCAGCACCGCGAAGAGCGCGGCAGATCGGCCGGCGACGAGCTGGAACCACGGGCTCACCTCGGCGGTCTCCGTAGGGGTGCTGTCGATCAGGTGCGCGACCACCATGCCCGAGAGCGCGAGGGCGCGAGCGACGTCGACGCCGATCACCCGCCCGGCAGCCGGGGATGTCTGCTGGCTCATCCGGTGACCATGCGGACCAGTGCCGCCGTGAGAGCCGCCAGGACGAGGACGAGCAGGAAGGGGGCCCTGGCCATCAGCGCCAGCACCGCGACCCCGAGGCCCGCGGCGCGAGCATCGAGCGTGAGCTGGCCACCGCCGTCCAGCAGCGACTGCGTGAGGATCAGGGCGCTGAGCAAAGCGACCGGCAACAGGGGGGTCACTCGCCCGACGCGCTCGTCCGCCAGGGCCCGCTCGGGCACGAGGTAGCCGGACAGCTTCAGCCCGTAGGACAGCGCGCACGCGGCCAGCACGGCCGCCCAGAGGCTCATCCGCGACCCACCCGGGGCGAGCGCCGCGCCAGGCCGACGAGCACCGCTGCTAGCGCGGCGACCAGCACGGGGATGCCGGCCGGGGTGACCGGGGCGACCACCGCTGCGAGCACCACGGCGAGGGCGGCGGTGGCGAGCGGGTCGCGTCCGCGTAGTCGGGGCCACAACAGAGCGAGGAAGGCCGCGGCGGCAGCAGCGTCGAGACCGTAAGCGCGAGGGTCACCCAGCGCGTCCCCGATCAAGGCGCCGGTCGCGGTCATCACGTTCCACAAGACGAACACCGTCAGACCCGTGACCCAGAACCCGCGCCGACGCTCGTGCGAGGTGGGCTGACCGATGCTGACCGCCGTCGACTCGTCGATCGTCAGATGGGCGGCCAGCAGCCGGCGCCACCCGGACACGCGCAGCACTTGGGCCATCTGCACGCTGTAGAAGGCGTTGCGCACGGCCAACAGGCTGGAGGCGGCCACCGCGGTGCCCGCCGAGCCGCCGGCGCCGACGACCCCAAAGAACGCGAACTGCGAGCCACCGCTGAACAACAGCAGCGAGG
>JBAUJO010000063.1:0-26249 GCA_049683875.1 Ornithinimicrobium sp.
GCCGCTCACTGCGGCAGCACTGCTGGTGGTGTACCGCCGTCCTGCGCTCGACCGTGCCCTCCTGATCGGGATACCGGCCGTGATCACTGCGGGCGGTATCTTCCTGCTGAACGAGCACCGGGAGACCCCGGTCCTGGCGCACAACATCGGGGCCTTCCCGGGCGGTGTGTCCATCCCGCTGGTCTCGGACACCTTCAGTGCTCTGATGATCACCGTGACGTCGCTGACGACCACCGTCACGATGGTCTTCCTCACCCGCACCGGGGAGGACCGGTTCCGCTTCCTGCCCTCGTTGGCCCTGATGCTGACGTCCGGGGTCAACGGCGCACTGCTGACCGGCGACCTGTTCAACCTCTTCGTCTTCGTCGAGGTCATGCTGCTGCCGTCGTACGCGCTCATCACCCTCACCGGTACGTGGCGCCGACTGGGCATCGGGCGGCTCTTCGTCGTCGTGAACCTGTTGACCAGCACGATCCTGCTGATCGGCGTAGGGCTGGTCTACGCGGCCGCCGGGACGGTGAACCTGGCCGAGCTCGTCGGTATGGCCGGGGAGGACCCGCGCGTCGGCTACGCCGTCTCCGTGGTCCTGCTCGCCCTGGCGATCAAAGCTGGTGTCGCCCCGACCCACGGGTGGTTGCCGAGGGCCTACCCCGCGACGTCGGCCGGGATCATGGCGCTGTTCTCCGCCGTGCACACCAAGGTCGCCCTCTACGGGATCTACCGCATCTACTCCACCACCTACGAGGGCGAGGCTCCCTGGGCCCCGATCCTGGCCATCGCCGTGGCAGCGACCATCCTCATCGGTTCCTACAGCACCTTCGGCGAACACATCATCCGCCGAGCCCTGGCCTGGCAGATGGTCGCGGGAGTGGGCCACATCCTGCTCGGGCTGGCGCTGTTCAGCCAGTTCGCGCTCGCCGCAGGAATCTTCTACATGATCCACCACATCGTGACCATGGGAGCGCTGCTGCTCGCCTCGGGGGCGATCGAGCAGACCTACGGCAGCGGGCGGTACGAGCGGCTCGCAGGGCTGGCCCGCCGGGACAAATGGGTGGCCGTGGTCTACGCCTTCGGGCTCCTGTCGCTTGTGGGCCTGCCCCCCTCGACCGGCTTCTTCGCCAAGATCGGGTTGTTGCAGGCCTCGGCCAACGCCGGCGGCTGGGAGCAGTGGGTGTTCATCACGGTGATCTGCGTGGCTGCGGTCGCTACGCTGTTGGCGATGCAGCGCCTGTGGTCCGGGGTGTTCTGGGGCCCGACGATGGAGAACTACCGGCCGGAGAGCCAGCGGGGTGGCCGCGAGCGACGGGTTCCCCTCCCCCGTGGCCTGCACATCAGCTGGCAGCTGTCCTCTCCGGCGGCTTTCCTGGTCTGCTTGCAGCTGGTGTTCTTCGTCCTTGCCGGGGCCCTCATCCCGGTCGCACTGCGAGCTGCCGACGACCTGATGAACCTCCAGCCCTACGTCGAGGCGGTGCTGGGATGAGACCGAGTCCTGTGTTCGTCGTCCGGTACGCCGGGTTCATCTTCTGGGAGGTCCTCAGCGGAACCGTCGAGGTCGCCATGGACGCGTTCACGCCGGGCCAGGGCGCCACTCCCATGATCGTGGAGTACCCGTTGCGCTGTAACACCGACGCCGAGGTCGCCATCATGGCCTCCTCGATCACGATCACGCCGGGGACCATCACCCTCGGGATCGCTCCGGCCCTCGACCACACGCCGGCGACCCTGTTCGTCCACTCGATGTACTCCTCCAACCGTGAGGAGCTCATCGAGAGCCTGCACACGATGGAGTCGAAGCTGCTGCGCGCCTCGCGTGGCTCTGCCGCGAAGGACGCCTCATGACCGGCATCGTGGTCGTCACGGTGAGCATCCTCACCGTATCCATCGTGCTGGGCCTGGTGCGTCTGGTGGCTGCTCAGGACGAGGCGACCTCGGCAGCGGTCAGCGACCTGATCTACTTCTGCGCGATCGGCATCTTCATCACCACCGCGATGCTGCGCCGGACCTCGGTCCTGTTCGACGTGGCCTCGGTGTCGGCATTGTTCGGCATTCTGGCTACCGTCGCGCTGGCGCGAATCCTGACGAGAGGACGACGCTGATGGATACCGTGTGGACGGTCCTGATCGGGGTGTTGGCTATCGGGGGCGCGCTCTGCGTCCTCGCCAGCGCCACCGCCATGTTGCGGGTGGAGGACGCGCTGAGCCGGATCAACGTGCTCAGCCCGGCGACGGGGCTGGGTCTGCCGGCCATCCTCCTGGCGGCCTACATCAACCACCTGACCGAGGTGGGCCACGACTGGGTCGACCTGATCAAGGTCCTGGTCGCGATCGCCGGGTTCGTCATCATGTCCTCGGTGGCCAGCAACACCCTGGGGCGGGCGACGTACCGCTCAGGTGCGCCGATCAACCCCAAGACCGACCCGAACGAGCTCGCCCGGGCTCATGGGGAGCGCCGCCGCGACTGAGAGCGTCCACGGGCTCATGGCGACTACGGGGCGTGCAGGGCCGCCATCTCCGCCTCCATCACGGCCTCCTCGTCGGCATCCAGACGGACGTGCGCCAAGAGCGCCAGGACCGCTCGCAGCGCCGACGCGCTGCGCTCTCCCCACGAGGAGAGGTAGCTGAACTGCCACCACCACAGGGACTCCGTCGTCGCTCCCACCGCGTAGTGCCGCAGGCCGTGAGCTAGGTCCGCGGCGACGGACACGAGGTCGCCTGAGATATCGGCCCGCCCCACGGTGGGGGACACGACCGGGTCGGCTACCTCGGCGTAGTCGTCGACCCCCCGCAGCAACTCGACCAGGGCGCCCCGAAGCACATCGAGATCGAGGTCCGGCCCGGCGTCCGGCTCGTACCTTTCGACCGGGACGACGTCCACCATCGCCCCGAGTCGGGCTCCCGCCGCCTGGATCTGGGACAGGGCTAACAGCAACACCGGCAGTACCGACTCGGTGGCTCCGCCCTGGGCCAGGCCCTGCAGCGTCTCGAGGTACGTGCGAGCCTCTGTGGCCGTGTCGAGAGCGAGCGCCTGGAGGTCGGGGTCGATCGTCGGCGCCCCTGCGGCTTCGTCTGCTGGCCTGGTCGTGTCCATGGTGCTGCCTAGTGTGCGGCACGGATGCCGTGGTGAACAGGCCCGGTCGGCCGCGATCCGGGATCGGCGTCAGGCTTCGATCAGTCGGCGGCCCTCGAAGGCACGTCCGAGGGTGACCTCGTCCGCGTACTCCAGGTCGCCTCCGACCGGCAACCCGGATGCGAGCCTGCTGATCCGCACGTTCATGTCCTTGAGCATGCGCGCCAGGTAGGTCGCCGTGGCCTCGCCCTCGAGGTTGGGATCTGTCGCAATGATCACCTCGATCACGGTGCCGTCGGCGAGCCGGGTCAGCAGCTCTCGGATGCGCAGGTCCTCCGGGCCGACACCACCGATCGGGTTGATGGCGCCGCCGAGCACGTGATACCTGCCGTTGAACTCGCGCGTCCGCTCTATGGCCGCCACGTCCTGGGACTGCTCGACCACACAGATCACCGCAGGGTCGCGGCGCGAGTCCTGGCAGACCCGGCATCGTTCATCCTCGGCCACGTTGCCGCACTCCTCACAGAAGCGGACGCGGTCCTTGATCTGCTGCAGAGCGGTCGCCAGGTTGGCGACGTCCTGCGGGTCGGCGGTCAACAGGTGGAACGCGATCCGCTGCGCGCTCTTGGGGCCGACTCCGGGAAGTCGGCCGAACTCGTCGATCAGGTCCTGGACCACGCCTTCGTACACAACGACGACTGTATGCCGCTCGGCGCGTGCCCAGCGACTGCCACCCCGGTCGCCCGAGTCACGCTTCGGGGTTGCGCTGGTTGTAGGTGCCGGCCGGCTCCTGGCCGCTCATGGCCAGGATCGCCTCATAGATCGCGTCGCTGACCTGGCGCCGTGCCTGCCCTGCCGGCAGCCCGGCATACCCCTGGGTGACGTCGATAGGCGCGCCGAACTGCACCGTGAACTTTCGGATGCGCGGAAGCCTTGCGCCGACCGGCATCAGCGCGGCGGTGCCTCCGAGAGCGACAGGCACCACCGGGCACTGCGCCTTCAGGGCGAGCCAGGCCGCTCCGGCACGGAACCGGTAGAGACGCCCGTCGCGTGAGCGGGTGCCTTCGGGATAGATCCCGAAGACGCCACCGTCCTGCAGATGCGCCAGGGCTTTGTCCAGCGACTCCTGGGCCGAGCGTGCGTGGTCACGGTTCACCGGGATCGAACCGATAGACGTGAACCAGGTCCGGCTGACCCAGCCCTGGACTCCGGAGCCGGTGAAGTACTCGGCCTTGGCGAGGAAGGAGACCTGACGCGGGGAGACCAGCGGGATGGCGACACTGTCGGCGAAGGACAGGTGGTTGCTGGCCAGGATGACCGGGCCCGAGGAGGGCACGTTCTCGGCTCCGATGATCTCCGGTCGCCACAGCGCCAGCGCCGCGGGACGTACGGTGAGGTGCAGGGCTTGGTAGAGGATCGTCCATCCCTTTCAGTGCTGCATGGTCACATCGGCGAGCCGTCGTCGATCGCGATGACCTTGCCACCGAGCACGGACTCGATGACAGGTTGTCCTACCGTAGTGGAACCCTCCAGGTCGTCGTCGTCGGATGACGGCACGTCGTCCGTGCTCGCCGTGCTCGCTGGCGCGCTGGCCGGGGACGGCGTCGCCGGAGGGCTCGGGCGAGCGCTTCGCTGACGCTGGGTGGGCGCCGGATCAGGCGTCGGTTCGCTACGGGTACGGGCGCGACGCGGAGCACTCTCACTGTTTCCCCCGCCTGCGGCCACCCCCTCGACGGTGGCATCCACGCCGATGGCCTCGATGAGGGCCTGCCGCACCACCTCGGCATGGTTGCGCCGCCGGAACGACTCGGTCTGGCCCGGGGTGTCCACCTCGAGCAGGAGCCGCCTGCCGTCGAAGTCGACGACCGTGGTGTTGACGGACACGAGCGTCCAGGTGACCCGGCGAATGGCTTTGATGCGATCCAGGACCTCCGGCCACGCCCGCCGGATCGCATCCGTGTCGATCACGCCGGCGGCGGCTTCGGCAGGCGGCCCAGTCGGCGGTGCCTGCGCCGATCGGCCAGCGTCCTCGCGCTTCGGTCCACCCGGTTGATCCAGCATCGGGCTCGGTGTCTCCTGCTCGGCCTCCACGTGGCCCGACATCTCCGGCTCGGTGTCCATCGGGGGGGCCTGCGGGTCTGCTGGCTCCAGGGTCGTTCGGCGCGGTGCAGGGGCTGGTGACTCCGGGGACGTCGGCACCGACGGGGAGGTGGGCTTCGGCGTCGAGGCGGCGTCTGTGTCGGAGCGGGTGCCGGGATTGCGGTCCGAGACGGCCAAGCGTCGCTCCAGGCGCTCCAACCGCGCCGCGTAGCCGTGCTCTCCCGCGGCACCGGGCAGCAACAGCCGCGCGCAGACCAGCTCCAGCAACAGCCGGTACGACACCGCTCCGGTCATCTCGGACAGTCCTTGGCTCACGACATCGGCGCATCGGCTCAGAGCAGCGGCACCGTAGGACCTCGCTTGCAGCCCCATCCGGTCCACCTGGTCGGCAGGCAGGCCGGGGAACAGGCTGGTCTCCCGGTCCCCCACCGCCAGCAGCACGATGAGGTCGCGGTACCGCTCCAGAAGGTCCTCGACGAAGCGCCGTGGGTCGTGACCGGACTCGATGACCTTGTCGACCTGGGTGAACACACTGGCCGCATCGGCCGCGGCCACCGCCGTGATCACGGCATCCAGCAGCTCGCTGTCGGTGAAACCCAAGAGTGTGGCCGTTCGCTCGTAGGTCAGACCCTGGTCGCCGGCGCCGGAGATCAGCTGGTCCAACACCGACAGCGAGTCACGCACCGACCCGGCCCCCGCCCTGGTCACGAAGGACAGCACCCCCGGTTCGACCTCGACGCTCTCGGTCGCGCACATCTGCTCGAGGTAGGTCGTCAGCCGTGTCGGCGGCACCAGGTGGAACGGGTAGTGGTGGGTCCGCGAACGGATCGTCGACAGCACCTTCTCCGGCTCGGTGGTGGCGAAGATGAACTTCACATGCTCCGGGGGTTCCTCGACCACCTTCAGCAGGGCGTTGAAGCCATGGGGAGTGACCATGTGGGCCTCGTCGATGATGTAGACCTTGTACCGCGACTGGGCCGGGCCGAACGCCGCTCGCTCTCGCAGGTCGCGCGCATCGTCCACGCCTCCATGGCTGGCGGCGTCGATCTCGATCACGTCCACCGTGCCCGCGCCCCCGCGGGCCAGCGCCACGCAGGAGTCGCACTCGCCGCAGGGGTCCGGCGTCGGTCCTTGAACGCAGTTCAGGCAGCGCGCCAGGATCCGCGCGCTGGTCGTCTTACCGCAGCCGCGCGGGCCGCTGAAGAGGTAGGCGTGGTTCACCCGACCGTGCCGAAGCGCCTGCCGCAACGGCTCGGTGACGTGTTCCTGCCCGATCACGTCGGTGAACGTCTCCGGGCGGTACCGGCGGTACAGGGCGGTGCTCACAGTTGCGACCTTAGCGGGCTGATCCGACACTCACACCGGACGCAGGATCGCCATCCGATGAGCCGCCCGCGTCAGAGCGACATAGAGCACGCGCGCGCCGCCCGGGGAGGTCTCGACGATCTCGTCCGGGTCCACCACGAGCGTCGCGTCGTACTCCAGTCCCTTGCAGGCCAGAGGGTCGACCACCACGACCCGCTGTGTCGCGCCGTGCTCACCGAGGGCGGCCTGCACCTGGCCGGCCGCCGCCAGCCAACGCGGTCCGGCGATCACCCCCACCGAGCCCTCGACCTGCGCCAGCAGCTCCTGCAGGGTCTGGGCGATCGCGGCCGGGACGCCATCGACGGGTACATCACGGTCGAGCGGCAGATGCCCGGTCTCTCGCACCGCCCGGGGGATGTCAGCGTCGGGCACGTAGCGCCGGATCAGTCGGGAGGCGACGTCGAAGACCTCCTTGGCGTTGCGATAGTTGGTGTCCATGTGAAAGCCGCGCCGGATGGCCGAGCCGAAGGCCTCTTCTCGCGCGATGGCCGCGTCTTCGGGGTCGGTCCAAGAGGCTTGAGCCTGGTCGCCGACGACGGTCCAGGAGGCGGTGCGGCCGCGTCGAGCCAACATGCGCCACTGCATACCCGAGATGTCCTGCGCCTCGTCGACGAGCACGTGCGCGAAGACGTCCGGCGGGGTCAGGCTGCCGGCCATCAGCTGCGCCACCGGATCTTGGGGCAGCGTGACGCTCGGGGCGTCGTCGGCTGTGGAGGCCGCCGACGAGCGGCCGACGCGCAGGGCCGGGGTGCCGTAGTCGGCACCTTCTTCCAGCTCTTCGATCTCGTAGAACTCACGCTCGACCGCAGGGGCGTCCGGTAGAGGCCCCAGCCGCTCGGCCAGCTCGTCCAGCAGGGCGATGTCGGCCACGCTCCAAGACCCCACCTCCTGCGCGGTGCGCAGCGAACAGGACAGGGCCCTGACCTGCTCGTCATCCAGCCAGGTGCCCCCCACCTGGCGTGTCAGGGCCTCGTCGGCAAGCCAGCGCAGCACCTCACGCGGGTCGACCGGGCGCCACCACTGCTGCATGAAGGCCTCGACGTCGCGTGAGTCCGCGAAAGTCTGCAGGAACTCGGCCCGCTCTTCGGCGGGCGCCGACACCTGAGACCAGGCCATGTCCGCCAGCACGGCCTCAGCGGCCGCGGCGGCCGCGTTGCGGTGATGCCGACGCAGCACCGTGGAGCGTGCACGGCTCAACGCTCGCCGCTCCAGCCGAATCGCGTGGCCGGCGATGAAGCACCTCAGCTCACTCGGCGCGTCCGGCGCAGGAAGGCGCGCCAGCCCGCGCAGCACCTCGCGCATCCGCAGGGACCCTTTGACGGCGGCGGTCGCCGGTGGGTCCAGGCGGGTGGCAGTCGCACCGCCGATCACGTCACCCAGGGAACGCAACGTCACACTGTCCTCCCCCAGGGAGGGCAGCACACGCTCGATGTAGGCGGTGTACGCGGCGGACGGCCCGACCACCAGCACCCCACCGGCTTCGAAACGCCGGCGGTCGGCATACAGCAGGTAGGCGGCGCGGTGCAGGGCGACGACCGTCTTGCCTGTGCCTGGGCCGCCCGTGATCTCAGTGACGCCACGTGCAGGAGCGCGGATGGCCTCGTCCTGGTGCTGCTGGATCGTCGCGACGATGTCGCGCATCGTGCTGCCTCGGCTTCGGGACAGCGCCGTCAGCAGTGCACCGTCGCCGACCACCACCATGTCCGGCGGAGCTTCGGGCACCATCAGGTCGTCCTCGACGCCGACGACCGTGACCCCGCGGCACCGCAGCACGCGGCGTCGCACCACACCATGCGGCTGCACCGGGGTAGCGCGGTAGAACGGCGCTGCCGCAGGGGCGCGCCAGTCGATCACCAGCGGCTCGTACTCGTCATCTCGCACCCCCAGGCGACCGATGTAGCGCACTTGCCGCTCCGCGCCTGCCCATCGGTCCGCGCCGCGGGTGTCCGTCGCCGCTGGGTCCAGGTCGAGGCGCCCGAAGACCAGGCCCTCGTGCTGGTTCTGCAGCGTGGTGCGTCGCCGGGTGGCGGCGAAGACGAGCGCGTCACGCTCGAACAGCCCGGTTAGCTCCTCCTCGCGGGGTTCCCCGGTGCCGGCTCGCTCGGTCTGTCCACGGGCCAACCCCTCGGCATGGACCAGCTCTACGCGCAGCCCCGCCTTGGCGAGCTCGCGATACACCTGGTCCACGTACGTCTGTTCGTGAGCGATCTCGGAGGCGACGACGAGGCGCGCTTCTGTGCTCACGATGTACACCCCTTTCCGGCTGGCCGCGCTGCCCACCCGGGCTTGGGTCCGAGAACGGACGCCACCGAGGAAGCAAAGCGTCTATAGTACCGATCCCGAACCCTCGCCGAGCCACCCAAGGAAGCCCAAGCGTAGGTCAAGCGAGGGTCAAGAAGGGGTCGCGAAAGCCCAAAAGGCGCGTATGCGCTGCGGACTTGGAGATATGCCCCTCGGCATGGCACTATTTTACTGCTGGTGTTCGCACCGGTATGGGGATTGTGCGAGTCGCCGGTGGCGTCCCCCCACGGCACCGGATGACCCTGCCTCATGTGTGGCCCTCCTCGGAGAATGCCCCCCCTGCCTCTGAGGAGGGTCACACCTGTATCCAGGGGACGGACCTCACCCGAGCAGCTCGCTCCTGCTGGGGGTGTGCCGGCCGAGCAGAGCCGGAGCCACGAGTGGCTAGGGTTTGCTGCGTGAAGGTCCTCGTTGTCGGTAGCGGTGCCCGTGAGCACGCACTCGTGCGTTCTTTGACCCAGGATCCCGACGTCACCGCAGTCCTGGCCGCTCCGGGCAACCCCGGCATCGCTGCGATGGGTGGCATCGTCGAGGTCCTGCCAGGGGTCAAAGACCTCCTGGATGCCGGCGCGGTCGTCGCCGCCTGTCGGGATCGCGACATCGACCTGGTCGTCATCGGTCCCGAGGCTCCTCTGGTCGCCGGCGTAGCGGATGCCGTGCGTCAGGCGGGTTTCGACTGCTTCGGACCGAGCGCTTCCGCAGCCGCCCTGGAGGGCAGCAAGTCCTTTGCGAAGGAGGTGATGGCCGCCGCCGACGTGCCAACGGCCCGCGCGCAGGTGTGCACGGACGCGGATCAGGTGCAGGACGCTCTCGACTTCACGACCGCCCCCTTCGTCGTCAAGGACGACGGCCTGGCCTCTGGGAAGGGCGTCGTCGTCACGGACGATCCGCAGGAGGCCCTGGCCCATGCACTGCGCTGCCTGGACAAACCGGGAGGTGGACGTGTCGTCATCGAGGACTATCTCGACGGCCCTGAGGTGTCGTTGTTCTGCCTGAGCGACGGTCACTGCGTCAGGCCTCTCGTACCTGCCCAGGACTTCAAGCGGCTCAGTGATGGCGGCACCGGTCCCAATACCGGCGGCATGGGCGCCTACACCCCGCTGCCCTGGCTGGACGAGCTGATGCCGGACTTCGTCGACACAGTCATCCAGCGGATCGCCGCGCCGACAGTCGCCGAGATGGCACGTCGAGGCACACCGTTCGTCGGCGTGCTCTACGTGGGCTTGGCGTTGACCGAAGCCGGCCCCCGGGTGGTGGAGTTCAACGCCCGTTTCGGCGACCCGGAGGTGCAGTCCGTGCTGGCTCGTCTGCGCACACCCCTGGGGCGGCTGCTGCGGGCCGCGGCTACCGGGGTCCTGGCTGAGGCGCCCCCGCTGTCGTGGCGGGAGGAGGCTGCGGTGACCGTGGTGTTGGCTGCCCCCGGATACCCGCAGTCTCCAGTGACGGGCCTTCCCGTGCTCGGCATCGCCGAGGCCGAGCAGGTACGGGGAGTGCATGTCCTGCAGGCCGGCACCGCCCTGGCGGAGGGGTCGGAACACGACGGCAGCACCGACGGCAGTGGTGTGCTCAGCGCCGGTGGGCGCGTGCTCTCCGTCGTCGGAGTGGGCGAGGACCTCGCACAGGCGCACTCACGTGCCTACGACGCGATCGATCGCATCCAGATGCAGGGTGCGCACTACCGACGCGACATCGCCGCGGACGCCATCGCGCCGGCGGCGTCGTCGCCGACGATGCAGGTCGAGGGTCACGTGCCGCTCTACGCCGGGAAGGTCCGTGAGCTCTTCGTGCCGCTGGACCCACAGACCCAGCTGCCGCAGCAGGAGCGGATGTTGCTGGTGGCTTCCGACCGCATCAGCGCCTACGACCATGTGCTGAGCACCCCGGTCCCCGACAAGGGGGTCGTGCTGACGCAGCTGTCCGTGTGGTGGCTCGCTCAGCTGGGCGAGCTGTGCGCTGACCACCTGGAGTCCACCTCCGTACCCGCGGCGGTCCAGGGTCGGGGAGTCTACGTCCATCGCCTGGCCATGCTGCCGGTCGAGTGCGTCGCCCGGGCCTACCTCACCGGCGGCGGTTTGCGCGAGTACCGGTCGACCGGTGCAGTGAGCGGGGTGGTGCTCCCGGAGGGCCTTGAGGACGGCTCCCGGCTGCCGGAGCCCATCTTCACCCCCAGCACCAAGGCCGTCGCCGGTGAGCACGACGCCCCGATGACGTTCGAGGAGCTCACTGAGCTCATCGGTCCGTCGCTGGCCGAGGCGGTCCGCGATCTCACACTGGCCATCCTGTCGCGCGGCAGCCAGATCGCCGAGGAGCGCGGGATCATCATCGCCGACACCAAGCTGGAGTTCGGCATCGTCCCCTCCGAGTGCCCCTCGCACTCGGTCCGTGAGGACGGCTCGATCGACTGGTCTCAGATCGAGGCGGGCCAGGTGCGCTTGATCCTCGCCGACGAGGTGCTCACACCCGACTCCTCCCGTTTCTGGCGGACTGCGGAGTGGGAGCCGGGACATCCCCAGAAGTCCTACGACAAGCAGTTCCTCCGCGACTGGCTCACCAGCGACGACAGCGGCTGGGACCGCGACTCCACTGATCCCCCGCCACCGTTGCCCGAGGAGGTCATCGCCCGTACGCGCGAGCGCTACGTGGAGGCGTACGAGGCACTCACGGGCGAGGTCTTCGACCCCCGCGGTGCGTAGACTGCATCCCGCGGGACCACCCGTCGACAGGCCCGTCACGCGGACCTGTCGATCGTCGTTCAAACCACCCATCCAGTTCCGAGGAGCCATGCCCTGATGGGAACCGTCATCGTCGATGTGATGCCGAAGCTCGAGATCCTCGACCCTCAGGGCCAAGCCGTGGCCGGTGCGCTGGCTCGCCTCGGAGCAGGCGGCTTCACCGAGGTCCGCCAGGGCAAGCGCTTCGTGCTCCAGGTCGACGGTGAGGTGACCGAAGAAGCCCTGGCAGCGGCCAGACAAGCGGCGGCCACCCTGCTGAGCAACCCGGTGATCGAGGACGTGGTCTCTGTCCGGGCGCAGCAGGACGTCGAACCTGTCCGGGCGCAGCAGGACGGCCCGACATGAGGGTGGGTGTCGTCACCTTTCCTGGCTCGTTGGACGATCACGACGCTCGCCGAGCCGTGCGGTTGGCGGGGGCGGAGCCGGTCCGGCTCTGGCATGCCGAAGCAGACCTGTCGGGGGTGGACGCGGTGGTGCTGCCGGGCGGCTTCTCCTACGGCGACTACCTGCGAGCCGGGGCCATCGCCCGCTTCTCCCCGGTCATGGACGTCCTCATCCCGGCGGCGCAGCGGGGAATGCCGGTGCTCGGGATCTGCAACGGTTTCCAGGTGCTGTGCGAGTCGCACCTGCTCCCGGGCGCACTGGTGCGCAACGACCACCAGCAGTTCCTCTGCCGCGACCAACGGCTCCAGGTGCAGCGCTGCGACACTGCGTGGACGTCGGGTTTCAGTCCCGACGAGGAGATCGTGGTGGCGCTGAAGAACGGCGAGGGTGCCTACATGGCCGATGACCGCACGCTGGATGAGCTGGAGGAGCAGGGCCGCATCGTCGTGCGCTACGTCGGTGAGAACCCGAACGGTTCACGGCGCATGATCGCCGGGGTCAGTAACGCCCGCGGCAACGTCGTCGGTGTCATGCCCCACCCGGAGCACGCGGTGGAGGCGGGTTACGGCCCTTCCCTGGACGGCCTGACCTTCTTCACCTCCGTCCTGCACAGCGTGGTCTCGGCATGACCAGCACCTCCACGGGCGCCACACCTCGCTTCGCGGTGGACACGGTGGCGACGGCCGGCAGCTCGCCCGAGGTGGAGCAGCCCTTCGCCGCCCTGGGCCTGAAGCCGGCGGAGTACCAGCGCATCCGGGAGATCCTCGGCCGCCGGCCCACCAGTGCCGAGCTGGCCATGTACTCCGTGATGTGGTCCGAGCACTGCTCGTACAAGTCCTCCAAGACACATCTGCGCCAGTTCGGTGAGAAGACGACCCCCGAGATGCGTGAGTCCTTGCTGGTCGGCATCGGCGAGAACGCCGGCGTCGTGGACATCGGTGACGGTTGGGCGGTCACCTACAAGGTCGAGAGTCACAACCATCCGAGCTACATCGAGCCCTACCAGGGTGCCGCGACGGGCGTCGGGGGCATCGTGCGCGACATCATGAGTATGGGGGCACGCCCGATCGCGGTGATGGATGCGCTGCGGTTCGGGACATTGGAGCATCCGGACACGGCGCGGGTGCTGCCCGCTGTCGTGGCCGGGGTGGGGGGCTACGGCAACTGCCTTGGGTTGCCGAACATCGGTGGCGAGGTGGAGTTCGACCGCTGCTACCAGGGAAACCCCCTGGTCAACGCCTTGTGCGTGGGATCGATGCGGATCGAGGACATCCACCTCGCCTCGGCTGAAGGTTCAGGGAACCTGGTGGTCCTGTTCGGGGCCAAAACCGGTGGAGACGGCATCGGTGGTGTCTCGGTGCTGGCGTCGGAGACGTTCGGGACCGGCCCGGACGGCGCGCAGGGCTCATCGCGCCGACCGGCCGTGCAGGTCGGTGACCCCTTCGCCGAGAAGGTGCTCATCGAGTGTTGCCTGGACCTGTACGCGGCCAGGGTCGTGGCCGGGATCCAGGATCTGGGCGGGGCCGGCCTGAGCTGCGCAACGACCGAGCTGGCCTCCAACGGGGACGGCGGCATGTCGATTCACCTCGACCGGGTGCCACTGCGCGACTCGAGCCTCTCCCCCGAGGAGATCCTCATGTCGGAGTCGCAGGAGCGGATGATGGCGGTAGTGGAACCGCAGCGACTGGCCGAGTTCATGGGCATCGCCGCCCGGTGGGACATCGAGGCGACAGTGCTGGGAGAGGTGACCGACGGCAGTACGTTGCAGGTGTACTGGGGGGAGGATCTCATCGTCGACGTCCCCCCGCGCTCCGTGGCCCACGACGGCCCCGTCTACGAGCGGCCGATGGCCCGCCCGGAGTACCTGGAGGCCCAGATCGCCGACAGCAGCCTCGGCCTACCGGCGCCCGAGGAAGGCCCCGAGCTGGCCCAGGCCCTGCTCGACATTCTCGGCTCCCCCAACGGCTGCGACCCGAGCTGGGTGACCCAGCAGTACGACCGCTATGTGCGCGGCAACACAGCCCAGGCCATGCCGGACGACGCGGGCGTGGTCCGAGTCGACGAGGTCACCGGTCGCGGCGTGGTGATCAGCACCGACGTCAATACGCGGTTCGCCCAGCTTGACCCCTACGCCGGCGCCCAGCACGCCCTGGCCGAGTCCTACCGGAACGTGGCGGTCAGCGGCGGCGTGCCCACCGCGGTCTCGGACTGCCTCAACTTCGGCTCCCCAGAGGACCCCGGCGTGATGTGGCAGTTCGAGCGCGCGGTCACCGGCCTCGCCGACGGCTGCGTGGCGCTTGGCATACCGGTGACCGGCGGCAACGTCTCCTTCTACAACCAGACCGGCCAGGTGGCCATCCACCCCACTCCGCTGGTCGCCGTCCTGGGGGTCATCGACGATGTGGCGGCCCGGCACCAAGCGGGATGGAGCCTGCCCGGCCAGGCCCTTTTCCTGCTCGGCGCCACGGATGACGACCTCGACGGCTCACTGTGGGCCCACGTGGCGCACGAGCACCTGGGTGGGCTTCCCCCGACGGTCGACCTGGACGCTGAGAAGTGTCTGGCGCGGACGGTGCTGGCGGCGGGAGCGTCGGAGATGGTCCGTTCGGCCCACGACCTGTCCGCCGGTGGGCTCGCGCTCGCGTTGGCCGAGGGGGTCATGCGCCACGGGGTGGGCGTCGAGGTCGACCTCGAGGGTGTGTGCCGTCGGGACGGTATCGAGGCCTTCTCAGCCCTGTTCAGCGAGTCGGGCTCGCGCGCGATCCTCACCGTGGACGAGGCCGACGTCAGCGCCTTCGTCGACCTGTGTGCCGCTCACGGCCAGCCCGCTGCCCACATCGGCACCACCGGAGGAGAGGGCCTGAGCGTCCATGGCCTCTTCCGTCTCGCCGAGCAGGATCTCCGTGCCGCGCATACGGGGGTCATCCAGCAGGCCCTCACGCCTGCTGGCTGACCTCACCACCGAGGAGGTCGTGTCGCGCAATGGTGGCCTCGCGCCCGGGGCCCACGCCGACCACCGAGATCCGCGCCCCGATGAGCTCCTCGAGTCGGAGCAGATAGTCCTGGGCGGCACGGGGTAGCTGGTCGAACTCCTGGCAGGAGGAGATGTCCTCGCTCCAGCCAGGCATCTCCTCGTAGATCGGGGTGGCGTGGTGGAAGTCGCTCTGGTTCACCGGCATCTCGTCGTGGCGCGTTCCGAAGATGTCGTAGGCCACGCAGATCGGGACGCGGTCCAGCCCCGTCAGCACGTCCAGCTTGGTGATCACGAAGTCGGTCACCCCGTTGACCCGCTGGGCATAGCGGCCGACCACGGCGTCGACCCATCCACACCGTCGCGGCCGCCCGGTGGTCGTGCCGAACTCGGCTCCCTGGCGCCGGAGGAACTCACCGTCCTCGTCGTCGAGCTCGGTCGGGAACGGCCCTTCGCCCACACGGGTCGAGTACGCCTTCAGGATGCCGATCACACGGTCGATGCGGGTGGGCGCGACACCCGAGCCGGTGCACGCTCCCGCCGAGACCGCGTTGGATGAGGTGACGAAGGGGTAGGTGCCGTGGTCCACGTCGAGCAGGGTCGCCTGCCCGGCCTCGAACAGCACGGTGCAACCCGCGTCCAGCGCCTGGTTCAGCACGAGGCCCGTGTCCGCCACCATGGGCCGAATGCGCTCCGCGTGCCGGAGCAGGTCCTCCATGATCTCCTCGGTCTCGACCGCCCGGCGGTTGTAGATCTTGAGCAGCACCTGGTTCTTCATCTCCAGGGCGGCGTCGACCTTCTGCCGCAGGATCGACTCGTCATACAGGTCCTGCACGCGGATGCCGACCCGGTTCATCTTGTCGGCGTAGGTCGGCCCGATCCCGCGGCCGGTGGTGCCGAGCTTGCGCGAGCCGAGGAACCGCTCGGCGACCTTGTCCAACACCCGATTGTAGGGCGGGATGACGTGGGCGTTGGCGCTGATCAGCAGGTCGGAGGTGTCGACGCCGCGAGCTTCCAAGGCGTCCAGCTCCTCGATGAGAACCGAGAGGTCGACCACCACCCCGTTGCCGATCACCGGTACGCAGCCGGCGGTGAGGATGCCGCTGGGCAGCAGGTGTAGGGCGTACTTCTGGTCACCGATGACGACCGTGTGGCCCGCGTTGTTGCCGCCGTTGAACTTGACCACGTAGTCGACGCTGCTGCCGAGCAGGTCCGTGGCCTTGCCCTTGCCTTCGTCGCCCCACTGGGCGCCGACAATCACGAGTGCAGGCATACGGACATCCTTTGCGTCACAGGCTCGGCCTAGCCCGGGTGTCGGGCTAGGCTGCGCGGTCTCAGTGCCCCAGGGCTCGCGCGCCCTCGGCCGAGGAGTCGCGCAGGAAGTCGGCACAGCGGCGGTACTCGTCGGTCTCACCGATCCGCTCAGCCGCGGTGGCCAGAGCCGCGAGGGACCGCAGGAAGCCACGGTTCGGCTCGTGCTCCCACGGCACCGGTCCTTGACCGCGCCACCCTGACCTTCGCAGCGCGTCCAGGCCACGGTGGTAGCCGGTGCGGGCGAAGGCGTAGGCCTCCACATCCGCGCCGTCAGCCTGGGCGCCTTCGGCCAGCACCGCCCACGCCAGACTCGACGTCGGGTGACCCACGGCAACCTGCCGCGGGTCTACCCCGTCGTCCAGGGCTTGGGCCGCGGGGTCGGCTGGCAGGTGGGTGGCAGGGATGCCGAGGAGGTTCTCGCTCACTGGTGGGTGCCGGCGGAGCGAAGGTTCTCGCACGCCGTGGTGACCCGGGCGGCCATGCCGGCCTCGGCCTCCTTGCCCCACGCGCGGGGGTCGTAGTACTTCTTGTTCCCCACCTCACCGTCGACCTTCAGGACGCTGTCGAAGTTGCCCAGCATGTACCCGGCCACCGGTCGGGTGAAGGCGTACTGCGTGTCCGTGTCGACGTTCATCTTCAGGACGCCGAAGTCCACCGCGTCGGAGATCTCCTGCTCGGTGGAGCCGGAACCACCGTGGAAGACCAGGTCGAACGGGCGGTCGTCCTCGTCACGTCCGAGCTCGCGCGCCGCCGCCGCCTGGGCCTTCTTGAGGATCTCGGGGCGCAGCGTGACGTTGCCGGGCTTGTAGACCCCGTGCACGTTGCCGAAGGTCAGCGCGGTCAGGTAGCGCCCCTTCTCCCCCGTCCCGAGGGCCTTGATGGTGGCGATGGCGTCGTCCTCGGAGGTGTAGAGCTGCTCGTTGATCTCGTTGTCGACGCCGTCCTCCTCACCGCCGACCACGCCGATCTCCACCTCGAGGATGATCTTGGCCGCCGCGCACTTCTCCAACAGCTCCTGGGCGATCTCGAGGTTCTCGTCCAGCGGGGTGGCCGAGCCGTCCCACATGTGCGACTGGAAGTAGGGCAGACCTCCGCCCTTGACGGCCTCCTGGGAGGCCTCGATGAGGGGTCGGACGAACCCGTCCAGCTTGTCCTTCGGGCAGTGGTCGGTGTGCAGGGCGATGTTGACGTCGTACTTCTTCGCCACCTCGTGGGCATAGGAGGCCAAGGCGAGCGCACCGGTGACCATGTCCTTCACCGTCGACCCGGACAGGTACTCCGCGCCGCCGGTCGAGACCTGCACGATGCCGTCGCTGCCGGCCTCCGCGAAGCCGCGGATGGCGGCGTTCAGGCTCTGGCTCGAGGTCACGTTGATCGCCGGGTAGGCGAAGGAGCCGGCCTTGGCGCGGTCCAGCATGTCGGCGTAGACCTCGGGGGTCGCGATGGGCATGGAGTCCTCCTAGAACATCGGGCAACAACGGGCGGCCAGCTGCCTGGCCCTGCTCCCATGCTTCCACACTTGCGCGACGACGCACGCTCTGATGGACGTGTGACCCGGCCCGACGCCGGTGCACGCCTCAACCGGACGTGGTGATCGGTCTCGTCATCCGGAAGTTGGTCATCCGCATCCCACCGCGCACAGGATGCTGTTCTGCCTGGACATAGAAGCCGTGGCTTTCGAAGATCGGCCGAGCCGCAATGCTGACGTTCGCCCACAGGTGGTCAGCACCCAAGCGACGGGCGCGGGCCTCAGCGACACTCAGCAGACTCCGTGCGACTCCTTGGCGAGAGTGACGCGGCGAGGGGTACAGCGTGTCGATGTAGCCGTCCGCGTCCACATCGGTGAACCCCACGATCTCCTTCTGCCCTGAGGAGGACCGCCATGAAGCTGTCGCGATCGGTCCTCCTGCGGTTCCAGTCGGCCGCCTTCCGTTGCTCGGGCCGTGACCAGGCGGCGGTCTGCTCGTCGGAGTAGTCCGCGGCGGCCGTGCCCGTCACCGCGGCGTGGAACACGGCCAAGGTGGCGTCTGCATCCTCGTCTCGGTAGGCCGGATATCGACCGCAGCACCAGAGATGCGTGACGTCGGTGGTCTGCCGGGCTCGCTGAGCGGCGCACCGAGACCACTCACGCGCCGACGAGTGCTGCGACGTGGCTGGAGTCGGTGCCGCAGCAGCCACCCACGATGGACAGGTTGGGCAAGTGCGTCCTCACCGTCTCGTAGGACGAGACCAGCAGCTGGACGTCGCCCGAGTCGAGCTCCTCTGCCTCGTCGAGCTCGGCATGGCTGAGCGTTGACGCGTTCGGGTTGACCTGCACGATCCGACTGAGCCACTCCCCGCTGTCGAGCCCGGGGGCGATGTGCTCCGGGTGGGCGCAGTTGACGATGACACCGTCCGGGTCCTCCTCCACCTGCAGCTGCATCACGGCTTCGCGCAGCGCCGTCCCGTCGGGGAGTCGGCCGTCCACCTCGACGGTGAACCCGATCAGCACCGGGACCCCGACCTGGCGGGCAGCACGAGCAATGCCCACGCCCTCGGAGACGGTCGTCAGCGTGTAGGCGCCGACCACGTCCACGCCGCTTTCAGCAAGGCTCGTGACCTGAGGCCGGTGGAACTCCGTCGCCTCGTCGGCGGTCATGACGTCGTGGGCGACGTATCCATCGCCCCGCGGCCCGACGGCACCGATGATCCGCACATCGGTGACGCCATGGTCGGCAAGGTAGGCCGTGCGCAGCTCGGACAGCAGCGCGATGGCCGCACGGTTGGCGCGATCCAGGTCAGCAGCCCCGTAGCCCAGCTTCGCGCCCCAGTCGGCGCTGGCCCGCCAGGTCGGCGACTCCAGGGTCAGCCCCGTGCCCGCCTTCTTCGCCACGGCTGCGTAGTCGTCGTAGTAGGAGCGCAGGACCTCTCGGCCCGACTCCTGCTCGACGAGAGGGAACGCTGCGAACTCCGGCAGGTCGACGCCCCGGTTGAAGATGAGGTCGGTCTCGAGGCCGCCGTCGCTGACGTAGCGGCCGGTGCGCCAGAAGGATGTGGTGGTGGTGGTCATGGCGGACAGTCCCTTCACTGAGTTCGTCGATGTGTACCATACGGTACATGAATCTGCTCTTCGCAACCACCCACACCGTCGACGTTCTCGGCCAGCGCGTGACGCCGGCGGGATCGCAGTGACAGAAGCCGAGAGCTCACCGAAGCAGCGTCTGCTGGCGGCGACGATCGAGCATTTCGCCACCCAAGGCATCGGCGACACCAGCCTGCGTGGCATCGCCAGCGCCGTCGGCACCAGCCATCGGATGCTGATCTACCACTTCGGCTCACGCGAGGGCCTGCTTGTCGAGGTCACCCGCGCGGTCGAGGCGCGCCAGCGATCAGTGATGGCCGCCACCTACGACCAGGACCTGCCGACCCTCGACGCAGCGGCCGCCTACTGGGAGGCCACCGTCGAGACGACGATGCGCTATGGGCCGCTGTTCTTCGAGCTCGCCGCTCACGCCGCCCAGGGCAAGCAGCACGCCGAGGTGCTGCGGGAGGAGCTCATCGCCTCCTGGTTGCCGGAGGTGCGCAGGTTGTGCATGGCTCTGGGCATCCCCGAGGAGCAGGCCGAACCGCACGCCCGCCTGGCGCTCGGTGGTGCGCGGGGACTACTGCTGGACCTACTCCTCACCGGTGACCGCGTGCAGGTCTTCCGCGCCATGGACCTGTTCAACCGGCTCCTGCTGGCTTCAGCTCAGGCGGGTGGCCTGGCAGCGCCCTCCGCCGAGCCCGAGCGTGACGACACAGGCCGCAAGCAGACCTAGAAGATCACCTACCGGTGGCGCGTCATGGGCTGAAGCCGTACGGAAGCTCGAGGCGATGCGCGGCCAACAGCTCGTTATCGGCCAGTAGGCCGCTGGTCTCCCGGTCTGCGGCAACGACGCCATCGGAGAGAATCACCGAGCGCTCACACAGCTCGGCGGCATACGGCAGGTCGTGGGTGACCATCAGCGTGGTCAACCCCAGGGAGCGGACGATCTCAGCGAGCTCGCGACGCGAGGCAGGGTCCAGGTTGGAGCTGGGCTCGTCCAGCACCAGCACGTCGGGCTCCATGGCCAGCACGGTCGCCACCGCGACCCGACGGCGCTGACCGAAGGAGAGATGGTGCGGCGGACGGTCGGCGACATCCTCCATGCCCACCATCGACAGGGCCTGTTGCACCCGCCTGTCGAGCTCGGCGCCGCGCAGGCCGAGGTTCTGTGGCCCGAACGCCACATCGGCCCGGACGGTCGGCATGAAAAGCTGGTCGTCGGGGTCCTGGAAGACGACGCCGACCCGCCGCCGGACCTCGGGCAGGCTCGCCTTCGTCACCGGCCTTCCCGAGATGGTCACGCTGCCTGCGCCGGCCATCAGGATGCCGTTGAGGTGCAGCACCAGGGTGGTCTTGCCGGCACCGTTGGGTCCCAGCAGTGCTACGCGCTCACCCCGCTGCACGACCAGGTTCACCCCGTAGAGGGCCTGCCGACCGTCGGGGTAGGCGTAGGCCAGCCCGCGGACGTCGATGACGGCCGAGCTCACGCGGCGCCTCCGCGGGTCATCAGGGCCAGGGCGAACACTGCGGCGGCAGCCAGTGGCAGGCTCACCGCCTGGGCTACCTGGACGCGGTTGGCGGAGGCGGCCGAGCTCACGGGAAGGACCCCGTCGAAGCCCCGTGACAGCATGGCCAGGTGCACTCGCTCGCCGCGCTCGAAAGATCGGACGAAGAGAGCGCCCGCGCCGCGGGCCAGCACTGGCCACGAGCGCATCGAACGCTCCTGGAACCCGCGAGAGCGCCGGGCCACGGCCATCCGACGCATCTCCGTCGCGATCACCTCCACATACCGGACCATGAACGACAGGATCATCACCATGGGGGTGGGCAGCCGCAGCCGGTGCATCCCTGCGACCAGGTCGGCGGGCTCGGTGGTGGCCGCGAGCAGCAGCGCCGCGAGCACGCCTAGCGTGCCCTTGGCCAACAGTGTCCAGGCAGCGAACAGCCCTGCCTCGGAGACCGTCAGCGGGCCCATGCTGACGCGGGGGCCGGTCGCAATGAACGGCAACAGGACAGCGAAGACCAGAAACGGCACCTCGACGACCAGACGCGGTAAAAGGTAGGACCACGGCACACGAGCACACAGGGCCGCCACCGCCAGGAGTCCCAGATAACCCGCAAAGGCGAGGTAGTACTGCCCGGGCGTCGCCACCACCACGACCACGAAGGTCAGCAGTGCGAGCACCTTCAGGTGAGCAGGGAGGGCATGCACCGGCGAGTGGGCGTGGTAGTGCAGCAGGTGTCCGTGCTGGGCCCCCATCTCAGCGACCGTTGCTCACGGCGTCACGGCCGTCGGCGGCGCAGCGCCCAGAACAGGCCGAAGGCCAGGGCCGCGGTGACGGCCACTCCGCCGAGCCCGGCCAGCCCGGTGGAGATGCGCTCGTCCTCGACCCCGCTGGCCTGGTAGTCGGCCAGCGGGGAGTCTTGCGTCGCGTGCTCAGCACTTGCCGTGTCCTCGAAGCCCAGCTGCTCCGCCACGTACTCGAGACCGTCGGGGCTGCTTGAGGCGAAGGAGCTCACGCCCACCGCCAGGAGGAGACTGACCAGCACTATGCCTACGACCACCAGGAGGCGCGAGCGACGCTCGGCCCGGCGTTCAGCGCGTCGGGACTCCACGTCGGCGCTCATGCCGCGCTCGTCTCGCGGATCTCCAGGACCCGTTCGTCGAGGTAGGGGCGCGCAGCGCGTACCAGGTCGGGTCGCACGGCCAGCACGCTGCCGACGATGAGCGCTGTGATCAGCCCTTCACCGAGGCCGATCACGACGTGCCAGCCGACCATCACGGTGAGCAGCGTGTCCAGCGCGATGGGAGCCTGGCCACCGACCGCATACAAGCCGGCGAATTCAGCCGCTGCAGCCGGAACGGAGACGAGTCCGGCCACGAAGGCGAGCCATGGCACCAGCGACATCCGCTTGGGCAGCAGACGGGACAGCAGCCGATAGGTTCCCCAGGCGGTCCACACGGCGACGATCCCCATCAGGGTGATGTTGGTGCCCAAGGCGGTGACGCCGCCGTCGGAGAAGAGCAAGGCCTGCACGATGAGCACCACCGATAGGCACAAAGTCGCTGTCCACGGGCCCACCAGCAGCGCCGCCAGCGCCGCGCCGATCAGGTGCCCGGATGTGCCGGCGCCCACGGGGAAGTTGATCATCTGCCCGGCGAACACGAACACCGCAGTGACTCCGGCCAAGGGGGCCAGCCGGTCGTCGAGCTCGCGACGAGCCCCGCGGAGCGCGAGCGAGATACCGGCGACGGCGACCACAGCCGTCCCAGCCGATGTGGGGAGATCGAGGAATCCGTCAGGAACGTGCACAGTTTCACCTTACTGCAACTGAGTTGCAATAACAGTGCTCAGGGAACCTGCCCGAAGACGTGCTGGCGAACCCACGCGTGCAGCGCGATCGCTGCTGCCGCACCAGCGTTGATCGACCTTGTCGAGCCGAACTGGGTGATGGCCAGCGTCTGGTCCGCAGCCTGCAGCGCCTCGTCGCTCAGGCCCGGGCCTTCCTGACCGAAGAGCAGCACGCAGCGGCGCGGGAGCATGCAGGTCTCCAGCGGCAGCGCGTCCTGGGCGTTCTCCAGCGCGACCAGTGGCATGCCCTGGGCCCACGTCACCAGGTGTGCGACGTCGGCGTGGTGGTACTCCTGCTGATAGCGGTCGGTGACCATGGCGCCGCGACGGTTCCATCTGCGGCGACCCACGATATGGAACGCGGCCACGTTGAACGCGTTCGCGGTGCGGATGACCGAGCCGATGTTGAAGTCGTGGGTCCAGTTCTCGACCGCGACGTGTACCTCGTGTCTACGCGAGTCCAGATCGGCCACGATCGCCTCACGCGTCCAGTACCGGTAGCGGTCCTCGACGTTGCGGCGGTCACCGGCCTGCAGAAGCTCGGTGTCGAGGTGGCCCGGTGGCCCGCTCTCACCCCCTGGCCACGGACCTGGCCAGGGGCCCACTCCGACCTCCGGCGGCGGCTCCGTCACGGCTGCCGCTCTCCCGGCCAGACGAGGTCACGGTCCATGCTCACCGGCCCAGTCTCCCATTGCCCGATTCGCCATGGCCCGTCGCGCGGCCGGGCACTACGGTGGACCGCAGGCGGGGCAAGGGTGCCCCGATGACCGATGCGGCCTTACGGTCGCCCGAAGACACGAACGGATGGCGACATGGACCCCACAGTGTGGATCTTGATCATCGGGCTGGTGGTGGTGATAGCCGTGGGCGCGTGGCTGTTGACACGCAAGCCGAGCGCGCCCGACTCGGGCGCCGGGGCTGACCAGCACGACGCCGCCACCGACGCCGAGACCCGTCGCGCCGACGAGGTGGAGCGGTACGACGTCGGCGGGGACCACGTGGCCGCTGGTGACGCCAGTAGCAGCGATGAGGTCGAGCCTTATGACCAGGAGGCCGACCAGCGCGAAGACGAGCCGGTCTGGCAGAACGAGGACACCGCGGGGCAGGACACCGCGACCGGTGGGGACGTGACGGTCGTGGAGGAGGAGCCCACCGACGGCTCGCACGAGATGGAGGCCGCGCCCGCCCCGGCGCCGGCGCGCGACAACGGCGACCGTGAGCAGATGACCTACGGCGAGGCCGACACCGAGGACTTTGCCTCCGAGACGACCTACGCCGACCCTGAGCGAGAGGACGAGGTCAGCCGCTCTGCAGCACCGACGACCTCAGGACTGCACGACGGGGAGGGCTCGGAGAACCTCGGGCCTGAGGAAGGCGAGGGAGACCCCGGCGAGGTGCCGGACGAGGACCGCGGGCATCCCGGCCCGCAGAGCCAACCGGGTAGCGAGGGAACGTACGACCATGCCAGCGCCGAAGGGGCTGGGTCCGAGAACGTCGGCCCCGAGTCAGGTGAAGGCGAGGTGCAGGATGACGACGATGATCACGGCCACCCCGGGCCGGTCAGTCAGGGTGAGACCGAAGCGGTCTACGACGTGCCGGAGCACGCCGATGACACCGAGCACGACGACATCCCCAGTGACGCCCACGCGGCCGGGTTCACCGACATGGAAGACTCGCACCCCGACGCGAGGGGCATGACGGACACGACCGACACGGCCGAGGAGCCGGATGTCGTCATCGTCGAGACGGTCGAGGTCGCCGAAGCTCCCGCTCAAGAGGTCGAACCGGCCGATGACGGCACGCCTGGCTCCGACCCGGTGGTCTTCGAGACCGTCGAGACCGAGGCCATCGTGGTCACGCCGGTGGACGATGACGAGAGCGACGCGAACCGGGACGTCGACGAGCCTCTGTTCGTCGACGAGCCCGCCGGCGACGAAGCCCCGGTCGATGCCCACCCCTCCGCGCTCGGTGATGCTCCCAGGCCCGCCGGCGACGATGACCGGTCGTGGGAGGCACCCCGGTCGTCGGCCACTGGTGGGGCCACAGCAGCATCCGTGGCGCAGCCCCAAGATGATGACGGCATCAACCGCGAGCCTGGTGACCGGGACGGCGGCCCGGTCACCGACGACGAGCCGACTCGGGGAGGTCCAGACGACGACCCTGCGCTGACCACTGGAGCGGCTCCCGTCGGTGAGTCCGACCCTGTCGTCATCGACGAACGCGACGACCACCACATCGACGACGACCGCTTCGACAGCGAGCACGACACCGACCGAGAGCACGACACCGGGCGCGAACACGACACCGACGGTGAGCGCGTGACCGACGGTGAGCACGAGCAACTCGGCCAGGACGAGATCGCCGATGACGAGCGCCGCACCAACGACGAGCGGGGTGACGAGCAAGTTCTCGACCACGAACCCGCCGACGACGAGCAGCGCTCCTCCGACACGCAGGACGTGGCGGTGGTCGAAGGGCCCTACGGGCCGGGCTCAGCCATGCCGGCCGAGGACGGATCACATCCCGACGGGTATGAGATCAAAGGGAACGCCGGCTCGATGCTCTTCCACACGCAGGAGTCACCGGTGTATGGCGACTACTCCCCCGACGTGTGGTTCGACAGCGAGGAGGCGGCCAAGGACGCCGGCTTCGCGCACTGGGACCGTAAGCGGCGCTGACCCAAACGCTGAGAAGCCCTGCCGGAATATCCGGCAGGGCTTCTCACGTCTACGTCGACTTTCGTCAGTCAACGAGGTCAAGGGGAAGCAAAATCTTCGTCACATGCAAAGCAACGGACACTTTCGCCACATACGACTCATGAGTCCGCCTGACCAGCACGAACATCAGTAGTTTGTGTCCTAGATCACACAAAGGAGTTCCAAGTTTCTCGTCGTGTCGCCTTGACCTGCTCCTTCAGGGGGTTGATTGAGAGCTGGGCATCGGCTTCACTCGGGCCTGGTCTTCAACATTCCCGGTGAACGGATTCGTCTATGAGTGTCCCGCATGCCCTGGAGTGTCGTTCTTCTGGACGGCAGTCGCGCTACTGGTCCCAGGCAGGTCGCCCGGCCCTGTTGCTGGCTGCCGCTGCGCTTCCCTTTGGAGCTGCGGATCAGGCTGTAGCCGCCCCGGCGCTGCCCTCTGACGTCACACCGACATCGCTGACCATCACGCCGAACGCCGTTCGGCCACCGGCCGCGCCGGGTGCGGGGTCGATGATGCTTCCGAGTGCCCGTATCACCCGCTACGTGGACGTCGGCATCGCCAACGTCCGCTCCGGGCCTAGCACCAGGCACCGCGTGGTCACCCAGATGCGCCGCGGTCAACGCGTGCGCGGCACTCGCCTGAGCAACGGGTGGATCAGAATGTCGGGAGGCAAGTACATCTCCGGCAGCGTGATCAGCGGGTCCGGAGCCTCAAGCACCGGCTCCGCCAGAAGCACCGGCAACACCGTCACCCGGTCCGTGGACGTCGGCATCGCCAACGTCCGCTCCGGGCCTAGCACCAGGCACCGCGTGGTCACCCAGATGCGCCGCGGGACCCGCGTCAAGGGCACCCTCACCAGCAACGGATGGGTCCGCATCAGCTCCGGGCGCTACATC
>JBAUJO010000064.1:0-58360 GCA_049683875.1 Ornithinimicrobium sp.
GTGGTCGACCGCCCAGGGGATCAGTGACTACTACCTTCGTGTGCTGGGCGGGCTCGGCGACGACCTGAAGTTCTCGATGGATGCCCCGTGGCGCTCGCTGCCGGGACGGGCCCGCGACGCGATCCTCTACGGCTACAAGCACAAGGTCCACGTCCGATACCGCAACCGCTTCGGCCGCGAGCGCTCGTACTCCACGGGCTTCGAGGGCGTCATCCCCTACATCAAGCGCAAGCACGCCGAGACCGACTCCGAGAGCAGCCGTGAGCGCTACGAGGGCTACATGCGCGAGGTGCCCTGCCCGGTTTGCCGTGGGGCTCGGCTCCGACCCGAGTCGCTGGCGGTGCTCGTGGGTGGTCGCAGCATCGCCGAGGTCTGTGACCTGCCGTTGGACGAATGTGCCGCGTTCCTGGACGGCATCCGCTTCACCGACCGCGAGATGCAGATCGCTGAACGGGTGATCAAGGAGATCTCCGCCCGGATGGGTTTCCTGCTGGACGTCGGGCTGAACTACCTCTCGCTGAACCGTCCCGCGGGGACCCTGTCCGGTGGGGAAGCGCAGCGGATCCGCCTGGCCACACAGATCGGGTCCGGCCTCGTCGGCGTGCTCTACGTCTTGGACGAGCCCTCCATCGGGCTGCACCAACGAGACAACCACCGCCTCATCGAGACCCTGACCCGCCTGCGTGACCTCGGCAACACCCTGATCGTCGTCGAGCATGACGAGGACACCATCGCCGCGGCCGACTGGGTGGTCGATATCGGCCCCGGAGCGGGCGAACACGGGGGCCAGGTGGTGCACTCGGGGGACGTGCGCGGCCTGCTCGAGCACCCGACGTCGATCACGGGGGAGTACCTCTCGAGGCGGCGCACCATCGCCATGCCTGCGGAACGACGGGGCCAGGATGGGCGAAGCGTGACGGTCGTCGGGGCGCGGGAGCACAACCTGCAGGGCGTCAGCGTGGGCTTCCCGCTGGGCAACCTCATCGGGGTCACCGGCGTCTCCGGGTCGGGCAAGTCGACGCTGGTCAACGAGATCCTCTACAAGGTCCTGGCCAACCAGCTCAACGGCGCCCGCCAGGTGCCCGGGCGGCATCGGCGGGTGGAGGGTCTGGAGCAGCTCGACAAGGTCGTCCATGTGGACCAGGGGCCGATCGGTCGGACTCCCCGAAGCAACCCGGCCACCTACACCGGGGTCTTCGACCACGTGCGGCGCCTGTTCGCCGAGACGACCGAGGCGAAGGTCCGCGGTTACCTTCCGGGACGCTTCTCCTTCAACGTCAAGGGAGGGCGGTGTGAGGCGTGCAGTGGCGACGGCACGCTCAAGATCGAGATGAACTTCCTGCCGGACGTGTACGTCCCGTGCGAGGTGTGCCACGGCGCGCGGTACAACCGCGAGACCCTCGAGGTCCACTTCAAGGGCCGGACCATCGCCGACGTCCTGAACATGCCGATCGAGGAGGCGGCCGAGTTCTTCGCCGCCGTGCCCGCCATCTCCCGGCACCTGAGGACGCTGGTGGATGTGGGCCTGGGCTACGTGCGGCTCGGGCAGTCGGCGCCGACCCTTTCCGGAGGTGAGGCGCAACGGGTGAAGCTGGCTTCGGAGCTGCAGAAGCGCTCCACCGGACGCACCGTGTACGTGCTGGACGAGCCCACGACCGGGTTGCACTTCGAGGACATCCGCAAGCTGCTCGCCGTGCTGCAAGGGCTGGTGGACAAGGGCAATACGGTCATCGTGATCGAGCACAACCTCGACGTGATCAAGTCAGCCGACTGGATCATCGACATGGGCCCCGGCGGTGGCGTCGGTGGCGGGCGCGTGGTGGCCTCCGGCACACCCGAACAGGTTTCTCGCAGCGAAGGGAGCTATACCGGGGAGTTCCTGGCGCCATTGTTCGGTCGCCAGGCGGTGGCGTCCTCGGCCTGACCGACGGTGACGACCTCGTCCCGACCGGCCCGGCCCGGCGTCGCCACGTTTTGAACTGATGACCCAGGAGACTCGTATGGAACCATCCTCTGGCCACCTGACCCGCCCCCTGGCACGTCGCGTCGTCGTGCGTGCCGGCTCGCTCGTCCCGCTGGGTCTTGGTGTGGCGGTGCTCGCCGCCTGCGGTGGCGAGGACTCCTCCGGGCAGGGCGACGCCACCTCACAGGAGGAGTCCAGCACGCAGGACGAGTCCACCTCCGATGGCTCAGGGCAGAGCGGGCAGCAGGGCGGAGGGTCCGCGATGAGCACCGCGGACGTTCCCGTCGAGGGCGCCACCTACGACAAGGCGTCCAACACGATCTACGCCCAGCCCGCTGAGGGTGACTTCGTGGCTTATGACGCCACGTGTCCTCATCAGGGCTGCTCGGTCTCGGAGTTCGTCGACGCCGAGCTGGAGTGCCCCTGCCACGGGAGTCGGTTCGACCCGGCCACCGGCGACGTGGTGAGCGGTCCGGCCACGCGTGGGCTGTCCCGCAAGAAGGTCACTGTCGAAGGGGATGAGCTGGTTGTCGGGTAGCACCCGGGTGACGGTCTGTGGCTGACCCCTCGGCCTACCGGCCCCGGCCCGGGGAGATCCCCGCCGAACCGGGGGTCTACCGCTTCCGTGACGCCCATGGCCGCGTGATCTACGTGGGTAAGGCCAAGTCGTTGCGCCCACGGCTGAGCTCGTACTTCCAGGACCTCAGCGCGCTGCACCCGCGGACCCAGTCGATGGTCACGGCCGGGGCGAGCGTCGAGTGGACCACTGTGCGCAACGAGGTTGAGGCGCTCCAGCTCGAGTACTCCTGGATCAAAGAGTTCGACCCACGGTTCAACGTCAAGTACCGCGACGACAAGTCCTACCCCTACCTCGCGGTGACGATGGGGGAGGACTACCCGCGAGCGCAGGTCATGCGCGGCAGCAAGCGCCCCGGCACCCGGTACTTCGGGCCCTACACCCATGCCTGGGCGATCCGCGAGACCTTGGACCAGCTCCTGCGGGTCTTCCCGCTGCGCACCTGCAGCAAAGGCGTCTTCGTGCGCGCGGGTCAGGTCGGGCGGCCCTGCCTGCTGGGCTACATCGACAAATGCGCCGCACCGTGCGTGGGCAAGGTGGACGAAGACGAGCACCGACGGATCGCCGAAGACTTCTGCGACTTCATGGCCGGGAACACCAGCCGCTTCGTGAAGCGCCTCGAGACACGGATGCGAGCCGCCAGCGAGCAGCTCGACTTCGAGACTGCCGCGCGGCTGCGCGACGACGTCGGCGCGCTGCGCAGGGCGCTGGAGCGCTCTGCGGTGGTGCTCCCCGATGCCACGGATGCGGATGTGTTCGGGCTGGCCGAGGATGAGCTGGAGGTGGCGGTGCAGGTCTTTCACGTCCGTGGTGGACGCATCCGGGGTCAGCGCGGATGGGTCAGCGAGAAGGGGGCCGAGGGATCGGGCGACATCGTGGAACATCTGTTGCAGCAGGTCTACGGCGGCGAAGGCGCCGAGGGTGTCCCTCGGGAGGTACTGGTGCCCCTGCCGCCCACCGGGGTGGACGACCTTGCGCTGTGGCTGAGTGGGCTGCGCGGCTCCACCGTGCAAGTCCGAGTGCCTCAGCGTGGCGACAAGCGGGCGCTGATGGACACGGTGGCGCGCAACGCGCACCAGGCGCTTGCTCGACACAAGGTGGCGCGCTCGGGGGACCTGACCCTGCGCAGCCAGGCCCTGCAGAGCCTGCAGGAGGAGCTGGAGCTGGAGGATGCCCCCCTTCGGATCGAGTCCTTCGACGTCTCCCACGTCCAGGGCACCAACGTCGTGGGATCGATGGTCGTCTTCGAGGACGGTCTGACCCGAAAGTCCGAGTATCGCCGCTTCATCGTGCGACAGGGCACCAGTGATGACACCGCGGCCATGCACGAGGTCCTGACGCGCCGATTCCGTCACCTGAAGGCGGCTGAGGAGCGCGGGGCGGGCGCAGTCGAGGACGGTAAGCCGGTGAAGTTCGCCTACCCACCCAACCTCGTGGTCGTGGATGGCGGACTGCCCCAGGTCAACGCCGCGCAGGCGGCGCTGCTCGATCTGGGGGTGAACGACGTGGTCGTCGTCGGCCTGGCGAAGCGGCTGGAGGAGGTGTGGGTCCCCGGTCAGGACTTCCCGGTCATCCTGCCTCGCACGAGCGAGGGACTGTATCTGCTGCAACGGATTCGCGACGAGGCGCACCGTTTCGCCGTGTCCTTCCATCGGCAGCGGCGCTCGAAGGCGATGACCCACAGCGCGCTGGACGACATCGCCGGCCTGGGCCCCGCTCGTCGCCAGCAGCTGCTGGCCGCCTTCGGGTCGGTGAAACGCCTGCGAGCCGCTACGGTCGAAGACCTGCAGCAGGTCTCCGGGATCGGGCCGAGCCTGGCGCAGACGATAGCCGCGGCGCTGCGCGACGAGACGCAGGGTCAGCCCACGATTAATGTGAGCACCGGAGAGATCGTGGACTGAAGGGAGGCGCATGGTCGCTGACTCACGCGGTGAGCCCGGCAGCCGCGGGGAGTTCATCCTGCTGTCCGGGATGAGCGGAGCGGGGCGGACGACGGCCGCGGACGTGCTGGAGGACCGCGGCTGGTACGTCGTGGACAACCTCCCCGCCCGCATGCTGACGTCGTTGGTCGACGTGGTCGCGGACGACACCCATCCGCGCCTGGCCGCCGTGGTCGACGTGCGCAGCCGCGACTTCGTGGCCGACTTCGCCGCGGCGCTCACGGCGCTGCGCGAGCGTGGCTGGCTCCCCGTCATCTTCTTCTTCGACGCCAGCGACGAGGTGCTGGTCCGCCGTTTCGACGCGGTGCGTCGGCCGCACCCTCTGCAGAAGACGGGCCCGCTGCTGGACGGGATCCGGACCGAGCGTCGGATGCTGGCCGAGATCCGGACCGCGGCCGAGTTCGTCGTCGACACCACCGAGTACAACGTCCACCAGCTGACCGCAGCCGTGGACGAGCTGCTCGGCAGCGACACCGACCAGGTGCGCTTGCGGCTCGTCGTCATGTCCTTCGGCTTCAAGTACGGCATTCCGCTGGATGCCGACGTGGTCCTCGATATGCGTTTCCTTCCCAACCCGTACTGGGATCCGGACCTGCGCGAGTTCAACGGCCGTGACCAGCCGGTGCGGGACTTCGTGCTCGCCCAGCCGGGCGCAGAAGAGTTCTTGGCGCACGCCGAGGCGCTGCTGCGGACCGCGATCCGCGGGTACCTCCTCGAGCGACGGCGCCACGTCACGGTGGCCGTAGGCTGCACCGGCGGCAAGCACCGATCGGTGGCCACCGTCGAGGCGCTGATGGCGCGACTGGGCGACATCGCGGACGTGGCCACTACGGCCGTCCATCGGGACCTGGGGCGCGAGTGACGGGCCCACGCACGGTCGCTTTGGGCGGGGGGCACGGCCTGGCCGCCTCGCTGCGAGCCCTGCGGCACCTCTCCGAGAACATCACCGCGGTGGTCACCGTGGCCGACGACGGCGGGTCGAGTGGCCGACTGCGCGAGGAGTTCGACATCCTGCCTCCCGGCGATCTGCGGATGGCGCTGGTGTCGCTGTGCGAGGACACCAGCTGGGGGCACCAGTGGTCCGCGGTGCTGCAGCACCGGCTCGGTGGTGAGGGTGAGCTGTCCGGCCACGCGTTGGGGAACTTGCTGCTGATGAGCCTCTGGGAGCTCAGCGACGACCCGGTCCGAGCGTTGGAGATCGCCGGTCGTCTGCTCAACATCCGTGGACGGGTGCTTCCCATGTCGACGGTGCCGCTGGCGATCGAGGCCGTCGTCGCCGTCGGCGACGTGCCCGCACGCGTCCGGGGGCAGTCCGCGGTGGCCTCCTCGCGCGGTCGCGTCCTCGAGATGAGCCTGGTGCCGTCCTCGCCACCGGCGTGCGCGGAGGCTGTCGAGGCGATCACGCTCGCCGACTGGGTCATCCTCGGCCCGGGCTCGTGGTTCACCTCCGTGATGCCCCACCTGCTCGTGCCCGGGCTGCGCCAGGCCCTGGAGCAGACTCCCGCACGACGCATCCTGACGCTCAACGTCGGCACGCACGATACGGAGACGCGCAACATGGTGACCGCCGAACACATCGACGCCGTCCGTGCCCATGCCCCGGACCTCACCTTCGACTACGTCATCGCCGACCCCACGGTGACCGGCGCCGACGAAGAGGCTCTGCGTGAGGCCTGTGCCGCCATGGGCGCCGAGCTCGTGGTGGCCAGCGTCAGCAAGCAGCGGGCGGACGGGCAGCACGACACCCTGCGTCTCGCGGCGGCCTTCCGGGACGTGATGTCGCCACCTCCACCCGACGGCGTGGGGCCAGCGACTCCGACCACACTCGAGGGGGGACCCTCATGGCACGGGAGAGGATGAGCGGAATGGCCATGACTGCCAAGGTGAAGGACGAGCTGAGCCGTCTCCCGGTGACGAAGACGTGCTGCCGCAAGGCCGAGGTTGCCACGACTCTTCGGTTCGCCGGAGGGCTGCATATCATCGGTGGCCGGATCGTCATCGAAGCGGAGCTGGACACCGCTCAGGCCGCCCGCAGGCTGCGCAGCGCCATCCAGGAGGTGTACGGGGTACGCAGCGAGATCGTGGTGATGAGCGCGGGGGGTCTGCGCAAGACGACCAGGTATGTCGTCCGGGTCACCTCGGACGGCGAGGCGCTGGCACGGCAGACCGGCCTGATCGACCATCGGGGCCGACCGGTCCGCGGCCTCCCGCCACGGGTGGTCGGTGCGTCCGTCTGTGATGCGGAGGCGGCGTGGCGAGGCGCTTTCCTGGCGCACGGGTCGATCACCGAGCCCGGGCGCTCATCGGCTCTGGAGGTGACCTGCCCCGGCCCGGAGGCCGCTCTTGCCCTGGTGGGGGCAGCCCGGCGCCTCGGCCTGGCGTCCAAGGCCCGCGAGGTCAGAGGGGTGGACCGGGTCGTCCTACGCGACGGGGACGCGATCGGCGCGATGCTGACCCGGCTCGGTGCCCACGAGGCCGTCCTGGCCTGGGAGGAGCGTCGGATGCGCCGGGAGGTCCGGGCCACCGCGAACCGGCTGGCCAACTTCGACGACGCCAACCTGCGCCGATCCGCGCGGGCAGCGGTCGCGGCGGGTGCGCGGGTGCAACGAGCGCTCGACATCCTCGGCAACGACGTCCCGGACCACCTGGCGGTGGCGGGGCAGCTTCGGTTGGTGCACAGGCAGGCCAGTCTGGAAGAGTTGGGCGCGCTGGCGGACCCGCCGATGACCAAGGACGCCGTCGCCGGGCGGATCAGACGTCTGTTGGCGATGGCAGACAAGCGAGCCGAGGAAGAAGGCATCGAAGGTACCGACGCTCATGTCAGCGCCGACATGTATGAGGACTGACGACACCACCGACGGTGACCCGGTCCTTTAGGTTAGAGGCAGAGCGCCCGTGACGACGTCGACGGGTTGCGGATGACCGCACACGCATTCCACAACGAAAGGTGAACCCGATGACCGTACGGGTAGGCATAAACGGATTCGGCCGCATCGGCCGCAACTTCTTCCGCGCCGTGCACGCGAGCGGTGCGGACGTCGAGATCGTCGGCGTGAACGACCTGACCGACAACGCGACGCTGGCGCACCTGCTGCGTTTCGACTCGATCCTCGGCCGTCTCGACGGCGAGGTGAGCTCGACGGAGAACGACATCAGCGTCGACGGTCACTCCTTCCGTGCCTTTGCCGAGAAGGACCCCACGGCACTGCCGTGGGGTGAGATCGGTGCGGACGTCGTGCTGGAGTCCACGGGCATCTTCACCGAGGCCTCGAAGGCGCAGGCCCACCTGGACGCCGGGGCGAAGAAGGTCGTCATCTCCGCCCCTGCCAAGAACGAGGACATCACCGTGGTGATGGGCGTCAACCACGACCAGTACGACGCCGAGCAGCACCACATCATCTCCAACGCCTCCTGCACGACGAACTGCCTGGCACCCATGGCCAAGGCCCTCCACGACGAGCTGGGTATCGACAAAGGGCTGATGACCACGATCCACGCCTACACCGCGGACCAGAACCTGCAGGACGGACCACACAAGGACCTGCGACGTGCCCGGGCGGCGGCGCTGAACATCGTCCCCACCACGACCGGTGCGGCCAAGGCGGTGGCTCTGGTCCTGCCCGAGCTCAAGGGCAAGCTCGACGGGTACGCCCTGCGGGTGCCGGTGCCGACCGGGTCGGCCACCGACCTGACCTTCGAGGCCGGACGTGAGACGACCGTGGAAGAGGTCAACCAGATCGTCAGGACCGCGGCCGAGGGCTCGCTGAAGGGGATTCTGAAGTACTCCGAGGACCCCCTGGTCTCCAAGGACATAGAGACCGACCCGGCCTCCTGCATCTTCGACTCCGGCCTGACCAAGGTCATCGGCAACCAGGTGAAGGTCGTCGGGTGGTACGACAACGAGTGGGGCTACTCCTCGCGACTGGTCGACCTGACCACTCTTGTCGGCAAGAGCCTCTGAGCGGATGCGAACGCTCGACGATCTGCCCGACCTGCGGGGCCAGCGGGTCCTGGTGCGCAGCGACCTGAACGTCCCTCTCGACGGCGAGCGCATCACCGACGACGGGCGGGTGCGCGCGTCGGTGCCCACCCTGCAACGGCTTCTGGACGCGGGGGCCAAGGTGGTCGTCTGCGCTCACCTCGGTCGTCCCAAGGGCGAGCCCGAGGCCAAGTACTCCCTCCGTCCGGTGGCCCAGCGGCTCGAGGAGCTGCTGGGGCGCCCCGTGGGCTTCTGTGAGCAGACGGTGGGCCGGAGCGCCGCCGAGGCGGTGGACAGCCTGCAGGACTCCGAGGTCCTGGTGCTGGAGAACCTGCGCTTCAACCCCGGTGAGACTGCGAAGGACGAGCAGACCAGGGCCGAGTTCGCACAGCAGCTCGCGGACCTGGCCGACGTGTTCGTCAGCGACGGTTTCGGGGTGGTTCACCGCAAGCAGGCCAGCGTCTACGACGTCGCGACCCTGTTGCCCCACGCCGCCGGGACCCTGGTCGCCGAGGAGGTCGCCGTGATGCGGCGGCTCACCGAGGACCCGGAGCGCCCGTATGCCGTAGTGCTGGGTGGCGCGAAGGTCAGCGACAAGCTCGGGGTGATCGACAGTCTCATCGGTCTCGCCGACCGGCTGCTGATCGGTGGCGGCATGGTCTTCACCTTTCTCAAGGCGCAGGGATATGAGGTCGGGCAGAGCCTGCTCGAGCAGGACCAGGTGGACACGGTGCGTGGCTACCTGGAGAAGGCCGAGCGAGCGGGGGTCCGGATCGTCCTGCCCACAGACATCGTGGCGGCAACCCGGTTCGACGCCGAGGCCGAGCACGACGTGGTCCCGGCACAGGAGATCCCGGCCGACCGCATCGGCGTGGACATCGGGCCACAGTCCCGCGAGACGTTCGCTGCGGCACTCGCCGATGCCCGGACCATCTTCTGGAACGGCCCGATGGGCGCCTTCGAGATGGCACCGTTCGCCGACGGCACCGAGGCGATCGCTCGTGCGCTGCGTGATCGCACCACCGACGGGGCTTTGACAGTCGTCGGCGGAGGCGACAGTGCGGCTGCGGTGCGCCAGCTGGGCTTTGCCGACGAGGACTTCGCTCATATCTCCACCGGCGGCGGAGCCAGCCTGGAGTTTCTCGAGGGCAGCAGCCTGCCCGGACTCGACGTACTGGAGGACTGATGGCATCCCGAACCCCCCTGATGGCCGGCAACTGGAAGCTGAACTTCGATCACCTGCAGGCAACGCACCATGTCCAGAAGCTGGACTGGAGCCTGAGGGACGGCAAACACGACTTCGGCGCCGTCGAGGTGGCCGTGCTGGCGCCATTCACCGACCTGCGCTCGGTGCAGACCCTGGTGCAGGGCGACCAGCTTCAGCTCAAGTATGGCGCCCAGGACCTGTCGGCACACGACAGCGGGGCCTACACCGGCGAGGTCTCCGGCGCCTTCCTGGCCAAGCTGGGTTGTGCCTACGTGATCGTGGGGCACAGCGAACGGCGCGAGCACCACGGCGAGGACGACGCCCTGGTGGCCCAGAAGGTCGCGGCCGCGCTCCGGCACGACCTCTGCCCCATCCTCTGCGTGGGCGAGCCGCTGGACGCACGCGAAGCGGGATCGGCGGTCAAGCACGTGCTCAGCCAGATCCAGGGCGGCTTGGACGGACTGCGCCCGGAGCAGGTCAGTGACGTGGTGATCGCCTACGAGCCGGTCTGGGCCATCGGTACCGGTGAGGTGGCCACGCCCGAGGATGCCCAGGAGGTCTGTGGGGCCATCCGCGGTGAGATCGCCGAGCTGGCCGGCGACCACGTCGCCGACGGGATGCGGGTGCTGTACGGCGGATCGGTCAAGCCCGACAACGTCGCCGCCATCATGGCGCAGGAGGACGTCGACGGAGCGTTGGTCGGTGGGGCCTCCACCAGCGTCGATGACTTCGCCTCCATCTGCCGGTACCAGCAGCACCACGGCGCGAGTTGACCGATGGGGCCGTCCGCTGCGTTAGGGTGGCAGTGGCTCCTGGGTCAGACGGGGCCAGCGATACCGACGATCGGTGCGAACGGCGATAGGTACAGAGGGCGACAGGTGTAGACGGCGTGGAGTGGACTCAGATCTTCCTGAATGTGCTGCTGGTGACCAGCGGGCTCATCCTGATGTTGCTGATCCTCATGCACAAGGGCCGCGGTGGCGGCCTGTCCGACATGTTCGGCGGTGGGATGTCCAGCAGCCTTGGTGGCTCTTCCGTAGCCGAGCGAAACCTCAACCGCATCACGGTGGCGATGGCCGTCATCTGGATCACCTCGATCGTCGGCATCGGCATCCTGGTCTGACACCCATCACCCTGAGCAGGAGTTTCCCGTGGTTGGAACACACGCCATCAGAGGCAGTCGCGTCGGCAGTGGCCCGATGGGCGAAGCTGAACGTGGCCAGCGCGCTCCTTCTGTCACCGTGTCCTACTGGTGTGCCCAGGGTCATGAGTCGACGCCGAGCTTTGCCGCCGCTGACGACATCGAGGTTCCCGAGACGTGGCAGTGCCCCAGCTGTGGCATGCCGGCAGGCACGGACAGGGACAACCCGCCCCAGGCGGTTCGCGTCGAGCCCTTCAAGACTCACCTCGCCTACGTCAAGGAGCGACGCTCCGACGCCGACGGGGCTCAGCTCTTGGACGAGGCGCTGTCGGCGATGCGCGCCCGGGGGATCGGGTCAGGTTCGACCTGACTCGCGTCGACCCTGACGTCAGAGCTCGTCGGGACCTCGCTGTGCGGCGCGCTGCCTACTCCGCGGCCGCCTGCTCGTCCAACCACCACACCGTGTCGAGCTGACCCTGCACTAAGGAGGCGGGGATCTCCGGATCGTCGGACTCGGCATCGCGAGCACGCCGGACGGCCTCTGCCTTGTCCGAGCCCGCCACCACGAAGTGGACCGAGCGTGAACGGCGCAGTGCCGGGACGGTCAGCGACACGCGAAGGGGAGGCGGTTTCGGCGACTGCGTGACAGCCACGGTCGGGGTCGCAGGGTCCGCGATCAGGACCTCCTCGCGGCCGGGGAACAGGGAGGCCACGTGCGTATCCGGGCCCAGGCCCAACAGCATCACGTCGAAGACGGGGGCAGGAACCTGCTCGGGGTCGGTGGTGGACGGGGCCAGAGCCGCCAGCTGTGCCGCATACTCCAGAGCAGCTGCGGGCAGACCCGCGAGATCGCCGTCATCGGCGTCCTCGCGCGCACCGACCAGCCGATGGATGGACTCCTCGGGGACCGGGAGACTACCGAGCCCTGCGGCGTCGGCCTGCCCGTCGTTGCGGTCCGGATGGCCGCGCGGTACGAAGCGTTCGTCGCCCCACCACACATGGACCGCGGACCACCACGAACCCCGTGCGTGGTCGCGTACCAGCGCCTCGACCACCTTGCTGCCCATCGAGCCACCCGTGAGGCTCAGGTGGGCGATACCCCGCTGACCCACTGCCGCCTCGAGCCCGTCCGCGATCGCGCCAGCGACCGCCGTTGCCAGAGAGTCCTTGTCCGGAAATACGTCCATACGTTTCACCTCTGCGGTCTTCAGGGCCTGGTTGACCTGCTCCTGCAGTCGGGCCGGGTCGGGCGAACCCATCTCCGGTCGACGGCGACGCAACGCTGCGCTGGTCACGGGCGACTTCCCCGTCGAGGCGACTGGCCCCGGGGGCGGGGGAGCATGGCCCGCCCGGATGGCCTCGGTCTGGGTCAGCGATCTCTTGCTCACCAGTGGGAGCCCACGGCACAGGGCCGAGGCGTAGATCTGGTCGGCGTCGAGCCGGCGTAGCTCGGCGGCCAGGGACTCGGCGAGACCGGGCTCCAGCAGCGCGACCTCCCGCGCGGGTTGGCCGGGCTGGTCCAGGCTGGCAACCTGGCCCTCGATCCTCGCCAGGTCGATTGGCCCGCCCGTCCTGTTCAGTCGCACGCTGACGACGCCGGTGCCGGTCTGGCTCCGGGCCCGCAGCACCGGGATGTCGAGGGCGGCGGCCAACCAGCCGGCGAGAAGGTCAGCGCTCGCGCACTGAGCCTCGCCGGTCACGGTCGCGCCCGTGACCTTCTCGAACGGGGGGTAGTCCAAGGTGGCTGCGAGCAAGGCTCGCCACCGGGTGATCCTGGTCCACGTCAGGTCGGTGTCACCGTTGGCGTAGTGGCGGGCGCGACGCTTGAGCTGTCGCGACGGCTTGGCGCAGAAGGCGGCGTCGGTGATCCGTCGGTGGGCCAGCTGGCCCAGGGCGGAGCTGGCCACGTCGGCGGGAGGCTCACCGGGCCACCAGGCCACGATGGGGGAGTCGGGCAGGAGCAACGGGGTCACCACGGCATCGCCGTGGTCGGCGAGCTGGCCGTACAGGCGCAGCACCACGATCTCGCTGGCTCCGGCGTCCCCTCCCAGCCGGATCTGCGCATCGAGACGGTTGCTGCCCCGGCCGTTGCCCCGCACCACCACGACGATGCGCGCCGGGTGCTGGCGGGTGGCCTGGTTGGCTGTGGAGATCGCCTCGTCGGCCCCGGTCTCGTCGACGACGACCAGCAGGGTGAGTACCCTTCCCATGGCCATGGCGCCGACCTCGTTGCGCAGCTCGATGAGCCGCTTACCGATGGCGCCGGTGTCCGTGCTGGGCAGGTCCACGATCATGGCAGCCTCCACTCGCGTCCGTCGGCCTTCATCATCTCGTCGGCCTCGGCCGGGCCCCACGAACCAGCAGGGTAGGAGCGTGGCGGCACGCTGCTGCGGTGCCAGTGCTCCACGATCGGGTCCAGGATGCGCCAGGAGAGGTCGACCTCCTCGTGGCGGGGAAAGAGCGGGGGGTCACCCAGCAGCACGTCGAGGATGAGCCGTTCGTAGGCCTCGGGGCTGGACTCGGTGAACGATGCGCCGTAGCCGAAGTCCATCGTCACGTCACGCACCTCCATCTGTGAGCCGGGCACCTTGGATCCGAAACGCACGGTGACGCCCTCGTCGGGCTGGACCCGGATCACCACGGCGTTGCGACCGAGGTCCTCGGTCGCCGTGGTCGCGAACGGGAGGTGCGGGGCCCGTTTGAAGACCACCGCGATCTCGGTGACCCGCTTGCCCAGGCGCTTGCCCGTCCGTAGGTAGAAGGGAACTCCTGCCCATCTGCGCGTATGCACCCGGAGCTGGACCGCGGCATACGTCTCGGTCGTGGACTCGGCGTCGATACCGTCCTCGTCCAGGTAGCCGCGCACGTGCTCGCTGCCTTGCCACCCCGCGGTGTACCGGCCGCGGCAGGTGGCCGCGGACAGGTCGGCGGGGAGCTGCACCGAGGTGAGCACCTTCTCCTTCTCGGCCCGCACCGCGTCGGCGGTGAAGCCGACCGGCTCCTCCATCGCGGTCAGTGCCAGGAGCTGCAGCAGGTGGTTCTGAATGACGTCCTTGGCCGCCCCCACGTCGTCGTAGTACCCGGCCCGACCACCGATGCCGATGTCCTCGGCCATGGTGATCTGTACGTGGTCGACGTAGTTGCTGTTCCACACCGGCTCGAACATCTGGTTGGCGAAGCGCAGCGCCAGCAGGTTCTGCACCGTCTCCTTGCCCAGGTAGTGGTCGATACGGAAGACCGAGTCGGCGGGGAAGACCGACTCCACGATGTCGTTCAGCTCCTGCGCGCTGGCCAGGTCGTGACCGAACGGCTTCTCGATCACCACGCGCCGCCAGGTGTCGGGTCGGGGACTGCTCAACCCCGACTGACGCAGCTGCTCACAGACCGGAGCGAACCAGGTCGGGGGGATGGACAGGTAGAAGGCGTGGTTGCCTCCGGTGCCCCTGTCCTCGTCCAATCGTCGCACGGTCTGCGCAAGGAGCCGGAAGGCGTCAGGGTCGTCGAAGGCTCCGGGGACGAACCGGAACCCTTGGGCCAGACCCCGCCACACGTCCTCGCGAAAAGGAGTGCGGGCATGGGTCTTCACCGCATCGTGCACCACGGCGGCGAAGTCTTCGTCCTGCCAGTCGCGCCGGGCGAAACCGACCAACGAGAAGCCGGGCGGCAACAGGCCTCGGTTGGCCAGGTCGTAGATCGCCGGCATGAGCTTCTTTTGGGCCAGGTCGCCGGTCACGCCGAACATGACCATGCTGCACGGCCCTGCGATGCGGGGGAGCCGCTTGTCCTCGGGGTTGCGCAGCGGGTTGCTCTGCGCACCTACCCCCGCACCGGAAGAGCGGCTACCACTCACCGCTTGCCGTCGGCGGCGGCATCCAGCTCACCCTGCACCGACTCCAACAGCTCGCTCCACGACTTCTCGAACTTCTCCACACCCTCGTCCTCCAGCACGGCGACGACGTCGGCGTAGGAGACTCCGACCCGTTCCAGCGAGTCGAGCACCTCCTGTGCCTCGGCGTAGTTGCCCGTGATCGTGTCGCCGGTGATCTGCGCGTGGTCCTCCGCCGCGTCGAGCGTGCCACCAGGCATGGTGTTCACCGTCTGCGGTGCCACGAGCTGCGTGACGTACATCGTGTCCTCGTAGTCAGGGTTCTTCACTCCGGTCGAGGCCCACAACGGTCGCTGCGCGTGGGCACCGTCGTCGGCGAGGTTCTGCCAGCGCGGAGTGGAGAAGACCTCCTCGAAGGCCTGGTAGGCCAGACGGGCGTTGGCGATGCCGGCCTCACCGAGCAGCTTGGTGGCCTCGTCGGTGCCGATGTCCTCGAGCCGCTTGTCGATCTCGGAGTCCACACGGGAGACGAAGAAGGAGGCCACCGAATGGATCGTGGACAGGTCGATGTCGTGCTGACGAGCCTGCTCCAGACCGGTGAGGAAGGCGTTCATGACCCCGCGGTAACGGTCGAGGGAGAAGATCAGGGTGACGTTGACGCTGATGCCCTTGGCCAGGGTCTGGCTGATGGCCGGCAGTCCCACCTCGGTGGCGGGGATCTTGATGAACAGGTTCTGTCGGTCAACCGCCTTCCAGAGCCGTTCCGCCATCTCCATCGTGGCCTCACTGTCGCGCGCCATCCGCGGGTCCACCTCAATGGAGACACGGCCGTCGACGCCGTCGGTACGCTCCCAGACCGGGCGCAGCACGTCACACGCGTTGCGCACATCGTCGGTCGTGATCGCGAAGACGGCCTTCTCGACGTCGGCATCCTCCTTGGCGAGGTCCTTGACCTGGTCGGTGTAGGCATCGCCCTCGGACAGCGCCGAGGCAAAGATCGTGGGGTTGGTGGTCACTCCGACCACGTGCTTGTCGTCGATCAGGGACTGGAGCTCGCCGCCGCTGATCATCGGCCGGTTGAGGTCGTCGAGCCAGATGGAGACCCCCGCCTCCGAGAGCTCCTTCAGGTGGTCAGTGGTTGAGGTGTCAGTGGTCGCGGTGTCAGTACTCATAGCGTCCTCATTTCTGGGTTGCGTCCGTGGACTGGTGGCCGCCGGAAGCGGCGTCGCCGGTGGGGTCGGACTCGTCTGCCTTCTCGGTCGGGGTGTTCTGGATCGGGCCCTCGCCGGCGGCGGCAGCCTCGATCGTCTCGTGCGCGGCCTGCGCCACCGCCTCGGCGGTGATGCCGAACTCGCGGTAGAGGGTCTCGTAGTCGGCCGAGGCACCGAAGTGGTTGATGCTGACCATCCGGCCCGCGTCGCCGACAACCTCGCGCCATCCCTGCGGCACCCCCGCCTCCACGCTCACGCGAGCGCGCAGGTGGGGGGGAAGGACCTCCTCGCGGTAGGCCTGGTCCTGCTCGTCGAACCACTCTCGGCACGGCATCGAGACCACCCGCGCGGAGATCCCTTCACCCTGCAGGCTCTCGCGAGCCTGCACCGCCAGCTGGACCTCGGAGCCGGTGGCCACGAGGATCACGTCGGGCTCGCCGTTCTCGGCGTCGGCCAGCACGTAGCCGCCGCGCGCCACACCCTCGGCGGAGGCGAACACCGACCGGTCCAAGGTCGGCACGTTCTGCCGGGTCAGGGCGAGGCCACTGGGGTGGTCGACATTCTCCAAGATGGTTCGCCAGGCCACGGCGGTCTCGTTGGCGTCCGCCGGACGCACCACGTCCAGGCCCGGAATCGCCCGCAGGGACGCGAGCTGCTCGATCGGCTGGTGCGTCGGGCCGTCCTCGCCCAGACCGATGCTGTCGTGGGTCCAGACGTAGACCACGGGCAGCTGCTGCACCGAAGCCAACCGCACGGCCGGTCGCATGTAGTCGGAGAAGATCAGGAAGGTTCCCCCGTAGGGCCGGGTCAGCCCCTCCAGCGCGATGCCGTTGAGGATCATCCCCATCCCGTGCTCACGGATGCCGAAGTGCAGCGTGCGGCCGTACTCGTGGCCCGGGAACTTGTCGGTCGCCTTGGCGGCCGGGACGAAACTGGGGACGTCGTCCATGGTGGTGTTGTTCGAACCCGCCAGGTCAGCCGACCCGCCCCACAGCTCGGGCATCACGTCGGCCAGGGCCGTCAGGATGCTCCCGGACGCCTTGCGGGTCGCCACGCCCTTCTCGTCGGCGTCGAAGCTGGGTACCGCGCCGGCCAGGCCCTCAGGAAGCTTCTTGTCCATCAGCCGGTCGAGCAGCGTGGCGGCCTCGGTGTTGGCCTCGCGCCAGGAGTCATAGCCCTCCTGCCACTGCCGATGCGCGCTGGCGCCGCGTTCCTTGACCTTACGGGTGTGTTCCAGCACCTCCGCGTCATCAACGAAGTTCACGTCGGGGTCGAAGCCGAGCAGCTTCTTGGTCGCGGCGACCTCGTCCGATCCCAGGGCGGACCCGTGGGCGCCGCCGGTGTCGCGGGCCTCCGGAGCGGGCCAGGCGATGATGGTGCGCAGCAGCACCAGGGTCGGCTTGTCCGTGCGCGCCCGGCTCGCCTCCAGGGCTGCGTACAGCGCGTCGACGTCCTCGGTGTACGGCTCGGTGGCCCGCCAGTCCACCACCTCGACATGCCAGCCGTAGGCCTCGTAGCGCTTGGCCACGTCCTCGCTGAAGGAGATGTCGGTGTCGTCCTCGATCGAGATGAAGTTCTGGTCGTAGATCAGCGTCAGGTTGGACAGCTCCTGGTGCCCGGCGAGCGAGCTGGCCTCGCTGCTGACCCCCTCCATGAGGTCACCGTCGGAGGCCACGACCCAGATGTGATGGTCGAAGGGTGACTCACCGGTGGCGGCGTCGGGGTCGAGCATCCCACGCTGGCGACGCTGGGCCATGGCCATGCCGACCGCGGAGGCCAGACCCGACCCGAGCGGGCCGGTGGTGATCTCGACGCCGGTCGTGTGGTGGACCTCGGGGTGGCCCGGGGTCTTCGAGCCCCAGGTGCGCAGGGCCTTCAGGTCGTCCATCTCCAGGCCGTAGCCGCACTGGTAGAGCTGGATGTACTGGGTCAGGCTGGAGTGTCCGCAGGACAGGACGAAGCGGTCTCTTCCCAGCCAGCTGGGGTCCGCCGGGTCGTGCTTCATGACCTGCTGGTAAAGCAGGTAAGCAACCGGAGCCAGGCTCATGGCGGTGCCCGGGTGTCCGCTGCCGCACTCCTCGACCGCGTCCGCGGCCAGCACCCGGATGGTGTCCACAGCCCGAACGTCGAGGTCGGTCCACCCAGCCTGACTGGCGATGGGTGCTGCGAGGTCCTCGCTGCGTCGTACCGTCTCGGTGGTGTTCTCAGTCACGTAGGCTCCTGCTGTCGAGATAGTGGGTACATGCCTCTACTGACACGACCCTAGCGCTCCGGATGGGGGCCGTGCAGTCTGGCGTGTGCCCGGTAGCATGGTCTCGGCGGGCAACGCGCCCCGCGCACAGTCCATATCGAGGGAAGGCATCTGTGACGACCCTGGATGCTCGTCCCTCAGCGGCGGGCGCGGCCCACGGGTGGCGTGCTCGGGTCACTGACTACATCGCGCTGACGAAGCCGCGAATCATCGAGCTGCTTCTGGTCACCACCTTCCCGGTGATGTTCCTGGCCGAACGCGGCGTCCCCGGGATCGGCCTAACGGTGGCCACGATGGTCGGTGGGGTGCTGGCGGCCGGCTCCGCCAACGCCCTGAACTGCTACCTGGATCGCGACATCGACGCGATGATGGATCGCACTGCGCATCGTCCCCTGGTCACCGGTGCGGTCTCGCCCGGTGGCGCCCTGGTGTTCGCCGCTGTGCTCGGCCTGGCGTCCGTGGTGTGGTTGGCCCTGCTGGTCAACGTGGTCAGCGCCGGTCTCGCCTTCGCGGCGATCGCGCTCTACATCGGCTTCTACACGCTGTTGCTCAAACGCCGGACGGCGCAGAACATCGTCTGGGGCGGGGTCGCGGGCTGCATGCCGGTGCTCATCGGATGGTCGGCGGTCACCGGGTCGTTGGCCTGGCCCGCGCTGATCCTGTTCCTGGTCGTCTTCTTCTGGACCCCGGCCCACTACTGGCCCCTGTCGATGCGGTTCAAGGACGACTACGCCAAAGCAGGGGTGCCCATGCTGCCCGTCGTGGCCGAGGACCTGGCGGTGGGGCGTCGCATCATCGTCTATGCCTGGGCCACCGTGGCCACGTCCTTGGCCCTCATCGTGGTCGCGCCCATGGGCTGGGTCTACGCCATGACGGCGGTGGTGGCTGGCGCGGTGTTCGTCATCGAGTCGCACCGGCTTGCCCGAAGGGCTCGCCAAGGTCGGAGCGGGTCAGCGTTGGGCGCGATGCGCCTGTTCCATTTCTCGATCAGCTATCTGACGCTGGTCTTCCTCGCGGTCGCGGTCGACCCGCTGCTCTTCTTCCCGCTGTACTGAGGTCTCGGCCGGGCCTGAGCTGCGCGACGCGGTGAGGAGCACGGCATACACGGCCCAGGTCAGGGCCGAGGCCAGCAGGCAGGCACCGAGCATGTGCAGCGAGACGAGCGGAACAGGGACACCGGTGAGGTACTGCGCGTAACCCAGGGCACCTTGGAACAGGGAGACCGTGAGCACGAGCCGCCACGGGCGCCGCAGGTAGCGAGTGCTCGCGAGCACCGAGGTGGCCAGCACCATGGCCACGACCAGACCCACGAACAGCATGACGGCGTCCGCGTGCAGCCAGGAGACGGTGCGCGGGTCGAAGCCGAACCGGGCGGGCTGGTCGGCGTCACCGGAGTGCGGCCCCGAACCGGTCACGACCGTGCCCAGCACGATCACCGTGGCTCCGAGCGCACCGGTCAGCCCGCCCACGGCGCGCAGCATCGCGGGGACGCCCCCATCCGAGACAGAGCTCTGTGCCCGGGAGTCGAGCAGCAGGCGGAGCACGAGGGTGCTGAGCACGACCAGCACGACGGAGATCAGGAAGTGGGCCATGACCGTTCCGGGGTGCAGTGCCATGGCGACCGTGATCCCACCGAGCACCCCCTGAGCGATCGTGCCCACCACCACCCCGAAGCTCAGCCACAGCATCGGGCGCCGCGGCCCCTCCCGCATCCAGCGCCACACGGCGTAGACCAGCGCCAGCGCGATGACGCCGACGACGATCCCGATCAGCCGGTTGCCGAACTCGATGTAGGGGTGGATGCCGTCTTCGGGGCGGAACGTGGGGGTGTACGAGCCCGGCTCGCACTGGGGCCAGGTGGAGCAACCCAGGCCGCTTCCGGTCAGTCGCACCAACCCACCGGTGACGACGATGAGTATCTGGGCAACGAGGTTAGCGACCACGATCCGCCCGAGCCACCTCGAGCGACCGGGGTCCGATGACAGGCTCTCGCCTGCGGTCAGGGCCACCCGCTCATCGTAGGCGGTGACCATCGGCCCACGGGCTCGGGCCGGACCGCTGGTCGGACCAGCTAGTCGGACCAGCGCAACGTCCGGGTGGCCAGCAGACCGAGCACGACCGCCCACGCCAGCATGACCCCTGCGGACTGGGCCACCACGGCCGGATGCCCCAGGGTCGCCGCCCGCATCCCCTCTCCGAGCGCGCCCGGCGGGCTCAGCAGGGCCACGGTGGCCAGGCTGCCGGGCAGTGTCTCGGCCGGCAGCACCAGCCCACAGCCCAGGAAGAGCACCCACAGCAGGTTGGCCAACGCCAGCACGGCCTCGGCGCGCAGCCGTCCCCCCACCACGGCTGACAAAGCGATGAAGACGGCGCTGCCCAACAGGACCATCGGCACGGCCAGGGCTATGGCGCCTGGCCCGGGCCGCCAGCCCAGCAGCAAGCCCGCCACCCCGAGCACCAGACACTGCACGGCCACGACCACGAGGACGGCCGTCCCCTTGGCCATGAGCAGCCCGGAACGCCCCAACGGCGTCGTGCCCAGCAGGCGGAGCACGCCGTACCGGCGCTCATAGGCAACCGAGATGGCCTGGCCGGTGAAGGCCGTCGAGACCACAGCCAGGGCCAGCACCCCGGGCACGGCCACGTCCACCGGCGCGGCGCCGGGATGGCCTAGCAGCAGCGCGTCCGGGGCGACCACTACCAGACCCGCCAGGACCAGGAGCGGCAGCACGATCGAGACAAGAATCTGCTCTCCGTTGCGGAGCAGGCTGCGTACCTCGAAGGAGGCCTGAGCCCCGACCCGGGCCCGCACGGGGGCAGCGCCGCTCATGAGGCACCATCCTCGGTCAGCGCGAAGTAGCGCTGCTCGAGGGAGGCCCCACCCCGAACCGTCGCGAGGGAGCCGCAGGCGACGACCCGCCCGCCGGCGAGGATGACCACCCGGTCGGCGAGACGTTCCGCCTCCTCGAACGTGTGGGTGCTGAGCACCACGGCCGTGCCGGAGTCGGCGACCTCGCGCACGATGCGGTGCGCGACGCGTCGGGCGTGCGGATCCAGGCCGGAGGTGGGCTCGTCCAGGAACAGCACGTCCGGGCGCCCCACCAGGGCCGAAGCCAACGCCAGCCGCGTGCGCTGCCCACCGGAGAGACGACGCACGGCCGTCCGGGCGAAGGAGGTGATGTCGAGACGCCGGCACAGGTCGTCGACCGGCCAGGGCGTCGCGTAGAACCGCGCGAGATGGTTCAGCAGCGCCACGGGTCGTGCGGCCTGAGGCAGACCCCCGTCCTGCAGCATCACACCCACTCGGGCCCGGTGGTCGGCGGCCGCTCCCCACGGGCGGGCACCCAGCACCCACGCCTCACCGTTGTCCGGCCGCTGAAGCCCGGCGGCGATCTCCACAGCCGTCGACTTTCCCGCCCCGTTGGGCCCCAGCACGCAGGTCACCGACCCGGCCGCGGCGCTCCACCTGGTCTGGTGCAGCGCCTGCACCGGGCCGAAGCGGCGGCTGACCCCTTCGAAGACCACTGCCTCCACCGGGCCCTCGGGGCCACGCACGGGGACGGTCGTCACCTGCGACACGATAGGGGCCTGCGCTGGGTCCGGCCGAGATGCCCTCGCACCGATCGGTCCGGATGTCCGCAGATCCACCGACGGAACAACGGTGAGGTATGCCTACGTTGGAAAGAGTGTGCAAATAGGTGACACTGATGTGGTGTTTTTTAGCGAGCCTGCGCCGGCAGTGGGCTACGGCAACGCCGAGTCCCGCACCCGGGACCAGGTGCACCGTGCCATCGGCGCGCGGGGCCCGGTGACGGCTCGCGCCGTTGCCGAGGAGCTGGATCTCACTCCCGCAGCGGTGCGACGGCATTTCGACGCCCTCATCGCCGACGAGGCCATCGTGGAGCGCGAGGTGTGGACCGCTGCGCGTCGCCGACGGGGACGGCCGGCGAGGGCCTACGTCCTCACCGACCGTGGGCAGGCCCAGCTGGACAACTCGTATGAGGACATCGCCACCGCAGCGCTGACCTACCTTGCCGAACGAGCGGGAGACGGCGCCGTGCACGACTTCGCCGGAGACCAGATGGCCACCCTGGCCAGCAGGATCCGACCGCAGGTCGACCAGGGTGGGGATGACCTGACCGCACGCACCGAGGCCCTGGCCACCGCGTTGTCGGAGGAGGGTTTCGCCGCGAGCGTCCGCCCGGTCGCCGAGGGCACGGGGCTGGCGGGGTTGCAGCTGTGCCAAGGGCACTGCCCCGTCCAGCACATCGCCACCTCCTTCCCCGCGCTGTGTGACGCCGAGACCGACGTGATCTCCGACCTGCTCGGGGTCCACGTGCAGCGTCTGGCCACCCTGGCCGGGGGAGCGCACGTCTGCACCACCTTCGTTCCGACCGGGGGCCAGGCAGCCAGCCAGACCGCCGTGAGCACCGCATCCCGCACACCTGACACCCGCAGACCTGATACCCGCAACACCTCGACCACCGACGAAAGGCTGTCGCGATGAGCACCAACATCGAAGAGCGCAACCCGGGCCTCAAGGACCTGGGCACCTATGAGTACGGCTGGTCCGACAGCGACGTCGCAGGCGCCTCTGCCAAGCGCGGCCTGAGCACGGAGGTCGTCGCCGACATCTCCCGGCGCAAGTCCGAGCCCCAGTGGATGCTGGACCTGAGGATGAAGGGGCTGAAGCTGTTCGACAAGAAGCCCATGCCGACCTGGGGCAGCGACCTGACCGGCATCGACTTCGACAACATCAAGTACTTCGTGAAGTCGACGGAGAAGCAGGCCACCAGCTGGGACGACCTTCCCGAGGAGATCAAGAACACCTACGACCGCCTGGGCATCCCGGAGGCTGAGAAGCAGCGGCTCGTCGCGGGAGTGGCCGCACAGTACGAGTCGGAGGTCGTCTACCACCAGATCCGTGAGGACCTGGAGGAGCAGGGCGTCCTCTTCCTCGACACAGACACCGCACTGCGCGAGCACGAGGACCTGTTCCGCGAGTACTTCACCTCCGTCATCCCCGTCGGAGACAACAAGTTCGCCGCGCTGAACACCTCGGTATGGAGTGGTGGCTCGTTCATCTACGTCCCGCCGGGCGTGCACGTGGACATCCCGCTGCAGGCCTACTTCCGGATCAATACCGAGAACATGGGCCAGTTCGAGCGCACCCTGATCATTGCCGACGAGGGCTCCTCGGTGCACTACGTCGAAGGCTGCACGGCCCCGATCTACCAGAGTGACAGCCTGCACAGCGCCGTCGTGGAGATCGTGGTGAAGAAGAACGCCCGCGTGCGCTACACGACCATCCAGAACTGGTCGAACAACGTCTACAACCTGGTCACCAAGCGCGCCACGTGCGCTGAAGGCGCCACGATGGAGTGGATCGACGGCAACATCGGCTCCAAGGTCCCCATGAAGTACCCCGCGGTGTTCCTGCTCGGTGAGCACTCCAAGGGCGAGACGCTCTCGGTTGCTTTCGCCGGCGAGGGCCAGCACCAGGACGCGGGCTCCAAGATGGTCCACGCCGCGCCGCACACCTCCTCCACGATCGTGAGCAAGTCCGTGGCGCGGGGCGGTGGGCGTACCTCGTACCGAGGGCTCGTGCAGATCCTCGAAGGTGCCCACCACAGCAGGTCCAGTGTGGTCTGCGACGCGTTGCTGGTCGACCAGATCTCGCGCTCGGACACCTACCCCTATGTCGATGTCCGAGAGGACGACGTCCAGATGGGTCACGAGGCCACGGTCTCCAAGGTCTCCGAGGACCAGATGTTCTACCTGATGTCCCGCGGGATGTCGGAGACCGAAGCGATGGCGATGATCGTGCGCGGCTTCGTCGAGCCCATCGCGCGCGAGCTGCCGATGGAGTACGCCCTCGAGCTCAACCGCCTCATCGAACTCCAAATGGAAGGAGCCGTCGGCTGATGACCCTGGTCACCAACGACACCACCCCCGCGCAGGCAGGAGCCAGCACCGAGGGTGCCACTCACGTGGATCCCCAGAGCACGGTCGACCGCGTGCCGGACGAGTCCCGGGCCGCTCGTGTCCGTTCCTTCGACGTCGCCGACTTCCCCGTGCCCACCGGGCGCGAGGAGGAATGGCGCTTCACCCCGGTGGACCGGCTGGCGCTGCTGTTCGCCGAGGGTGCGAGCGGCCACCTGAAGTGGACCACCGAGCTGCCCGAGGCGGTGACGCTCTCGGAGATCGACAGTTCCACGGCCAAGGAGCTCGGCGAGGCCCTGCCCGAGGACCGAGGCGCCGTGGTCGCCGTGGCTAACAGCGACGGCGCGATGCGGCTGGACATCCCAGCTGAAGCCGAGGTCGAGGGCTCCATCAGGATCAAGCTGAGCGGCCAGGGCGGTGACCCCGTCTTCGGGCACGTGGTGCTGACCGCCGGGCGGCACAGCAAGGCCACGGTCATCGTCGAGCACGACGGCACGGCTGAGTACTCCGAGGTGCTGTCCACCGTGGTCGGCGACGGGGCACAGCTGACCGTGGTCACGGTGCAGCAATGGACCGACGACTCCATGCACCTGGCCCAGCACGACGCCCTGGTCGGACGCGACGCGACGTACAAGCACATCGCGGTCAGCCTCGGTGGAGCGATCGTGCGGATGAACAGCAATGTCCGCTACGCCGGGGTCGGCGGTGACGCCACCCTGCTGGGGGTGTACTTCGCGGACGCTGGCCAGCACTTGGAGCACCGCTCCTTCATCGACCACAACATGCCCAACGGCAGTTCGCTGGTGACCTACAAGGGTGCGCTGCAGGGCGAGAGTGCGCACACGGTGTGGGTCGGCGACGTGCTGATCCGCGCCGAGGCAGAGGGCATCGACACCTACGAGCTGAACCGCAACCTCGTCCTCACCGACGGGGCGCGGGCCGACTCGGTGCCGAACCTAGAGATCGAGACCGGTGACATCGCCGGTGCCGGTCACGCCAGCTCCACCGGGCGCTTCGACGACGAGCAGCTGTTTTACCTGATGTCCCGCGGCGTCAGTGAAGACGAGGCTCGCCGACTGGTCGTGCGCGGATTCTTCGCGGACATCGTGAGCAAGATCGGGGTCCCCGAGATCGTGGACTCGCTCATGGTCGCCATCGAGGAGGAGCTGGCGCTCGACATGTCCCCCGTGGCCGCTGGGACGCCGGCTTGATCCGCGTCTGCACCCTGGACGACCTGCCTGAGGTCGGCGCGGTCTGCGTTGACATCGGCGGGCGCAAGGTGGCCATCGCGCGTGACTCGGCGGGCGAGGTCCACGCCGTTGACGACACCTGCAGTCACGCGAACGTCTCCCTGTCCGAGGGCGACGTCGAGGGGTCTGAGATCGAGTGCTGGTTGCACGGCTCCAGCTTCGACCTCGTCACCGGCAGGCCGACCAGCCTGCCCGCCCTCATACCGATTGCCGTCCACACCGTGCACATCGACGGCAACGACATCTTCGTCGAGGTCGCGGGAGCGTCGTCTGACGACACCGCCACGGCCGACTCACATCCCACGCAAGGAGCACAGCAAGCATGACCACTCTGGAGATTCGCGACCTACACGTCAGCGTCGACACCGAAGCAGGGGAGAAGGAGATCCTGCGCGGCGTCGACCTCACCATCAGCTCGGGCGAGACCCACGCCATCATGGGCCCCAACGGCTCCGGCAAGTCCACCCTGGCCTACTCGATCGCCGGCCACCCGAAGTACACCGTCACCAGCGGCACCGTCACCCTCGACGGTGAGGACGTGCTGGCTATGGCTGTCGACGAGCGCGCGCAGGCCGGCTTGTTCCTGTGCATGCAGTACCCCGTCGAGGTGCCCGGCGTGACCGTGTCCAACTTCCTGCGGACCGCCAAGACCGCCATCGACGGCGAAGCGCCGAAGCTGCGTCACTGGGTCAAGGACGTCAAAGAGGCCATGACCGCGCTGCGCATGGACCCCGCTTTCGCCGAGCGCAACGTCAACGAGGGCTTCTCCGGTGGGGAGAAGAAGCGGCACGAGATCCTGCAGATGGAGCTCCTGCGTCCGAAGATCGGCATCCTGGACGAGACCGACTCCGGTTTGGACGTCGACGCCCTGAAGGTCGTCTCCGAAGGCGTCAACCGGATCAAGGGCTCCAGCGACATCGGCGTCATGCTGATCACTCACTACACGCGGATCCTGCGTTACATCAAGCCCGACCACGTGCACGTGTTCATCAACGGCAAGGTCGCCGAGTCCGGCGGGCCGGAGCTGGCGGAGCGCCTGGAGAACGAGGGCTACGACCGGTGTGCGCAGGTGTCGGCCTGAGCGCGGACGGACTCACCGCGGGGGAGTCGGCCCGGATCCGGGCCGACTTCCCGATCCTGGCCCGCACCGTGCGCGACGGGCGACCACTGGTCTACCTCGACAGTGGGGCGACGTCGCAGAAGCCGACTGTGGTGCTGGACGCGGAGCGGGAGTTCTACACCCGGCACAACGCCGCCGTCCACCGCGGCGCCCACCAGCTCGCGGAGGAGGCGACCGAGGCCTTCGAGTCGGCCCGTGCCACGGTCGCAGCCTTCGTCGGTGCCGACAGCGATTCGGTGGTCTTCACCAAGAACGGCACCGAGGCCATCAACCTCGTCGCCTACGCGCTCAGCAACGGTCGTGCGCCAGGAGCCCTGGAGGGGGCCGACCCACAGGCCGCGTCCCGGCTGAGTCTCGAGCCGGGTGACGAGATCGTCGTCTCCACGATGGAGCACCATGCCAACCTCGTGCCCTGGCAGGAGCTCGCGCGACGGACCGGGGCAACGTTGCGTTGGATCGATGTCACCGACGCGGGAGCACTGCACGACCCGAGCACGGCGATCGGTCCGCGGACGCGCGTGCTCGCCCTGACCCAGGTCTCGAACGTCCTGGGTACCCACAACGACCTGACGCCCTATGTCCAGGCTGCGCAGCAAGTGGGCGCCCTGGTGCTCGTCGACGCCTGTCAGTCCGTGCCGCACCTGCCGGTCGATGTGCGGACCCTAGCCGGTGGCGGCATCGACTTCCTCGTCTTCACCGGGCACAAGGTGCTGGGCCCCTCAGGGATCGGGGTGCTCTACGGGCGACCCGATCTGTTGGCGGCGATGCCGCCCTTCCTGACCGGCGGTTCGATGATCGAGATGGTGCGCATGGAGGGCTCGACCTACGCCGCGCCACCCCAGCGCTTCGAGGCCGGTGTCCCGGTCGCGGCACAGGCGGTCGGGCTGGCCGCGGCGTGCGACTACCTCGGCACCGTCGGGATGGACCGGGTCGCCGCGCACGACCAGGTGCTGATGCGCCACGCGCTGGGCGGGCTTGCGGCGCGACCGTGGGTGAACGTCCTGGGCCCGACCGAACCTGCCGACCGGGTGGGTGCCGTGGCGTTCACCGTCGAGGGCGTTCACCCACACGACGTCGGTCAGGTGCTCGACGACCAGGGGATCGCGGTGCGGACCGGGCATCACTGCGCCTGGCCACTGCATCGTCGTCTCGGCGTCCCCGCCAGCACCCGGGTGAGCTTCGGCGTCTACACCACGACCGCCGAGGTCGACGCCTTCCTCACCGCCTTGGACACCGTCCCTGCCGTCTTCGGGCTCGGGGTCTGAGCGGTGGACCTGTACGGCGAGCTCATCCTGGAGCACTCCAAGCACCCGGAGCACTCCGGGCTCCGCGACGGGAGTGCCGCAGAGGTGCACCACATCAACCCCACCTGTGGGGACGAGATCACCCTGCGCGTGCATCTGGGCTCTCCGGACTCTCCGGACTCTCCGGACTCTCGGACCGGGGACGTGGTGACCGACGTGTCGTACGAGGCGATGGGGTGCAGCATCTCGGTCGCCGCCACCTCGATGCTGGCCCAGGAGTGCATAGGCCGACCCGTGTCGGAGACGCTGGGGACCTATAGGCACGTGCACGCCATGCTGACCTCGCGTGGCAGCGACCCCGGTGACGCTGCGCAGATCGGCGATGCGGTCGCTCTCGCCGGGGTGGCGAAGTATCCGGCCCGGGTGAAGTGTGCGCTGCTGGGATGGTCGGCCTACCTCGATGCCCTGGCGCGCGCCGGTGTCGACATCGCAGCCATGAGAACCTACAGATAGATGATCGGAAAGGGAGACTGATGAGCGAGACCATCACCCCGCCCAACGTGGCGGACGTCGAGGAGGCACTGCGCGACGTGGTGGACCCTGAGCTGGGAATCAACGTCGTCGACCTCGGCCTGATCTACGGCGTCACCGTCGACGCCCAGGCGCACGCCGTGGTCGACATGACGTTGACCAGCGCGGCCTGCCCGTTGACCGACGTGATCGAGGAGCAGACCGGTCAGGCCCTGGAAGGACTGGTGTCCAGCTTCCGCATCAACTGGGTGTGGATGCCGCCATGGGGACCGGACAAGATCACACCCGACGGCCGTGACCAGCTGCGGGCGTTGGGCTTCAACGTCTGAGTGAGCAGCAGCCGCTGCGGCGTCTGGAGGTCAGTCCCTCGCGCCTGAGCCGATGGGTCGAGGGCTTCGCGGAGCGCCACGGTGCGCTGTCGTGGTCGCTGGCCGACACGGCCTACCTGGTGAACGCGGCCGATGGCTCCTGCGCCCGGCTGTCCACGTGGTCCGTCGCGAGCGAGGTTCCTCCCGACCTGACTCGCTGGGCCGATCCACCGCAGCGCCTAGGTCTGCTGCTGATCCGCCGAGGTGGTTACGCGGTAGGGCGGGCCGAGGGCGAGCAGCTGGTCCGGCACCGGACCGGCACCCGGTACGTGCAGGGGCGCACCGCCGCGGGCGGTTGGAGCCAGCAGCGCTACGCTCGCCGCCGAGCGAACCAGGTCGGCGGGCTGGTCTCCGCGGCGACCGACGTGGCTCGCGAGATGCTTCTCGACGACCCCCCAGAGGCGCTGGCCCTGGGTGGAGACGGTGCGCTTGGTCGCCAGCTGCTCGACAACGGGCCTCTGACCCCTCTGGCCACCCTTCCGCGACGCGAGCTGTTCGACATCGCCGACCCCAGGCTGGCAGTGCTGCGTGACTGCGTGGCCCGAGCCCGCGCCGTGCTGGTCAGCGTCCACAATGCCGATACACCCTCAGGCGCCTCACCGAGCTGAGGGCTGGTCCAGCACCCCGGAGGTGAGCAGTCTCTGCGCCATGGCGATCCCCGAGCAGTAGGCCGACTCCACCCGCGGTTTCCCTGACCATGCATCCCCACAGAGGCCCAGGCCGTCGCCGGAGTGCCAGTGGTCCGCCTGCCGACCACCTACCGGTTTGGCGTAGGTCCAGCGATGCACATCGGTCCAGAGTGGGTCGGTGTCGATGCCCATCACCGAGGTCAGCGCGCCGAGCATCGCCGGGCCGGCATCCTCCGGTCGCTCCAGATACCTCTCGGCCACGGCAGGAGTGGAGTGGGCCACCAGCACCGGCGCGCCGTCGCCACGGCGACGACCGTCGTCGGCGATCCAGGACAGCGTGTCGTGGTCGTTGACGAACGCCGCGTCGAAAGCCCCTGCGCGGTCGGCGCCGGCATGGCGCCACGCGTGCTCGGCCCACCCGGCGCTGAGTGCGAGGACGGGCTCGTAGGTCACGTCGAGGCGAGCCCGCGCTTCGTCGAGGTCTGGCCCCAGGAGCCGAAGCGCCTGCGGATCGGGCATCGCCAGCACCACCGCCCGCGCCGGAGCCCCATCCACCGACCAGAGGCCGTCCGGCGTCCGGTGCACGGACTGCACGGTCTCCCGCTGCACGACCACCGGCGCCGCGAGGTCCTCCACCAGCCTGCGGAGCCCGCCCGGTGCCCCCCATCGCATGCCGCCCGACTTCGGGTCGGTGAACACGGCGCCGCTGACCACGTCGAAGGTGTCGGTCCAGGGGTGGGCCAGACCCCGCTGCTGCCAGTCGTCCACGACCACGGCGAAGCGCTGGTCACTGACCGTGAAGTAGGAGGCCCCTGTGTCCACGACGCGACCGTGCAGCGACCTCAGCGCCATCCGCCCACCCACCGTGCGCCCCCGGTCGAGCACCCGCGGCTCCACGCCCGCCTCACTCAGGTGCCGAGCGCATGCCAGGCCGGCGATGCCACCGCCGACCACCACCACTGGTGGGCTCATAGCTCGTTGGCCCCGAAGGTGTCGCAGGATCCGGGGTCACCGGACTCGTAGCCGGTCAGGAACCACCGCTGACGCTGCTCCGCCGAGCCATGGGTCCACACGTCGGGGTTGATCCGGCCTTGGGCCTGTTGCTGGATCCGGTCGTCGCCGACCGCCTCCGCGGCGGACAGCGCGGAGTCGACCTGCTCGTCGGTGATGGGCTCCAGCAGGGCCTGGCCGGTCTCGTCAGTGGTCTGCGAGGCGCCCGCCACCCATACGCCCGCGTAACAGTCGGCCTGCAGCTCGACGCGGACCGCCCCCGACTCCGGACCCTGTCGGTCCTGCTGGGAGCGAGCCAGGGCGCCGGTGAGGTTCTGCACGTGGTGCCCGTACTCGTGGGCCACCACATACATCTGTGACAAGGACCCTCCGTCGCCTCCCATCCGGTCCAGCTGGCCGAAGAAGCTCACGTCGAGGTAGATCGTGGAGTCCACCGGGCAGTAGAACGGGCCGACGCTGCTGTCCGCAGTACCGCAGCCGGTGTCCACGCTGCCCTCGAACAGCACGGTCTGGGCCGGTTCGTAGTCCCGGTAGGTGGAGGCCCAGAAGTCCTGGACGCTGATGACGGTGCCGACCATCCGGCAGTCGACCCGCTCGTTCGCGTCCTGCCCGGTCTGGCACTGTGGGAACTCCTCACCCGAGGAGGCCTGGGCCTGGCCCTCCTGCTCCACGTAGCCGGCGTCGTAGTCCCAGTTCGAGCCCGTGGCCAGGCCACCGTCCGACCCGCCGCCGAGACCCCCGAACACCAGGTACAGGATGAGCACGAGCAGCCCGCCGACGCCGCCACCAGCAGCCAGGCTGCCGCCGCCCGGACGCCGACCGCTTCCGCCGCGCCGCACCTGCCTGGTCCTCAGGTTGGCGTTCTCGCGGAAAGTCATCGGTGCTCCGTGGGTGGCTGCGATGGTGGGCGGAGGTCACACTACTCCGGCGTAGAATAGGGCCAGCCGCCGACGCGGACCCTGCCCACCGATGCACCGAGGAGACCCAGCTGTGATCGTGGCCTCCGGCGTCGAGCTCCGCGCTGGGTCGACCCTGCTGCTCGACGACCTGAGCTTCCGGGTGGCTCCCGGTGACCGCATCGGGCTGGTCGGACGCAACGGGGCGGGCAAGACCACGCTGACCAAGGTGCTGGCCGGGCAGTCCGAGCCGGCCGCAGGGTCGGTGACCCGCGCCGGAGAGATCGGCTACCTGCCGCAGGACCCGCGCAGCGCCGACCTGTCCGAGCTGGGGCGCGACCGCATCCTGTCCGCGCGGGGCTTGGACTCGGTGCTGCGCAACATGCGCCAGGCCGAGGAGTCCATGGCCAGCGCGAACGAGGCCCACCGGGACAAGGCCATGGCACGGTACGGCCGGCTCGAGGGCGAGTTCACCTCCCGCGGGGGGTATGCGGCCGAGTCCGAAGCGGCATCCATCGCCAGTAGCCTCGGGCTGGAGGAGCGCGTGCTCGGTCAGCCGATCGGCACCCTGTCCGGAGGGCAGCGTCGTCGGATCGAGCTCGCCCGGATCCTCTTCTCCGGCGCCAGCACCCTGCTGCTGGACGAGCCCACCAACCACCTCGATGCGGACTCGGTGGTCTGGTTGCGGGACTACCTGAAGACCTACCCGGGGGGCCTGCTGGTCATCTCCCACGACGTGGAGCTGATCGAGTCCGTGGTCAACAGGGTGTTCCACCTGGACGCGAACCGTGCCGAGCTGGACGTCTACAACATGGACTGGCGGCGGTACCTGCAACAGCGGGAGAACGACGAGCGGCGTCGCCACCGAGAGCGCGCCAACACCGAGAAGAAGGCGCAGACCCTGCTCGCCCAGGCCGACAAGATGCGGGCCAAAGCCACCAAGGCCACCGCCGCGCAGGGAATGATCAAGCGGGCCGAGCGCATGCTTTCCGGGCTGGAGGGCGAAAGAGCGGTGGAGAAGGTCGCCAAGCTCAGGTTCCCCACACCTGCCGCGTGCGGCAGGACCCCGCTGACCGCCGAGGGCCTGTCCCGGTCCTTCGGCTCGTTGGAGATCTTCACCGACGTCGACCTCGCCATCGACCGCGGGAGCAAGGTGGTGGTCCTGGGTCTGAACGGAGCCGGCAAGACCACCCTGCTTCGTCTGCTGGCCGGTCTGGACGATCCCGACACCGGCGCGGTGCAGCCGGGCCACGGCCTGAAGCTCGGCTACTACGCGCAGGAGCACGAGACGCTCGACACGGGCCGCTCGGTGCTGGAGAACATGAAGACTGCCGCCCCGGACCTCGACGAGACCGAGACCCGCAAGGTGCTGGGCTCGTTCCTGTTCTCCGGGGACGCGGTGGACAAGCCCGCCGCCGTGCTCTCGGGTGGGGAGAAGACCCGCCTGGCGCTGGCGATGCTGGTGGTCTCGGCCGCCAACGTGTTGTTGCTGGACGAGCCCACCAACAACCTGGACCCTGCCTCCCGTGAAGAGGTGCTGGCCGCGCTGCGCTCCTACCGTGGAGCGGTGGTGCTGGTCTCCCACGACGAGGGCGCGGTCGAGGCACTCGAGCCCGAACGTGTCCTGCTGCTGCCCGACGGCGTGGAGGACCTGTACGGACGCGACTACCAGGATCTGGTGGCGTTGGCCTGACCCGTGGGGGCGGTACGGAATAGCGGGTCACCTGCCGGGCGTTCCTCGCCCGGACGAGAGGCAGGACCCACATGACGGTGCAGGCGGGATACGGCGGCCCGGCCTTCCGCATGTTCAGCAAGGACTCCAGCGTCGTCCGGCGCCCGCTGCGGGAGGGCACAGCGCGCCGGGTGTGGGGGTATGGCCGCTCGTTCCGGCGCGAGATCGCCATCTTCCTCGTGCTCACCGTCATCAGCGCTTCGCTGGTCGTGGCCACCCCGCTGCTCCTCGGCCGGATCATCGACGACGGGGTGACCCCGGGCAACCGTTCGGTCGTCATCATCCTGGGGTCGCTGGTCGCCGCGCTCGCGGTGGTGTCCGCGGGCCTCGTGATCATCACGCGGTGGTACTCCTCCCGGATCGGCGAGGGGCTCATCCTCAACCTGCGCACCGAGGTCTTCACCCACGTGCTGCGTCAGCCGATCGCCTTCTTCACCCGCGCCCAGACAGGAGCGCTGGTGAACCGGTTGAACACCGACGTCATCGGTGCCCAGCAGGCCTTCACCTCGATCCTGTCCGGGGTGGTGAGCAACGTGGTCACCCTGGTCATCGTCTCGGTCACCCTGGTCAGCCTGTCCTGGCAGATCACCCTGCTCGCAGTGCTGCTCCTGCCCTTGTTCCTCGTGCCCGCCTCCTTCATGGGGCGACGGCTGTCCGCGCTGACCCGTACCCAGATGAACCTCAACTCCGAGCTAGCGTCGCGGATGACCGAACGCTTCAACGTGGCGGGAGCGCTGCTGGTCCGTCTCTTCGGACGTCCGCACGTCGAAGTGACCGAGTACGAGCAGCGCGCCCGAGGCGTACGGGACGCAGGGGTCGCGATCTCGGTCAACCGCGTCGTGTTCGCAGCCGGCCTGGGCCTGGTCGCCGCGTTGGCCACGGCCCTCGTCTACGGCCTGGGCGGGCTCCTGGCCATCTCGGGTTCGTTGACCATCGGCACCCTGGTCACCATGGCAGCTCTGCTGGGCTCCCTGTACGGCCCGCTGACCGCGCTGTCGAACGCCCGTGTCGACGTGATGACCGCCCTGGTCTCCTTCGAGCGCATCTTCGAGGTGCTCGACCTCGAGCCGCTGGTCACCGAGTCTCCCGACGCGCAGCCGATCCCCGGGGGCGGGGTCGGCATCACGCTGACCGACCTGGTGTTCGCCTACCCGCGCGCCGACGAGGTCTCGATCGCCTCGCTGGAGCTGCGACCCGAGGCGGAGACCAGCGACGGCAGGCCGGTGCTACAGGGCCTGAGTGCCGACATCGCCCCGGGGGAGATGGTGGCTCTGGTGGGGCCCAGCGGAGCCGGCAAGACCACACTCACCGGTCTGATCTCCCGGCTGTACGACCCCACCTCGGGCAGCATCAGCATCGGTGGTGTCGACCTGCGCCAGGCCACCGCGGACTCGGTGCGCGACACGGTGGGGGTCGTCACGCAGGAAGCCCACATGTTCAACGACACGATCCGGGCCAACCTGTCCTACGCCGCCCCCGACGCCACGGCTGAGGACATGATCCGGGCGCTCGAGGCAGCGCGCGTGGGCGACCTCATCCGGTCGCTGCCGGACGGCATCGACACGGTCGTGGGGGACCGCGGTCATCGACTCTCCGGCGGGGAGAAGCAGCGCCTGGCCATCGCCCGGCTCCTGCTGAAGTCGCCCAGCGTGGTGGTGCTGGACGAGGCGACCGCACACCTGGACAGCGAGTCCGAGGTGGCCGTCCAGCGGGCGCTTGACCAGGCACTGCAGGGGCGTACCTCCGTCGTCATCGCTCACCGGCTCTCCACGGTGCGGGACGCGGACACCATCCTGGTGCTGGCCGCCGGGCGGATCGTCCAGCGGGGCACTCACGAGGAGCTGCTCGCCGAAGGCGGTATGTACCGCATGCTCTACGAGACCCAGTTCGCCACCGACCCCCGCGACGCGGCAAGCGGCACCGAGGCCACGTCGGGCACTGAGGCCACGGCGCTCTAGGCGTCTTCGTCGTCCCAGATCCGCTTGCGCCGCGCCGGACGTGGGCGAGGCACCGTCCGACCCTCGCCGCCAACGCCCTCCCGGTGCTCGCGACGGGCCATGACCAGCACGAGGACCACGCCTGCGGGCGCGGTGAGCCACCACTGCAGGGCGTACGCGAAGTGCACGCCGACTCCGAGGTCCGGTGGCTCGGCAGGAGCAGGTCGCTCGTCCGCGGCCGGTGTCTCGGAGTCCAGCACCAGGTAGGCCGACAGCGCCTGCCTACCGATGATCTCCTGCACCTCCGGGACGTTGATCGATGCCACCTGCCCGGCCGGTAGGTCTCGTTGCAGGTCCTTCTCCGAGGATCTCAGCCACCCCGTGACCTTCACCTCACCGGTCGGCGGCGTGGGCACCTGGGGGAGCGTGGCGGCGTTGTCGGCGTTCTGCACCCATCCGCGGTCCACGACGAGGGTCACCGACTCCTGGCCCTGCTGGGCTCCGGTCGCGGGGGGGTCCAGCTCCAGCGGCACCAGCACGTCGTACCCGTAGACCCCGCGGTAGGGCCGGTTGCGGACGAGGACTTGTTCCAAGGGGAGGTATCGCCCGGTCGCCCTCACCCTGGCCCACTCCTGCGTGGGGTCCAGCTCCTGTCGGGGTGCGGTGAGGATCTCACGGACGGGGACCGGGGTGGCGTCATAGTTGCTCTGAGCGATGTCGCGTCGCTCGGCCTTGTCCTGGTGGCGTCCGTACTGCCAGTTGCCCAGCAGGACCGCAACGACCGCGAAGAGGGTGGCCAGGGTCAAGGCGCCGATCCACCGACGGCTCAGCAGCACACCCAGCACGGTCAGCCGTCGCGCTCAGGGTCGAGCTGCTCCACGGGGATCACCTCGATCAGGAAACCGCGCAGGTCGAGGAAGTCGCTCAGCGACTCACTGTGTTGCGCGCAGGCCGTCCAGACCTTCCGCCGCCCGTCTCGATGGATCTTCGGGTTGCGCCAGATGACGCCGGACACGGCATCGGCACGACAGGCTTTGGCGCTGCAGAGAACCGGAGAACCGGCCGTGCTCACAGGTCGTCGTGCCGGGGGGAGGGCGGCAGCATCCGCACCGGTGACACCGGGCCGGACGTGGCCTGCCGCTGGTCGACGTTGTTGGCCATCATGACGGCGAAGGAGGGCAGCAGGATGGCGGCCGCGGCCAGCATGGAGCCGATGACGATATGGCCGGTCATCAAGGCCCAGACGGCCAGCGGGAACGAGGCGATCCGAACGCTCATCGCGATGAGATACGCACGCATCCGCCCACGACGATCCTCGATACGCGAGCGGCGCGTCGAGGTGACCGCCTGCGGGGACTTTTCGCTGCGCATCATTCGATGATACGGCTACGGTGGGCTCGTGAATGCGGCGCCCACCCCTGATACGACCACCTCCTCACCCGCGACCGGCGCCCGAGCCGTGCTGGTGACCGGGGGAAACCGTGGCATCGGTCTCGCCATCGCCCGTCGGCTCGCGGAGGCGGGGGACGACGTCGTCATCACCCATCGCAGCGGCGAGCCCCCCGAGGGTCTGCGAGGAGTGCGCTGCCACGTCGACGACGCCGACAGTGTCGACGCGGCCTTCACGCAGGCCGAACAGCTGCTCGGACGCAAGATCGAGGTACTCGTGGCCAACGCCGGCATCACCAAGGACACCCTGCTCATGCGGATGAGCGACGAGGACTTCACCTCGGTGCTCGACACGAACCTGACCGGAGCCTTTCGCTGCGCCCGTCGCGCCGCGACCGGAATGATCCGCGCTCGCCGAGGGCGGATCATCTTCATCTCATCGATCGTCGGCCTCTATGGCGCGCCCGGCCAGAGCAACTACGCCGCCAGTAAAGCCGGCCTGGTCGGTCTGGCCCGCTCGATCACCCGAGAGCTCGGCAGCCGGGGCATCACCGCGAACGTGGTGGCTCCGGGCTTCATCGACACCGAGATGACCGCCGAGCTACCTCAGGACCGCCGTGACAGCTATCTGTCCGCCATTCCGGCCGGGCGGTTCGCCCAGCCCGAGGAGGTCGCGGACGCCGTGGCGTTCCTGGCCAGCGACGCTGCCGGCTACATCTCCGGCGCGGTGATCCCGGTCGATGGCGGCATGGGAATGGGACACTGACACCCCGAATAGAGACCGAAGGGCAACCAATGCTGCTGCAGGGCAAGAAGCTCCTCATCACCGGCGTCCTGATGGACTCCTCCATTGCCTTCCATGTGGCACGGCTGGCCCAGGAGCAGGGGGCCGAGGTCGTGCTGACGTCCTTCGGTCGCACCTTTAGGATCACGCAGTCCATCGCCCGACGCCTTCCCGCCCCGGCGCCCGTGGTCGAGCTGGACGTCTCGAACGCCGAGCACCTGGACACGTTGTCGGAGCGGCTGGGTGAGCACGTCGACCACATCGACGGCGTGCTGCACTCGATCGGCTTCGCGCCCCAAGGGGCCTTCCACTTCATGGACGCCGACTGGGAGGACGTGGCCACCGCCATCCACATCTCGGCCTACTCGCTGAAGTCGCTCACCAAGGCGGCGCTGCCCCGGATGCGCGCGGGTGGCGCGGTCGTCGGGCTGACCTTCGACGCCAGCTACGCCTGGCCGGTGTACGACTGGATGGGGGTCGCCAAGTCGGCCTTCGAGTCGACCAACCGCTACCTGGCCCGGGACCTGGGGCCGCAGGGCATCAGGAGCAACCTGGTCGCGGCCGGGCCGGTGGCGACCACCGCCGCCAAGTCAATTCCCGAGTTCGACCAGTTCGCCAAGTGGGGCGAGCATGCCCCGCTCGGCTGGAACGTGCGCGACCCGCGACCCCCGGCGATGGCCTGTGTGGCGCTGCTGTCCGACTGGTTCCCCGCCACCAGCGGGGAGATCGTCCACGTCGACGGCGGCTTCCACGCCATGGGGTTCTAGCGGCCCCACCCGCCGGGCCGTCGGGGCCCACCCGTGATCATGTCCGTCCGCACCGGTTGGTGCGATCGGACGCTCGGGCATGGCTCAGGCGTGCGGCACGTGCGGGTCCACCGCCCCGGAGACCGGGTCGATCACGGTGCCCTTGCCGATGACCACCAGTCCCGAGTCGGTGACCGTGAAGCCGCGCGCGCGGTCGGCGTTGTGGTCCACCCCGATCTCGGTGCCCTGCGGCACCACGACCCCTTTGTCGATGATGGCCTTGTTGATGACGCAGTGACGGTTGACGACGACCCCGTCCAGCAGGACCGAGCCGGTCACACTGCTGAAGCTGTGCACTTTCACGCGTGGTGACAGCACCGAGCCCGTCACCGTCGCGCCGCTGATGACGACGCCTGGGGCGATGGCCGAGTCCACCGCGGTGCCGACCCGGTCCTGCGAGCCGTGGACGAACTTCGCCGGCGGCGCGCACCCGTAGTTGGTCAGGATGGGCCACTCCTCGTTGTACAAGTTGAAGACCGGATGGACCGAGATCAGGTCCAGGTGGGCCTCGTAGTAGGAGTCGATCGTCCCGACGTCACGCCAGTAGCCCCGGTCGCGGTCCGTGGACCCGGGGAGGTCGTTGTTCTTGAAGTCGTAGACGTAGCCCCGGCCCTGACGCACGAACGCCGGCACGATGTCCCCGCCCATGTCGTGGGCGGAGTCCTCGTCCTCTGCGTCCTCCTTGACCGCCTGCTCCAGCACGTCGGCGTCGAAGACGTAGTTGCCCATCGAGGCCAGGATCTCCTCGGGGGAGTCGGGCAGGCCCGGGGGGTCCGAAGGCTTCTCGAGGAACTGGTGGATCCGCCGTTGGTCGTCGGTCTCCACGTCGATGACGCCGAACTGGTCGGCCTGGGAGCGCGGCTGGCGGATCGCTGCGACGGTGACCCCGGCGCCGGTCTCGATGTGCTGCTCGACCATCTGCGCGAAGTCCATCCGGTAGACGTGGTCTGCGCCCACCACGACCACGATGTCGGGCTTCTCGTCGTGAATGAGGTTCATGCTCTGGTGGATGGCGTCGGCACTGCCGGAGAACCAGTGCTTGCCCAGACGCTGCTGCGCCGGGACCGGCGCCACGTAGTTGCCCAGCAGCGTCGACATCCGCCACGTCTTGGTGATGTGGGCATCCAGGCTGTGGGACTTGTACTGGGTCAGCACGACCACGCGCAGATAGCCGGAGTTGACGATGTTCGACAGCGCGAAGTCGATCAACCGGTAGATCCCGCCGAACGGTACCGCCGGCTTCGCCCGGTCAGCAGTGAGCGGCATGAGGCGCTTGCCTTCCCCGCCGGCCAGCACGATTGCGAGCACTCTGGGCCTGTGTTTCGACATCGTCGTCATGGGACAAACCTAGGGGAGGGCGCCAGTCGATTCCAGGGGTGGTCGCCGTGTTGCGTGACCGATAGCGTGAGCAGCGTGCGCCTCGACATCCTGACCCGTGAGTACCCGCCCAACGTCTACGGCGGCGCTGGTGTGCACGTCGAGGAGCTGACGCGCGCTCTGCGCGCTCGCTCCGACCTCGACGTGACCGTCCGTGCCTTCGACGAACCGCGGCAGGAGGAAGGCACCTACGGCTACACCGAGCTGGAGCAGCTGGCCGAGGCCAACAGCGCGCTGCGCACCCTCGGGGTGGACCTGACCATCGCCGCCGACGTCATCGCCGCCGAGCCCGACCTCGTGCACAGCCACACCTGGTACGCCAACTACGCCGGGCACCTGGCCTCGCTGATCGGCGGGATGCCGCATCTGGTCTCGGCGCACTCGCTGGAGCCCATGCGACCCTGGAAGGCGGAGCAGCTCGGTGGGGGCTACCGGCTCTCCAGCTATGTGGAGCGGACCGCCTACCACCACGCCACTGCGGTGATCGCGGTGTCGGAGGGCATGCGGCGCGACGTGCTCAAGAGCTACCCGGACCTGGACCCGGACAAGGTCAAGGTCATCCACAACGGGATCGACTCCGAGCTGTGGCAGCCGGACACCAGCGAGGCCGCCAAGAAGGTGCTCGCCGACTACGACATCGACCCTGACGTGCCGAGCGTGGTGTTCCTCGGGCGGATCACCCGGCAGAAGGGGCTGCCGTTGCTGCTGAAGGCGCTTCGCCAGATCCCCGAGGAGACCCAGATCGTCCTGCTGGCCGGCGCGCCGGACACCAAGGAGATCGGGGAGGAGGTCGAGGCGCTCGTCGACGAGCTGCGGGGGGAACGCTCCGGCGCCACCATCTGGATCGGCGAGATGCTGCCGCGGGAGAAGGTCGTAGCCGTGCTCTCGCACGCGTGGGTCTTCATGTGCCCCTCGGTCTACGAACCGCTGGGCATCGTGAACCTCGAGGCGATGGCCTGCGGCGCTGCCGTAGTGGCCACCGAGACCGGTGGGATCCCCGAGGTGGTGCAGCACGGCGAGACCGGGTGGCTGGTGCCGATCGAGCAGAAGGACGACGGCACCGGGACTCCGGTGGACGAGGACCAGTACGTCAACGACTTCGCCTCGGCGCTCAACGACGCGCTCAGCGACCGTGACCGTACGTTGTCGATGGGCGAGGCCGGACGGCGCCGGGCCATCGACCAGTTCTCGTGGGAGACCATCGCCGAGCGGACCGCGAAACTGTACGCCTCACTGCTGGGCTGATCACCCCGGCTCTGCGGCCGAGGTCGACATCTGAGATCGGCCTGGCAGCCGACACAGGTCACGAGATCACGCCCAGCCGGCGTAGGACAGTGCCGCCACGTTGGTCGCGGTGACGAGAGCATCGGAGGCCGCGTCACGCAGCTGACGCAACACTGCCTCGCGGGTGGTGGTCGAGGCGGAGTCCACGCTCTGCATCCCGTCGGAGAGCCCCACGTCACTCAGATGCAGCACCGCTCCGGCCAGCTCGACTACTTTCGCGCAGCGCCGCGGCAGCCCCGACGGTAGACCCCAGTCCTCACCCATGCCGCGACGGGCGAAGACTTCGGCCGCCGCCCCCGCCATGGGTGAGCCGGGCGTCATGCTCAACCGGTCGGTCAGCTGCGCCAGGGTGGTGCGCAGGCGCAGCTCCGCCTCGGAGACGCTCATGGCCTGCACGATGTGTCGCGGCACCGGGTCAGCGCTGAAGGCCGTCCAGTCGATCCGCCATCCCTGGTCGCCCTCGGGCCCGTAGGCGCTGACCTGAGGCACCAGCGCTCCACCGACCCCGGGCACGAACACGACCTCTTCAGAAGCAAGGGCGGCCGCGACCATGTCGGCCGGCCCCGCGGGTAGGCCGTGGTGTCGTCCGGGGCGGGGCAGAGCCACCAGCACGACCTGCTCGCCGACGTCGCGCCACCCCCTCAGCGCCTCGCCCAGCCCGCGAACCTCGTCGATATCGGGAAGAGCATGGGCATCGAGGCCGCTCAGGTCCGCGTGGCTGTTGAGCGCCGCTGATGCCCAGAGGGCGACACGCACGCTCGCGGGCAGCACCGGCATCTGGTGATCGTAGGACGCCGCAGGACACTACGCTTGCGGGCTATGAGTGATGTCGTGGAATTTGCCGGGGTGGGCGTCATCCGCAGCGGAAACGCGCTCCTGCACGACGTCACCTGGTCGGTCGAGGAAGGGGAAAGGTGGGTGGTCATCGGCCCCAACGGGGCAGGCAAGACCACCCTGCTGCAGCTCGCAGCGGCTCGGATGCATCCCACCCACGGTGTGGCCGGTGTGTTGGGAGAGGTGCTGGGCGCCGTCGACGTCTTCGAGCTCCGCCCACGCATCGGGGTCTGTAGCGCTTCGATCGCGGAGCGGCTTCCGGCCGGCGAGCGCGTCCTGGACGTGGTGCTCACGGCATCCTGGTCGGTGGTCGGGCGCTTCGCCGAGGAGTACGACGCGGTGGACGAGCACCGTGCGGCCGGCCTTCTTGCCGCTCTCGGCGTCGGCCACCTGTCCGACCGGCAGTACGGCACCCTGAGCGAGGGGGAGCGCAAACGGGTGCAGATCGCGCGGGCACTGATGACCGACCCCGAGCTGATGTTGCTCGACGAACCCGCCGCGGGGCTCGACCTGCGCGGACGTGAGGACCTGGTCGCGCGACTGCAGGTGCTGGCCGAGGACATCGAGGCACCCGCTCTGGTGCTGGTCACCCATCATGTCGAGGAGATCCCGCCCGGGTTCACCGACATCCTCATGCTCAGGGAGGGTGAGGTCGTCGCCGCCGGACCGATCGAGAGCACCCTGACGGCCGAGAACCTGTCGCGCACCTTCGACCTGTCCCTGGTCGTCGACCGGCACGGCGAGCGCTGGGCCGCCCGGGCCGCCGCCGAGCCGGTGGGTGGCGCGAGCACCGTCGTCGTGGGCAACCCCGCGCGGCCGTGACCCTCCTGGAGGCCGTGCTTATCGCGGTCGCGGGGTTGGCCGCCGGCACCATCAACACGATCGTCGGGTCGGGCACGTTGGTCACCTTCCCCACGTTGCTGCTGTTCGGCTACGCGCCGGTGTCAGCCAACGTGTCCAACTCGTTGGGCTTGGTGGCCGGTGGCGTCAGCGGCGCCTGGGGATACCGCCGGGAGCTGAGAGGGCAGCGCTCCACCCTGCTCGCGCTCGTGCCCGCCTCGCTGGTCGGGGGGATCATCGGTGCCCTGCTGCTGCTGGTGCTGCCGGAGTCGGCCTTCGAGACCATCGTGCCTGCGCTGATCGCGCTCGCGCTGGTGCTGGTGGTGGTGGGTCCGCGGCTGAACAAGTGGGCGGCGGCGAAAAGGGAGAAGTCCGATGGCGCGCCTCCGCGGCCGGGCTGGGGCTGGCCCCGATGGACTGCGCTGGTCGTCGGCGTCCTGCTCGGCGGGGTCTACGGCGGGTACTTCGGCGCGGCCCAGGGGGTGCTGCTGGTCGGCCTGATGGGAGTGCTGCTCCCGCTGGGGCTGCAGCAGATCAACGGCATCAAGAACGTGCTGGCCATGGTGGTCAACCTGGTCGCCGCCCTGGTCTTCCTGCTGGTCCAGCCCGAGCAGATCGACTGGCTCGTGGTGCTGCTGATCGCGGGAGGGTCGACCATCGGGGGAGTGCTCGGCGCCCGCGTGGGCCGGGCGATGCCGCCCTGGTTGCTGCGTGGGGTGATCATCGTCATCGGGGTCGTGGCGATCGTGGTGTTGCTGACGTGAGCGGTATGCCCCCTGGCGTCACCGTGATCGAGCATGCTGAGGACGAGCGGGTGCGCGACTACTTCGCGCTGACCGACGTGGCTCTGCGGCGGGTGCTGGAGCCGCGGGAAGGGCTCTTCCTCGCCGAGTCCGCCAAGGTCATCGCGCGCTCTCTGGCGGCCGGGCACAGGATGCGGTCGCTGCTGCTCGCCCCGCGGTGGCTCAGCGACTTCCAAGACCTCGTCGCCGCCTGCGAGGCCGAGGCCGTGCCGGTGTACGTGGCCTCTCCTGAGGTCATCGAACGCATGACCGGGTTCCATCTGCATCGCGGGGCTCTGGCTTCGATGCACCGACCGTCGCCTCGTGCCGTCGGCGAGCTGCTCGACGGTGCCCGTCGCGTTGTCGTCCTCGAGGACATCGTCGACCACACCAACGTCGGGGCGTTGTTCCGTTCCGCCGCCGCGCTGGGTGCGGACGCCGTGCTGGTGACGCCGAGGTGTGCCGACCCGTTGTATCGGCGTTCGATCCGGGTGTCGATGGGCACGGTGTTCCAGGTCCCGTGGACACGGCTGGAGCGATGGCCCGAAGATCTCGGCCAGCTGAGCCAACGGGGATTCGTCGTGGCGGCCTGCACGCTTGCTCCGGACGCGGTCAGCCTGGCCGACTTCGCCGAGCGCCCACCGCAACGCCTCGCGCTGGTGCTCGGCAGTGAGGGCGACGGTCTGAGCGCCCGCACCGAGGCCGCCGCGGACCTCCGCCTCGCCATTCCGATGGCCGGAGGTGTGGACTCCCTCAACGTCGCCGCCGCCGGGGCTGTGGTGCTGTGGGCTCTGCGCACCGGCTGAGCGGTCACTCAGTTGTGGCTCGGCACCAGGCCCTGGCGGACGAGGTTCAGCGACTGTCGCAGCAGCCGTGAGATCTGCATCTGCGAGACTCCCACGGCGGCGGCGATGCGCTGTTGTGACCACTCGTCGGTGTAGCGCAGTCGCAGCACCCTGCGGCTCGACTCCGGCAGCGCCGCCAACGACGGCTCGAGGTCGACCCGTCCCTCGACCTCGTCCAGCCGGGTACTCGGTGCCTGAAGCACCTCGGCGGGCGCGCCGGACCCGGGCCCGGTGACGTCGAGGCTGTCCGGTCGGTATGCCGAGTCCAGCGCGAGAACCTCCGCCACCACCGTCGTGGGCAGCTGCATCTCCCGCGCCAGCTCAGCGGTGGTCGGAGTGCGTGACCACCGCTGTGCCAGCTGTTCGGCGGTCTGGACGACCTGCGGCCTCAGCTCCTGGAGCTTGCGCGGGGGTCGCACCCCCCACGCGTGGTCGCGCAGATGGCGGCGCAGCTCGCCCCGGATGGTCGGGGTCGCGAAGGCGGGGAAAGGCACGCCGGTTGAGGGGTCGAACCGCCGTGCGGCCAGGACGAGGCCCAGACGGGCCACCTGGACGAGGTCCTCCCGTGGCTCACCGCTGCAGGCGAACCGATGGGCCAGGTTGTCGGCAAGACGAAGATGCTCGGCCACCAGGGTGTTCGGGCACGCGCTCGGATGCGCTGCGGGTGCAGCCACCTGGTCAGTAGAGAGTGGTCGGACGCACTCGACGGTCATGGCCATCACCTCCTGGGCATGTCAAGCCCACGACGCGTGGCGACCTTCTGGACCACTGGTGCGATGCGCGCTTCGATCAGCGGCACCGGCTGTGTGAGGGTGAGTGTATGCCGACGCCCAGGCACAAAGCCAGCATCGTGCACGTCGATCTGGACGCTTTCTTCGCCGCCGTGGAGCAGCGTGACAAGCCATCCTTACGCGGTAAGCCTGTCGTGGTCGGTGGGACCGGTTCGCGAGGGGTGGTCTCGACCGCGTCCTATGAGGCGCGGCGGTTCGGGGCACGCTCGGCCATGCCCACCCAGGAGGCACGCAGACGCTGCCCCGCAGGGACAGCGTTCCTGGCCGGACGGCATGCGGCATACCGGATCTCCTCCGAGGTCGTGATGGACGTCCTGCGGGCGATGAGCCCGGTCGTCGAGCAGGTGTCCGTGGACGAGGCGTTCCTGGATCTGGCTGCGGCCGGGCAGGACGACCCGCTGCTGGCCGAGCCGGCCGAGGCCGTCGGTGCACGCCTGCAGCAAGAGATTGTCGCAGCGACGGGCGGTCTGACTGCGTCCGTGGGGCTGGCGCCGAGCAAGATGATGGCCAAGATCGCCAGCGAGCTGGGTAAGCCCGCGGGGGTGTATGTCGTCCCGCCGGGCCGCGAGCGAGAGATCCTGGCCCCGATGTCGGTGCGGGCGATCTCGGGGGTCGGACCCGCCACCGAGCGCCGACTGCGCGGTTTCGGCGTCGAGACCGTCGCTGACCTGGCGCGGGTGCAGGTGCCGGACCTCGTCTCGATCTTCGGCGAGGCTCACGGCACGTCCCTTCACGCGCTCGCCCGCGCGGAGGACGACCGGGAGGTCACCTCTCGACGCTCGAGCAAGAGCATCTCCTCGGAGCAGACGTTCGCCACCGACGTGGCTGACCCGGCAGCGCTGGCCGCCGAGGTGGACCGGCTGGCACGTCACGTCGCCCGGCGGTTGAACGACGCGAACGGCTTCGCCCGCACCATCACGATCAAGGCCCGCTGGCACGACTTCCGCACTCTGACCCGTTCGGGCTCGCTGCCCTTCGCCACCGGCGACCCGGCGGTGATCTCGCGCGAGGCAGCGCGCTTGCTGGCCACGGTGGAGACCGCCGACGGCCTGCGGTTGTTGGGTGTCGGCGTCAGCGGCCTGACCACCCACGCTCAGGGGGAGCTCGAGCTCGACGCTGCGCTCTCGGGCCCAGTCGGTGCGCTCCCCGGCGTGATGGAGTATCCCGATGCCGGCTCGAGAGTGGGCCCTGTGGTCTCCACGACGACCGACGTGCCCACAGACATCGACGAGAGCACTGTGGAGCAACCCCCGGGCCACGGTGCCTCGCCGCAGACCTGGGCCACCGGAGCCGACGTGCGCCACGACCGTCACGGTCAGGGGTGGGTCTGGGGCAGCGGCGCCGGGGTCGTCACGGTGCGCTTCGAGGGGCCGCTGACCCCTCCGGGACGGGTGCGGACCTTCTCCGTGGCCGACCCCGAGCTCAGGCCTGCGGACCCGCCTGACTGGAAGGTTCAGGGGGAGGCTGCGTGCTAATCTTTCTCGTCGTTGCCCGCGACCATGCGTCGGCGGGTCACCCTCGTCCGGGTGGCGGAATGGCAGACGCGCTAGCTTGAGGTGCTAGTGCCCTTTAACGGGCGTGGGGGTTCAAGTCCCCCTCCGGACACCGAGTACAAGCCGCTGGTCATAAGCGTCCTGGTCGGCACGACGCGGGGCTGGCGCCCGAGGCGGGCGCACCACGGATGCCGTCCGGCGCAAGCGATAGCCTGGACGAATGACCGATGACGCAGGCGGAGACGTACGCACCGAGCCGGCCGGGCCCGCAGACGAGGTTGCCCAGATCTGTCGCGATCTCATCCGCATCGACACCAGCAACTATGGGGACGGCAGTGGCCCGGGGGAGAGGCAGGCCGCCGAGTACGTGATGGGCCTGCTCACCGAGGTGGGGCTGGACCCCCAGGTCACCGAGTCCGACCCGGGCCGCGCCAGCGTGGTGGTTCGGACCCCCGGCCGGGACAGGAGCCGTCCGGGTCTGGTCCTGCACGGCCACCTCGACGTGGTACCGGCCGAGGCGGACGACTGGCAGGTCGACCCGTTCGCCGCGGAGGAGCGGGACGGCTGCATCTGGGGCCGCGGCGCAGTGGACATGAAGGACATGGACGCGATGCTGCTGGCCAACCTGCGCCACATGGTCCGCGCCGGAGAACAGCCGCCGCGCGACATCGTCTGGGCCTTCTTCGCCGACGAGGAGGCCGGCGGCGTCAAGGGTGCCCGGCATGTGGTCGAGCACCATCGGGAATGGTTCGACGGATGCACCGAGGCGATCAGTGAGGTCGGCGGTTTCTCGGTGATGCTGCCGGACGCTGCCACCGGCGCGCAGACTCGGGCCTACCTACTGCAGACCGCGGAGAAGGGCATCGCCTGGCTGCGCCTACGCGCTCGTGGGCGCGCAGGCCACGGGTCGGTGCCCAACGCGCAGAACGCGGTGGTCCGCCTGGCCGAGGCCATCGCCCGCATCAACGCCCACCCCTGGCCCCGCACCTACATCGCCTCGGTGGGCCAGCTGTTCGACGAGGTCGCGGCCATCACCGGCGCCGAGGCCGACCGAGACGATCCCGAGGAGTTCCTCGCCCAGCTGGGCGGGGCGCGACCCTTCGTCGAGGCGACCCTGGCCGACACCTCGAACTTCACCATGCTCGAGTCCGGCTACAAGCACAATGTCATCCCGCAGACGGCCACCGCATCGCTCGACTGCCGCTTCCTGCCCGGTCACGGTGATGAGCTGATGGAGACCATCGAGCGGTTGGCCGGTGAGCATGTCGACATCGAGATCGTGCACAAGGACGTCGCGCTGGAGGCCCCTTTCGACGCCGACATCGTGGACTCGATGCGCAAGGCGCTGCTCAAGGAGGACCCTGGTGCGCACGTGCTGCCCTACTGCCTGTCCGGTGGCACCGACAACAAGCACCTCTCACGCCTGGACATCACCGGCTACGGGTTCGCTCCGCTACGACTGCCGGGTGACTTGGACTTCGTCGGGATGTTCCACGGGATCGACGAGCGCGTCCCGGTGGACTCACTGGAGTTCGGCGCTCGGGTCCTGCAGCGTCTCATCGCCGACTGCTGAGGCCGGCCAGGGCAAGCCCGGTCGGCCCGTCACGTCAGCGCTGCATCCGGCCCCTGCAAGGGGGTGCAGCCTCTCAGGCGGTGCGCCGCACGCGGATGATCTTGCGCCGCAGCGAGGCCAGTCTTCTGCCCCCGAAGTAGACCCGCACCTGATGTAGCTCCCACTGGCCGTACTCTGCCTGCTCGGTCAGCACAGCACGCACGTGCGAGCGGCTGTCGTCCCGGCCGAAGGCGACCGTGCGGTACTCGTACTCAACCATGGCGGGAGCCATCGTCCGACGCCGACAGGGGCGCTGTCCAGTATGTCGGTCCACCGCCTGCACCGGGGTGTCACGCCGGCGCCGATCCGAGATACCGTTTCCCGTATGACTACGGATCCGCGGGCTGCCCTCAATGCCTTGGTAGCCGCGCTGGAACGACACCTGGAGCTGGCCGGTGAGCGTCGGGGCAAGGACGATCCGGCGCTGATCGCCGCATACCAGCGCATCGCCAACGCCTTCGTGGACTACGACGACGCCCTGCTGGAGAAGTTCGGGGAGGTCACCCCGCTGGACGTCTACAGTGACGACGGGGAGGACGGCGCCGCGGACGACGACTACGACGAGGACGATCTGGACGCCGAGGACCACGACGGTGTGGACGTGGACAGCCTCGACGAACCAGAAGACGACGAGGAGCTGGACGGCCAAGGGGACGACGGCGAGGACGACGGGGATCTCACGCCTTCGGCCGGCCGCGGAGCCGCCTCGCACACCCACCGGTGAGGCTGGGGCTCAGCTGCGGTTTCTGGGGGCAGGACCCCCAGCGAGACCGGGACAACCTGGCCCTGGTCGATCGGGCAGAGGCGCTGGGGGTCAGTGTGGTGTGGGCCTCTGAGGCCTATGGGGCCGATGCGGCGACCGTGCTGGCCTGGATCGGGTCGCGCACCAGCGACATCGCCCTGGGGGCTGGGGTGTTCCAGATCCCCGGGCGCACACCTGCAATGACCGCGATGACCGCGGCCAGCCTCGACACCCTGTCGGGCGGCCGCTTTCGGCTCGGCCTCGGTGTCAGTGGAGCCCAGGTGTCCGAGGGTTGGCACGGCGTGGCGTTCGACGCGCCGTTGGGCCGCACGCGCGAGTACGTGGAGATCGTACGGACCGCCCTCGAGCGCAAGACCCTTCGCCACGATGGCCATCACTTCACCCTGCCCCTGCCCCAGGGGCGCGGAAAGCCGTTACGCCTGAACGTGGCACCCACCCACCGCCGCGTTCCGGTGTACCTGGCTGCCGTCGGCCCGAAGAACCTCGAGCTGGCCGGCGAGGTGGCCGACGGATGGCTGGGGGTCTTCGCCTCACCGGACTACCTGCACGAGCAGAAGGAGGCCATCGCGCAAGGTCGCAGCCGCCGCGACCCAGTGGCTTCCGGCCACCCGGGTCACTTCGAGCTGGACGTGACCGTCCCGGTCGTGGTGGATGCCGACGTCTCGCGCGCGTGCCGGTCGGTGGCCCCTTACGCTGCGCTGTACGTCGGTGGGATGGGATCGCGCGAGCACAACTTCTACAACGCCTTGGCGGTTCGCATGGGCTACGAGAGGGCCGCCGGGGCGATCCAGGATCTGTACCTGGACAAGCAGTGGCGGGCCGCGGCCGAGGCGGTGCCCGAGCAGTTCGTGGACGACACATCGCTGGTGGGCGACGTGTCTCGAGTGAGGAGCCGTATGCAGCGCTACGCCGACGCGGGAGTCACCACGCTGACGCTCGCGCCGTGGGGTGAGAGCCTGCGCGCCCGCATGGCCTCCCTGGAAGGTGCCGTCGAGGCGGCCGCACAGATCGGTTCGACCGGCTGATGGCGATCATGGTGCTGGTGCGGCATGGCCGTACGCGCGCGAACGCGGACGGAGTCCTGGCCGGATGGACCGAGGGCATCGGGCTGGACGAACGCGGTCGCGAACAGGCCGAGCGGGTGGCGTCGCGCCTGGCGGGGACTCCGGTCGTCGCCGCGATGGTCAGCCCCCTGCAGCGATGTCAGGAGACCGCGAGCATCATCCTGGGGGCACAACCCGACCCCCCCACGGTCGAGACTGTCGAGGCGCTCGGCGAGTGCCGCTATGGCGCCTGGACGGGCCGTGCGTTGACCGAGCTGGCTCGCGAGCCGCTCTGGAAACAGGTGCAGAGTCGACCCAGCACGGTACGGTTCCCCGACTCAGCGGACTTCGACGGCGAGGGCATGCAGCAGATGCAGGACCGCGCCGTTGCCGCCGTCCGGGCCGCGGACGAGCGGGTCAGCACCGAACACGGGCCGGGGGGGATCTGGGTCGCAGTCAGTCACGGGGACGTCATCAAGGCGATCCTGGCCCACGCCGCGGGCACTTCGTTGGACAACTTCCAGCGCATCGTGGTCGATCCTGCCTCGGTGAGCATCGTGCGGTACGCCACCGAACACACCTTCTTGGTGCGCACCAACGATGGTGGCAGCGACCCGGTCGACCTCGCCGGGTTGGCGAGGTCGGCCGCGGAGCCGGAGGGCGCTCACGCCAGCGTCGGTGGCGGCTCCGGCACGGTTTAGGCTGACGCAATGCCTTCGATCGAGTTCGACCCACCGGAACGCTTCATTGCCGATTCGGTCGGACCAGCTGGCCAGCGCACCTTCTTCCTCCAGGCCATCCAGGGGTCGCAGGTGATGACCGTCTCTTTGGAGAAGGAGCAGGTGCGCCTGCTGGGGGAGAGCCTGACCGAGCTGCTGGCCGAGATGGCCGGTGAGGACACCGCCGGCGAGGACCCCGTGCTCGACGACGGCGGGCTGCACACCCCGATCGAAGAGGACTTCCGTGTGCGCCAGCTGACGCTCGCGTGGAACGAGACACGACGCGTGGTGACGATCGAGGTGACGGACCGCGAGTCCGACGACGAGGACGAGCCGGACAGCGACGCCCACGGCCCCGTCGGCCCGCAGAGCGTCATCGTGCGACTCCCGGTGGGGCTGGCCCGGGGGTTCGCGCAACGATGTGCGGGCGCTTTGACTGGCGGGCGGCCGAGCTGTCCGTTCTGTGGCGGCCCGCTGGACCCAGGGGGCCACATCTGCCCTCGAGCCAACGGATACAAGCGCTGAGCTTCGCTCACGTGGACCCCGCTGCCGACGTGCCGTTGGTCGAGTATGCGCCGATGCACGTCGAGGGAGTGCTGGCCGAGGCTTCCAACCTCACCTTGCGGGTGCAGCTGGTGGTGGCCGGAGAGCCCTCGCAGCACCGTGCGGTGTACAAGCCCGTGGACGGGGAACGGCCGCTGAGCGACTTCGCCTCGGGCACCCTGGCCTCCCGCGAGGTGGCGGCGTACCGGGTCAGTGAGGCCGGTGGATGGGGTCTGGTCCCACGCACGGTGTTGCGGGACGGGCCACTCGGGCTGGGGTCGGTCCAGGAATGGAAGGACATCGCGGAGGAACAGGGGAGTAGGCCGGCCTGCGGGCTGATGGACGTGGCCCGCCCCGGCGAGGTGCCGCCCGGCTGGCTCACCGTCCTGCAGGGGGAGGACTCACTCGGAGCACCCCTGTCCGTGATCCACCGTGACGACCCACGGCTGGCCTCGTTGGCCACCCTCGATGCGGTGCTCAACAACGCCGACCGCAAGGCCGCACACATCGCGGTGGATGACGCCGGGGCGCTGTGGGGCTTCGACCACGGCCTGATCGGGCACGTATCCCCGAAGCTGAGGACGGTGCTGTGGGGGTGGGCGGGACAGCCGATCCCCGAGGCCGACCTGGCGCGGCTGGACCGGCTCGCCGAAGCTCTGCAGGAAGGCCGGGGCGAAGCCGACCTCGAAGGCCTGCTCAGCGTTGAGGAACGCGCGGCCCTGTCGACCCGGCTCGAGCGCCTACGTGAACAGGCGCGGTTCCCCGAGGTCCCGCACCACCGCTATCCCCTGCCCTGGCCTTTGTGGTGAAGCCGATACGCTGACGCCGTGCTGGCCTGGTCTGCGTTCTCGGTGCCCCGACTCCCAGGCAGCGGCGGGCCGCTCCACGTCCTGGATACGGCCTCCGGCTTGCCGGTCGCCGTGCACCCCGAGGACGGCACGGTGGGCCTGTACGTGTGCGGCATCACTCCCTATGACGCAACGCACCTCGGGCACGCAGCCACCTACGTGACGTTCGACCTCATGCTGCGCGTCCTGCGTGACGCCGGGCTGTCGGTGACCTACGTCCAGAACGTGACGGACATCGACGACCCGCTGCTGGAGCGAGCCGCGCGTGACGGGGTCGACTGGCAGGATCTTGCCGCCGAGGAGATCCAGCTGTTCTTCACCGACATGCAGGCCCTGAGGGTGCTGCCGCCGCAGCACTATATCGGAGCGGTCGAGGGAATCCCCGACGACGTGTCAGCCGTCGAGCAGCTCCTGGACTCCGGCAGTGCCTACACACTGGACGAGGACGTGTACCTCGAGGTGGCCCAGAGCCCGCACTTCGGAGCCGTGTCGGGATGGAGTCGCGAGCAGATGCTCGAGGTCTACGCCGATCGGGGCGGTGACCCGGAGCGTCCAGGCAAGCGCGATGCCCTGGACCCGATGCTGTGGCGGGCCGAGCGATCCGGTGAGCCGTCCTGGGACGGTGGCCGCCTCGGTGCCGGGCGTCCGGGCTGGCACATCGAGTGCTCCACGATCGCGCTGCGGTACCTCGGGATGGGCTTCACCATCCAAGGCGGCGGGAACGACCTCATCTTTCCGCACCACGAGATGAGCGCCGTCCAGGCCGTCTCGCTGACCGGCCGACGCCCCTTCGCGCAGGTCTACGTGCACCAGGCCATGGTGGGCCTGGACGGCGAGAAGATGAGCAAGTCGCAGGGCAACCTGGTCCTGGTCTCGGCGCTACGCGAACGTGGTGTCGACCCCATGGCCATCCGGTTGGTCCTGCTCGACCAGCACTACCGAACGGCGTGGAGCTATCGCGAGGAGCTGCTCGAGCAGGCCACGGCGCGGCTGGCCCGCTGGCGCACGGTCGCTGAGCGCGTCGATGCCGCCGTCGGCCCGGATGCGCACGACGACGAGACGATCAGCGCCATCAGGCTCGCTTTGGCGGACGACCTGAACTCGCCGGAGGCGGTGCGTCTCGTGGACGACTGGATGCAACCGTGGCAGGACTCGCCACCGAGGGGAACCGCCCCGTCGCCGTTGGTTCCCCGAGCGGTCGAAGCCCTGCTGGGCATACCGCTGCTGCCGGCTTCGGACGCGCACCCACCGGCCGTCACAGGCGAGGCGTAGGCGCCTGCGGTCGTGAGGCTGATGGCTCTACGGTCTCCCGGCTCGGCCCCCGCGGCCCGGGCAGGGATCAACGCGCGAGGCGAATCCCCTCCCAGTCGTTGACCGCGCATTGGCGATCGACGTTGCTGCCCGTGCTGAGGACGGTGCCGTCCACCCGGACACCCAAGGTATGCGTGGACCCGGCCGACACCGCGACCACGCTGTCCCATTCATCGACGTCACACTGACCGTGACGATCCTCACCGGTGGCGAGAACCCGGCCGTGATGGGTGAGCGCGACGGAGTGATAGCTGCCCGCGTCCAACGCCGCGATGTCCTTCCAGGCACCGACGTCACAGGCCCCCGACGTGCAGTCTCCGGTGGCCCTGACGTGACCGCCGCTGGTCAAGGCGAGGGTGTGCAGGTGACCGGCCGCGACCGCCGTCACGTCACTCCAACGCTCGACGGCACACTGTCCTCGCGCGTTGAGCCCCGCGGCGACTGCTGTGCCGTCGGCGCGCGCTGCGACCGAGTGCCAGTCGCCGGAGGTGATGTCGACGACGTCCGTCCACGAGGACACGTCGCTTCGACCACCTAACGGTCGCCCAGTCGCGAGGACGGTTCCATCAGCCAGCAACCCGAGAGTTCTGCGCCATCCAGCGGCCACGGCGGTGACGCCCTGCCACGCCTGGACCTCGCATTGCCCATCGTCGTTCCAGCCCGTAGCCACCACCGAGCCGTCGGATCGCAGGCCAACCGTGTGAGAGCGCCCCGTGTTGGCGGCCGTATGCACGTTGCCCGCCGCCACAGCGACGATCTCGCGCCACCCGCCGACTCGGCACTCACCAGCCGCACTGCTGCCCGCCGCGAGCACGGTCCCGTCCCAGCGACGACCGACCGAGTGACGCCTGCCCGCCGCGATCGCCGGCACGTCAGGTCCCACGGTGCGCCTGTGCGCGTTCTACACGACTCCAGGTTCCCGATCCCTCCGTGCTCAACAACACGACGACGGAGTCCGCGTCCAGACCCAGCAGCTCGCGCCGTTCGTCCGCCCCCGGCCCGCTCAGCACTGCCTCCACCCCCGCCAGCGACGCAGCGCCCGAGGGCCCGGCATGGACACCGATGACGGACAGCGCCTTCACGGCGCGCACAGCCTCGGCGTCGCTCACGGCGACGGCAGCGTCGAGACCTTCGCGCAGGACAGGCCAACCCAGGGTCGTGGGTGTCCCGCAGTTCAGACCGGCCATGGTGGTGTGCCCGGTGTCCACGCTGGTCAGAGCCTGCTCGCACAGGCTGGCCAGGATGCAGGCGGCCGTGTCCGGCTCACACGACAGCACGGATGTGGTGCGATCGTGTTGTCGGTAGAACGTCACCACGGCCTGGGCCAAGGAGCCCACCCCCACCGGGACAGCGACGAGGTCAGGCTCGCCCAGGCCGAGAGCGTCCAGCTGTTCGTCCAGCTCCTCCAGCATCGTCTGGTAGCCCTGGACGATCCATCCAGGCACCACCTCATACCCTGGCCAGGCCGTGTCCTGCACGAGCACACGCTCCGAGTCCGCCTGAACGCTGTGCGCTGCAGCCCGGACGGCCTGGTCGTAGGTCAGCTCCGTGCGGATGACCTCGGCCCCCTCGCCGGCGATCGAGGCCACCACCGTCTCGGACATCACCGCCGGCACCACGACCTCGGCGTTCAGACCGAGCGCAGCAGCGAAGTGGGCCACGGCCCGGCCGTGGTTGCCGTCAGTCGCCGTCACCAGGGTGATCCGCGCGTGGGCGGCCTGCTTCGTCAGGTCCACCCAGCTGGAGCACAGTGGGGTGCCGCTGCGCTCGGCCAGAATCCTCGCGATGGCGTACGAGGCGCCGAGGGCCTTGAACGAAGCCACCCCGAAGCGCTCGGACTCGTCCTTGACCAGCACGCTCCTCATGCCCCATCGGCGCGCCGCCGCAGCGTCCGGAACCAGCATCGACCGCGCATAGCCAGGTAGAGCGCGGTGACACCCGCGCGCCGAGACCGAGGACGGTCGCGCCCGCCACTGGCGGGACGCGGGTCGCGCGAACCACCGGTCGGTGGCCACGGGTGCCGCCGATGCTCGTGCCGTCATGTGCCCATGCTCCTCGGGTCACCTGCACGGCGTCCAGCCACGGGTCGTCAGGGGCGGGAGACCGGAACGTGGAGCTCAGGGCCAGGAAACGAGCAGCGAGGAGCTACCCGTGAGACACCGGCACCGACATGCCGAGCCACTGCGGGTCAGCTGGTCGCCGGGCCGCCGTCGTCACGCCGGCGCAGGTAGCGCTCGAACTCCTTGGCGATGGCGTCTCCGCTGGCCTCCGGCAGGTCGGCCGTGTCCTGAGCCTGCTCCAGCGACTGCACATACTCGGCCACCTCCTCGTCGGTGCTGGCGAGCTCGTCAACGCCGCGCTCCCAGGCCCGGGCCTGTTCGATGAGCTCCCCGTCGTCGATCACACAGCCGAGCACCTCCTCCAGGCGACCCAGCAAAGCCAGGGACGCCTTCGGCGAGGGTGCCCCACCGGCGTAGTGCGGCACCGCGGCCCAGAACGACATACTCGGTAGATCCGCCTGACGGGCCTGGTCGTGCAGCACCCCCACGATGCCGGAGGGGCCCTCATAGCTACTGCGCTCTATGTCCTCGCCCAGGGAGCGCAGCTCGGCGTCCTCGGAGGTGACCCCCACAGGGATGGGCCGGGTATGTGGCACGTCGGCCAGCAACCCGCCCAGGGTGATGAGGGTGCGAGCCCCGTGCTGCACCGCGAACGCGAGGATCTCCGCGCTGTAGGAACGCCATCGGATGGACGGCTCGATGCCCAGCACCAGAAGGAGGTCGCACCCCAGCGGCGTGTCCTGGACCAGGATCACCTTGCTGGTCGGCCACTCCAGGGTGCGCTCACCGTTGACCACGCTCACCTTGGGGCGGTTGACCTGGAAGTCGTAGTACTCCTCGGGATCCATCTTCGCCACGAGCTGCCCTTCCCAGATCGAGGCGAGGTGCTCGATCACCCCGGTGGCACACTCACCCGCGTCGTTCCACCCTTCGAAGGCCGCGACGACGATCGGATCGGTCAACGCCGGCACCTCGGTGACTTCGATCATGCGATCTCCTCACTGGTCTGCGCCCGCTGTGTGAAGCCACCCTACGAGGTGTACGGCTACAGTCGGCGCCATGACGACACCGATCCTCCCCGCTGCCGTCTTGTGGGACATGGACGGGACGATCATCGACACCGAGCCCTACTGGATGGCCGAGGAGACGCGCCTGGTGGAGGAGGCCGGCGGCACCTGGACCCGGGAGGAGGCCGTCGAGCTCGTCGGTAGCGACCTCAACCGCTCGGCGGACCTGCTGCTGGAACGCACGCCGGTCTCGGGTTCCACGGACGAGATCGTCAACGCCTTGCTGACTGCGGTCGTGGCCCAGGTCCGTGAGGAGATCCCATGGCGTCCCGGAGCTCGCGAGCTCATCGCGGAGCTGTCGGATGCCGGCATCCCGCTGGCGCTGGTGACGATGTCCTGGCAGCCATTGGCCGAGGTGTTGCTCGACGCGCTCCCGGCCTCGACGTTCGCCACCGTTGTGACCGGCGACCAGGTCAGCGACGGCAAGCCGCACCCCGAGCCCTATCTGCTCGCCTGCCGTCGTCTGCGGGTGGACCCCCGCGAGTGCCTGGCGATAGAGGACTCACCGACCGGGGTGCGCGCCGCCTTGGCTGCGGGGGTGCGCACCTTGGCTGTCTCCCACATGGTCGACGTCGACGACGACCTACCGGTCGCCCGCCGGGACAGCCTCGACGGGGTCGACCTGGAGGACCTCCGCCGCCTGTTCCGCTGAGGTGAGCCCACTGCGCCGCGGGTCCAGCGCGCGCTCGGCCGCGTCGGCGGGCAGCTCCGGTGGGGTGCCACCGAAGGCGGGGCAGACCGACTGGTGGTGGCACCAGTCGCAGAGTCGGCTCGTCCGCGGACGCCAGTCGCCGGTGCGAGCCGCCCTCTCGATCGCCACCCACAGCGCCTGGATCTTGCGCTCGGCGGCTCGGAGGTCGTGCTCCGTGGGCTCGTAGCGCAGGATCTGTCCGTCGCGCAGGTAGACCAGCTGCAGCATGCTGGGCAGGACGCCACGGGTCCGCCACAGCACCAACGCGTAGAACTTCATCTGGAAGAGCGCCTTGCCCTCGAACAGCTCCGAGGGAGCGCGACCGGTCTTGTAGTCCACGATGCGCAGCCGGCCATCCGGAGCGACGTCGAGCCTGTCGACGTACCCCCGCAGCGTGACTTCTCCGACGTCGGCCTCCACGTACAGCTCGCGCTCGGCCGGCTCGAGGCGGCGCGGGTCCTCCAGGGTGAACCACCGGTCGATCAGCGTCTCGGCCTCGGCGAACAACGCAGCGGCGCCCCCACCCTGATCGGTCTGTGGCGAGGCCACGCCCTTCGAAACGGGGGGCCTGGAGTCGGTCGCGGAGCCGGATTCGGGTTCGCTCAGGAGGGCGCTCAGCTCAGGCTCGTCGGCCACCATCTGCTCCCACTTCTCGGGCAGCAGGGCATGGGCAGCAGCCGGGTCGCGTCGCTCGGCGGGGAGGTCGAACAGCCGCTCCAGCACAGCGTGCACCAGCGTCCCGCGCGCTGCGGCCCGGCTGGGCGGCTCGGGCAGCTTATCGACGACGCGGAAGCGGTAGAGCAGGGGGCACTGCATGAAGTCGGCCGCCCGACTCGGTGACAATGCTGCGCCCATATGCCTCACTGTACGAAGGACGACCGACACCGAGGGCGAAGGCATGCCCACGTAGGCTGATTCGTATGACCTCGCCGACACCGGACGTGCCGGGGTGGAGGATGGGGACGTTGGCGGGCGTGCCGGTCTTCCTCGGGCGCTCCTGGGTCCTGGTCGCTGTCGGCATCACGGCGCTGTTCGGACCGGTGGTGAGCGGTCTCGTCCCCGACATCGGCGCCGGGGGCTACCTCGTCGCCGCCTGCTTCGCCGTGCTGCTGCTGTTCTCGGTGCTGACGCACGAAGCGGCCCACGCCGTCGTGGCCAAACTCCTCGGCTTCAGCGTCCAACGGATTGTCGCCGACTTCTGGGGTGGGCACACGGCATACCACGGCGAGCAGGACCGCCCGGGGCCGGCGGCGCTGGTCGCGGTCGCCGGACCGCTGGCCAACCTCGCACTCGCGCTCGTCGGCTGGGTGGTGGTGCTAGGCCTGGACCGCGGGGTGCTGTGGCTGTTGTTGACCGCGTTCCTGAGCGCGAACGCTTTCGTCGGCCTGTTCAACCTCCTTCCCGGACTTCCGCTGGACGGCGGCTTCCTGCTGGAGGCTCTGGTCTGGCAGGTCACCGGTCGGCGCAGCAGCGGCACCCTGGTCGCCGGGTGGGTGGGTCGGGCACTGGTCCTCGCCCTGCTGGCCTGGGCAGTGGTGCTGCCTCTGGTGGGCGGCGCCTTCCCCGACCTGTGGCGAGTCGCGTGGGTGGGTCTGATCTCGGTGTTCCTTTGGGCCGGCGCCACTCGGGCGGTGCGCGGCGGGCGTGCCCGCCGGCGCTTCGAACGCACGAGCATCGAGACGGTATGGCGACCCGCGCGGCTGGTGAGCGCCGACCGTCCGG
>JBAUJO010000065.1:0-1738 GCA_049683875.1 Ornithinimicrobium sp.
CGGTCGGGCCGGAGTCGAATCGGGATCGGGTAGGACCGCCGGTGCCGTCGGTGATTGCACTGTTGCCGCGCAGACTGACCGCTCCGACTCCGATGTCGCTGTTGACCAGCACATCGAGCCCTTCCGGCACCAGGATGGAGAGCTCTCCGGCACCGAGATCCACGTCGATTTCATCGACGGTCACGTCCTGCGCACTGAGATAGGTCAGGTCGAGGGTTGGCTCGCCCGCGCCCCAGGTGTATGTGTCCTGTTGACTTGTCGGGGTGGGGGTCCAGGCGACTTCGCCAGCTTCGCCGTTCCACCGCAGGCCTGCTGGCAGCGGTGCGGTCACGAGCACTGCGAAGGCCGCTACGACTGCGAAGAAGCCGACGAACCCGGCGCGTCGTCCCATGAGCCCCAGTGCCAGGAGGACGAGGCCGAGCACGATCAGGCCGGCGCACCAGGCGACCGTGACCGGATTTCCGGCCAGGCTGATTGTGTCGGCTGACCACACCAAGCCCCCGACGATGACCAACACTGCGCCAGCGGTGAGCGCGGCCACGGCGCCACCGCCGCTGAGGCGTCTGCCGCGGTGCGGAGCAGGGGGGACGGGAGGCGGAGGCGGACTGGCGAAAGATACTCCTGGGGTGCCGGGGGGAGGAGGCGGGGGTGCAAACCCCGAGGTGGTGCCGGTGTCACCTGTTGGGCTGCCTGCGGGTGGTGCCTCAGTAGCCGGCGGTGGGCCGTATGCCGCCTGGTAACCGTGGTCGCCGACAGCGCCGGGGGTGGCGCGGTTCGTCCACACCCGGTAGAGCCCGTAGCCGATAGCGGCGAAGACGATCAGCCCGAAGAGTGCGCTCCCGAACGATCCGCCATCCCACCATGGCACGGTGCCGAGCACCACGATCGCGGCCACGACGAGAATGGCGATCGAGGCAAACTTGCCCTCCCGCAGTCCGCGCTCCAGATGGGTGGTCTCCGTGGCGTCGGGGATCAAGGCCCAGGCCAGCACGTACAACGCGACGCCCAGGCCGAAGAACAAGCCGAGCACGATGAACCCGGCGCGGATCACCAGCGGGTCCAGCCCCACGCGGTGGGCTAGCCCGGCAGCGACACCACCGATCCACCGGTCGGGCGTTCGGCGCACGTCGACGCCTCGCAAGACGTCGAAGAAGGTGCTGCGCGGCGGCCGCTGGCCTTCGGAGGCGTTGCCGGTGGGCGGGGGCTGCGGGGACTCGAAGGTCTGAGTCTGCGCGGCCTCGCCGGCGGACGGGGTGTTGCGATCGGGGCCGGGGCCGTCTGGGTTCTCGTTCATGGTGCAAGCCTGGCTGGCTGGGACTCCTGTTGCCATCAGGGTCGCCCCTGATCTGACCCTGGTTGACCCCTGGCTCATGCTCTGGAACGGCTGGGTGCGGCGGTCGATGAGTCAAGATGGACAGATGAATCACCAGCCCGTGCCCTCCCGGCCCGCACTGGCGCGGCCTACGCGCGGGCGCGTCATCGGTGGCGTTGCGGCTGGGCTTGCTGATCACTTGGAGCTGCGAGTAGGGCTGGTCCGGGTCACGTTCGTGCTCCTTGGCGGGGTCAGCGGCGCCGGTGTGGCGGCATACGTGTTCTTGTGGGGCCTGTTGCCACAGGTCGATGCCGAGGACGGTCCCACTGGGGTCACGGTGCGCGGTCAGGCTGAAAGGTCGCGAGGCAAGAAGGCGGCTAGCGGGTCGACCAGAGCGGCGATGGGTCGGGCTGGATGGTTGATGGT
>JBAUJO010000066.1:0-20416 GCA_049683875.1 Ornithinimicrobium sp.
GGCCGCACATAAGGCCTTGGAGCAGGCAACCCAGACTGCCGTCACCCCGCCAACCGCCCCTGCGGTCGCGACACCGAATGAGGAGCACGCGCGGGCCCGACAGGTCGTCCTGCGCCAGCTGGCGATGGGGCCGCGGTCTCGAAAACAGCTGGCCGACAAACTGCGGGACAAGGACGTCGACCCCGAGGTGATCGAGGCTGTGCTTGACCGGATGACCCAGGTAGGGCTGGTCGACGATGAGGCCTACGCGGCCGCGGTCGTGCGGAGCAAGCACGACGGCGCCGGTATGGCTCCTCGAGCCCTGCGCCACGAGCTGCACAAGCGAGGGGTCGCTTCAGATACTGCTGAACGCGCCATCGGCGCCGTCGACGCAGACGACGAACGATCACGCGCCGAGCAGCTGGTCACCGAGCGGCTGCCGCGGTTGCACGGCTTGGACCGGCAAGTTCAGACCCGGCGTCTGGCCGGGCTGCTGGCACGCAAGGGCTACCCGTCGGGATTGTCGCTGTCGGTTATTCGCGACGCACTCGACCGATCACCCGAGCACGCACGTGACTAGGCACCGTTGCCTAAGCCACGTCACATGTCGTGAGCAACCCGCTCGATCACCGATTGCAGCCGTTGTGGCTGCTCGAGGGGGCTGGTATGGCCTCCGGAGACGACTTCGAGGGGGCCGAGCTCGCTCAGGCGTTGCCGCGCTTGCCCGGCGATGACGTAGTCGTCCGCGCCGGCCACCGCGATCCACGGGATCGTGAGGTCTCGCAGCAGGCCCTCGGCGTCGCCGGACTGGAGGATGACTGAACGCAGCGTCCTGCGTAGCTGCCGCCGGTCCATCGCCGCGACCCGCCTGCTGACATCGTCGACGACGTCGGGGTGAGACGCGCGATGGTCAGCCCCGACGAGCGAGCGGGCCGCGACCCGCCCGTAGGTCGCCTTCGGCAAGCCGAGTGCCAACAGGGCGCGCTGAGCGTGGAACCCCACTCTGGACAGCCCGGTCGTTCGTTGCCAAGGCGTGTTGCACAGCACTGCGGCCCGGACCAGACGCGGATGACGGTGAGCGAGCCGGACGGTGACCATGCCGCCCCATGAGTGACCGACGAGCAGTGCATCGCAGACGTCGAGGCTCGCCAGTGTGTCGGCGACGGCGTCCGTATGATCCTCCAGTCTGGCGGCGGGTGACATGGGCGGGCTCTGGCCGTGGCCGGGAAGGTCCAGACGAATGTGGGTCCCCGGGGCGGTGACGAAGGGGTCGAACAGCGCACGGTCCATCAACACGCCGTGCAGGTACACAGTGACGGGGTCGCCATCACCGGTGATGTCGTAGGCAAGGCGAGTCATCGAGGTCTCCTCAGCCCGGCTTCGACGGCGTTCAAGGTGACCCTCGGTCGGCCATGGTCGACAAGCCGCTGGCGTAGAGGTCCAGGGCGTGGTCGAACGTCTGAGCAGTGTGGTCGGTGACCTCCGGCGCGCCCATCCCGGCCAGATGCGCGAACGCGTCGCGAGCGGACCCCGACACGTGGCCGTAGGGTAGGTGAAGTGCGCGATGAAACATCACCCCGTACCACGGCTGCTCAATCAGGGCGAAGTGTCGGTAGACCCAGCCCAGCTGTTGCACATCCGTCAGGGGTGGACCCTGAGGGACAACGGTGTGCATCCGCGTGCCGAGCTCGGCGAAACCCGCATCGAACAGGGCCGCGCTAACCCCGGTCAATCCGTCGAACCGCGAGTAGATCGTCATCGTGCTCGTCGTGTCTGCTAGCCGTTACGCACTGGGCGAGGGCCCATCGCCCAGCTCGTCGACCGTGTGCATGGCCGCTTCCTCAGCGGCGTCGGTCGTCTCCAGACTGAGGTCACCCGCCCCGGTCTCCACGGTGCCGGCCTCGGGCTCGTTCTGGCTGGCTACCCCCATCTCACCCACGAAGTCCTGCTCGGCGGGGATCGCGTCCGGGTCGTCGCCTCCGGCCATGGGCTCGGCGTCGAGGTCGCTCTCACGCTCCGGGGCCCCGTAGGCGGTGCCGTCCTCCGGAACCTCCTGGCGCACCCGCTGGTCGATCGTCTCGCCCTCGGCCTGTTCGTCAGCGGTGACTCCCTGGGCCACCGACCCGTGGAGCTTGTCAGGGGTCTCGTACCCCTCCTCCACGGGGTCGCCTCCGGGGATGAGGGTGTCCTCGGGCGTCAGCTGGTCTTCGTCGTCCACGCTGTAGGTGCTCAGGTCGTCGCTGACGCTTTCGCGGCCGGGCTGGTCGCTCATGAGAAGTCTCCTTGTCTCGGTGGGCTCAGGGCCGGATAGCGTAGGCCCGTGACCTGCTGCCCCGCGCGAACGCTGTGGTGACGGCACCAGTTCTGGTGACCATCGTGGTCGCGCTGTTCCTGGGGGCTGCACTCCAGCGTATCGCCGGCTTCGGGCTGGGCCTGGTGGTGGCACCCCTGCTCACGTTGTTGCTCGGCCCCGCAGTGGGCGTGACGGTCAGCAACGCCGGCGCCGTGGCCACCACGCTGGTGGTACTGAGCGCGATCCACAAGGACGTCGACTGGAAGGCTTTTCTGCGGCTGTGCCCGTTGGTTGTGGTGGGCTCGCTGGTGGGGGCCGTCGTAGTGCTGCGGATGAGCCCGGCCTGGTTGGAGGTGCTCATCGGCTCGCTGATCCTCTTCGCCCTTCTGCTGAGCCTCGGCGTCAACGGCCGCCTGCAGGTGCGTGGTCCGATGGCGACCATGACCGCCGGCGTCACTGCCGGCTTCGTCAACACCACCGCAGGAGTGGCGGGATCGGTGTTGACCGTCTACGCCGTCGCCACCCGGTGGGACCAGCGGTCGTTTGCCGCGACGCTGCAGCCGATCCTGCTGCTGGCGAACATCAGCTCGCTGGTCAGCAAGAGCGTGGTCGGTGCCGTCCCCTCCGACCTGGGTCTACCGTGGTGGATGTGGCCGCTGGCGCTGGGGTCCGTGGTGGTGGGCGTGGTCGCGGCTGGTTACGGAAGTCGCTGGGTGAGCGCTCCCGCTGCGCGCCGTGTGGCCATCGGCATCGCCGGTCTCGGCGGCGCGGTGACGCTGGCGCGCGGCCTGACCGGTGTCTGAGCGCCCGTATCCTAAGGGCGATGACCACGCACGTTTCTGCTCCCAGTACCCGCCGGAAGACGTATGACGTCCGCACCCACGGGTGTCAGATGAACGTGCACGACTCCGAGCGGCTCTCCGGCCTGCTGGAAACCGCGGGCTACGTCGACCTGGGCGCGCTACCGGAGCGCCACCGCCCCGACGTTGCCGACGTCGTCGTCTTCAACACCTGCGCTGTGCGTGAGAACGCGGCGAACAAGCTGTACGGCAACCTCGGCATGCTGCGTCCTGCCAAGACCGCCAACCCCGACATGCAGATCGCCGTCGGCGGGTGCCTGGCGCAGAAGGACCGCCACGAGATCGTCGACCGAGCCCCGTGGGTGGACGTGGTCTTCGGCACCCACAACATCGGCTCGTTGCCCGCGCTGCTGGACCGGGCGCGGCACAACAAGGCCGCCGAAGTGGAGATCGCCGAGGCGCTGGAGGTCTTTCCCTCCACGCTGCCGACACGGCGCGACTCGGCATACAGCGGGTGGGTGTCGATCTCGGTCGGGTGCAACAACACCTGCACCTTCTGCATCGTTCCCGCGTTGCGGGGCAAAGAGCGGGACCGGCGGCCTGGCGAGGTTCTCGCCGAGATCGAGGCGCTGGTCGCCCAGGGCGTGGTGGAGATCACGCTGTTGGGGCAGAACGTCAACACCTACGGCGTTGAGTTCGGCGACCGTGGCGCCTTCGCCAAGCTGCTGCGCTCTTGCGGGCAGGTCGAGGGCCTGGAGCGGGTCCGTTTCACCAGCCCTCACCCGGCGGCCTTCACCGACGACGTGATCAGCGCGATGGCGCAGACCCCGAACGTCATGCCGAGCCTGCACATGCCGCTACAGTCCGGCTCCGATGCGGTGCTGAAGGCCATGCGCCGTTCTTACCGGAGCACCAAGTTCCTTGGCATCCTCGACCGCGTCCGCGAACAGATCCCACACGCGGCCATCACCACCGATATCATCGTCGGCTTCCCGGGGGAGACCGAGAGAGACTTCCAGGCCACGCTGGACGTCGTGCGGGCCAGCCGGTTCGCCAGCGCGTTCACCTTCCAGTACTCGATCCGGCCCGGCACCCCGGCCGCCGAGTTCGACGACCAGGTGCCCAAGCAGGTCGTCCAAGAACGATTCGAGCGCCTGGTGGCGTTGCAGGACGAGGTCTCCTGGGCGGAGAACCGCTCGCTGGTCGGTCGCGAGGTCGAGGTGCTGGTCTCACCGGGGGAGGGCCGGAAGGACGCCGAGACCCATCGCCTGTCCGGGCGGGCGAGGGACAACCGTCTGGTCCACTTCGCCATGCCCGATGGGGCCGAGTTCCCGCGGCCCGGGGATGCGGTCAGCGTCGAGGTCACCTACGCCGCCCCGCACCATGTGGTCGCGGACTCCGGGGCCCCCGGTGGCCGGTATGCCGTGCGCCGCACCAGAGGCGGCGCCGCCTGGGCCGCGCTTCAGACCGGCGACGGCACGAGCTCCCGCCCGGCGGTCACACTCGGGATGCCCTCGGTCGGCCGGCCGCCGGGTCCCAGCCCGTTGGCCGCGCCATGCGAAGCGGTTCGTAGCGGCTGATTGCCCGCCTACGAGCCCGGCGGGGCCCTGGGGAGAGGGGTCAGGCTTTGGGCGTCCGCGGGAAGAAGTAGGCCGTCCGCCGCATGTAGTCGCGAAAGGCGGGCCGGTCCTTCATCGACTCCTCCAGCAGCTTGGCGCCGGAGACGTTGCGCAGGAAGTGCGTCATCAGCGCCGGTGAGACCACCGTCCACGCCACGCCCCATTCCCCGGACGAGGCCGCCACGATGAACAGGCCCCACCAGACGCAGGCGTCGCCGAAGTAGTTGGGGTGGCGTGTCCACGCCCACAGCCCTTGGTCCATCACCTCGCCCTGCTGCTCGGGGTCGGCCTTGAACGCGGCGAGCTGTGCGTCTCCGATGGCCTCGAAGGTCAGCCCGACCGCGAAGACGAGCACTCCGGCGATCAGCACGATCGTCCACGCGCCCTGCGTGGGCCCGGCAGCGGCCGCAGCCTGCAGGGGCAGGGAGATGACCCACTGCAGGGCGCCTTGCAAGCCGAAGACCTTCAGGGCCGCGCTGACCGGCCCGAGGCCCTCGGTCAGGTCCTCGTAGCGAGGGTCCTCACCTTTGCCTCGGGAGCGTGTGAAGATGTGCCAGCTCAGACGTCCACCCCAGACGCACACCAGCGCGGCGATAATGAGGGTGCGGAGGTCGCTGCCGCTTCCGAGCAGCAGGCCCACGAGCGCGCTGACGAGGCCGACCACCGCGAAGCCCGCCCCCCAGACCACGTCCACCACGGCCCACTTTCCAACTCGCCGTGACCATGCCCAGGTCAGCAGCTGCAGGAGGACCAACGCGGCGAGGCTGGCCAGGGAGATGACCGCGAAGGCCGACCAGTCCATCACGCGTCGAGCTGTCCCGGGCCGTCTGCCACCGACCACGTGGCCGGGCGTGCGTTGGGCAGGCCGCTGGGCCCGCTTCGCAGGCGGCGCACCATGAGGATCTGGTCAACGCCCATCCGGCCTTGCTCGAACGTCAGGGCACCGCCGGCGAGGTAGAGCTGCCAGACCCGACATACTTCCTCGCCCACCAGCTCCACGAGCTCGTCGCGCCGCGCGTGGAAGCGCTTCTCCCACGCCCGCACCGTCCACACGTAGTGCTCGCGCAGGGCGTGCACGTCGCGCACCTCCAGCCCGGCGCGCTCGAGCAGCGAGACGGTTTGGCCGACCGGCCGCATGCTCATGTCGGGGGCGATGAAGTTCTCGATGAAGGGACCGCCGCCGGGGTTTGACCCCGGCCGCGACATCGCCTGGATGAGCACCCGGGCACCCGGGGCGGCCAGGCGGTGCAGCGTCTTGGCGTACGTGGGGTAGTTGACGTCACCGACGTGCTCGCCCATCTCGATGGACACCACCGCGTCGAAGGGTTCGTCGTGGATCTCGCGGTAGTCCTGCAGCCGCACCTCGACCCGCTGGGTGACGCCCTGCTCTGCGGCACGGGCCTGGACGTACTGCTGCTGCTCGGCCGAGATCGTCACCGCGAGCACCTGAGCGTCGTACTCGCGTGCGGCGTGTAGAGCGAACGAGCCCCAGCCACAGCCGATGTCGACCAGCCGCAGCCCGGATCGCTCGTCCAGACCCACCTTGCGGCAGATCAGGTCCAACTTGTCGCGTTGCGCGTCCTCGAGTGTGTATCGCTCGCTCTCCTGGCCCGCGGAGAGCCTGACCGACGCGTCGGTGACGTAGCCGCAGGAGTAGGCCATCTGCTCGTCCAGGATCGCCTCGTAGAACGCGTTGGACAGGTCGTAGTGGAAGCTGATCGCCGAGGAGTCGCGCCGCAGGGTGTGCAGGCGGCCGCCCATCTGGGCCTGACTGGCCGGTGCGGGCAGGCGGCGGCCGAGGACCCCCAGCTCGCGGGCAAGGCGGAAGGCTTGACTGAGCACTGCCGGGCTGGCCCGCAGCGATCGCACCCCTCGCTCGGTGAGCCTGCGACGGATCTCCGCGAGCGCGTGCCCGGTTTCGCCGTCGATGTCGGCCTCACCGGTGACGTAGGCCTGGGCGGCACCGAGTTCACCCGGGTGCCACAGCAGCCTGCGCAAGGCGTCGGGGGAGTTCAGGCGCACCGTCGGGGCGTCCTCGGGGCCGGCGGCGCTGCCGTCCCACGCGACGAGGTGGACCGGCAGCTCACCCCCGGTGAGTGGGGTGAGCAGGTCGGACAGCTTCGCGGCGACACTCACGCTGCCCAGCGTAGGCGGTGGCTGCACCGTTGCTCGTCAGGCGCGGATACTCTGCTGCTCGTGACCATGCCCGGGGCGCCGACCCCTCGCCGACGCGCGGCTGGACGGCTGGCCGGGGCGCTGGTCGGCGTCGAGGCGGTGGTGGTGGCAGGCTTCGCAGCGTTCTACGCCTATGAGCTGCTGATCGGGGAGGGCAGCGACCCAGTCGTGGTGGTCATGTCGATCGTCACCATGGTGGTGTTCGTCGTGGGCTTGGCCTACGTCAGCTTCGGGCTGTGGATCCGCCATCCGCGGGCTCCGGCGCCGGCGATGGCCTTCAACGGCCTGATGATCCCGTTGGGGTTCGCGATGTTCCAGTTCGCACCGTGGTGGCTCGCCGGTGGCGTCTGCTCGGTGGGCGTCGTGGTCATCGCTTCGACCATCGCGATGGGCCGGCTGGACTAGCGACCAGCGGACAGCCGGCTCGTGACCGTCATCTGCGGTGGCGATACGCGCGGGGTCACCGCGGAGGTGACCACTGACCAGTACTGCCGCCCAGGCCTGACCTACCGGGCGATCCGGGATACCTCACCCCCGCCGGGCTCTACCGATGACGGCGACTGCACGTCGCGAAGAGGACCGCGGTTGTCCACAGGCTCCAGGTCTGCGGGCTGCGCGAGTGGGCCAGAGCCGCTATCTTACCGAGCAGTGTTTTGGCCCCAGAGGGTCGAAAGAAGCGGAGTGCGCCTCGTGACAGGCGCCGTCCCACCGTGAGAGTGAAGGCCCTGCGTGTCCCCTGCAGCCTTGGCATCCCTAGAAGAGGATGTGCGTGAGCTCATCCGTCGACGCCGCCTGGATCCGGTGCGCGACGACGCTGCCGTACGCGCGGTGATCGGGGAAGCAGTCGCCGAGTACGACGAAAGGGCCCTGGTCGGGGGGCTGCCGACGCTGGGCGACGCGGAAGAGGCCCAGCGCCTGCTGCTGGACTCGGTCGCGGGGTACGGGCCGTTGCAGCCGTATCTGGACGACCCGTCGGTGGAGGAGATCTGGATCAACGAGCCGTCGCGGGTGTTCGTCGCCCGCCATGGCCGCTCCGAGCTCACGCCGACGTTCCTCACCGAGCAGCAGGTGCAGGACCTGGTGGAGCGCATGCTGCGGACATCCGGTCGCCGGGTGGACCTCAGCTCACCATTCGTCGACGCCTCGCTGCCCGACGGCTCACGCCTGCACGTCGTCATCCCGGACATCACGCGACGACACTGGGCGGTGAACATCCGTAAGTTCGTCGTGGCAGCCACCGACCTCGACGATCTCGTCCGGCTCGGCACCCTCACCACGCAGGCGGCGCGGTTCCTGAGCGCCGCCGTGGCCAGCGGCCTGAACGTGCTGGTCGCGGGGGGCACGCAGGCCGGGAAGACCACGATGTTGAACTGCCTGGCCGCTGCCATCCCCCAGCAGGAACGCGTGGTCACCGCCGAGGAGGTCTTCGAGCTCAAGATCCCGCTGCGCGACATCGCCGCGATGCAGTGTCGGCAGTCGAGCCTGGAGGGCACCGGCGAGATCCCGCTGCGTCGCCTGGTCAAGGAGGCCCTACGGATGCGACCGTCGCGCATCCTGGTCGGTGAGGTGCGGCAGGCAGAGAGTCTCGACCTGCTGATCGCCCTGAACTCCGGGCTGCCGGGCATGTGCACGGTGCATGCGAACAGCGCGCGGGAGGCCGTCACCAAGATGTGCACGCTGCCCCTGCTGGCCGGGCCTAACGTCAGTAGCAGCTTCGTGGTCCCCACCGTCGCGAGCTCGGTCGACATCGTCGTGCACGTCGCGCTGCAGGCCGACGGGCACCGCCGCGTCCAGGAGATCGTGGCGCTGCCGGGTCGGGCCGAAGGCGAGGTCATCGAGGTGGCCGACCTGTTCGTCCGGGACGACACCGCGCTCGTGCGTGGGCAGGGGTACCCACCCCACGCGCAGCGGTTCGCCGGCGCCGGGTTCGACCTGGCCGAGCTACTCGGAGACCACCGATGACCGGGGTGCTGCTCGGGTTGGTGTTCGGCCTGGGTGCGGCGTGCATCTGGTGGTCCTTCTGGCCGCGACCGCAGCGGCCCCACGCGGGCGGTCGGCGGGCGTCGTTCATCTCCCGCTTGGCTGATGAGATCGCCATCGCGGGTCTGCGCGGCCTTACCCCGAGCGGGCTCCTCGGTGCTGCCGCTGTGCTGACACTGCTGGTCGCGATGCTCACGTATGGCGTCACCTCGGTGCCAGCCATCGCGGTGGCCTTCGGGGCGATGGCGGGCTATGCGCCGGTGGCGTACGTCAGGATGCGCGCTCGGGCACGCCGTGCGCAGCTGCGCGACGTGTGGCCCGACGTGGTGGACCACGTGTCGTCGGGCGTGCGTGCGGGGTTGGCGCTGCCCGAAGCGCTGGTCCAGCTGGCCGAGCGTGGCCCCGCAGAGCTGCGGCCGGCGTTCGCGCGCTTCGCAGACGACTACCGGGCCAGCGGCCGCTTCTCTGAGTCCTTGGACGGGTTGAAGGACCGGCTGGCCGACCCGGTGGCTGACCGCCTCATCGAGGCGCTGCGCATCGCGCGCGAGGTGGGAGGAAGCGATCTCGGGCGGGTGTTGCGGGCCTTGAGCCAGTTCCTGCGCGAGGACGCCCGGTCACGAGCCGAGCTGGAGGCGCGTCAGAGCTGGACGGTGAACGCGGCCCGGCTGGCGATGGCAGCGCCGTGGGTGGTGCTGGCTCTGATGGCGACGCGCAGCTCGGCCCTGCTGGCCTACCGCGAGCCGACCGGCGTCGTCATCCTCGCTGTCGGCGCCGCGCTGTCCCTCCTCGCCTACCGACTCATGGTGGTGCTGGGCCGTCTGCCCGAGGAAGGGCGGGTGCTGCGATGAGCGCCTCCTTCTCCTCCCTCTCGCCGGTCGGTGGTCTGCTCGGCGGCGTGCTCGCCGTGGGCGTTCTGCTCATCGTTCGCGGCCTGCCGCTCACGCGAGGTATCGACCTCGCGGCCCGGGTCGAGCCCTACCTGGACCGTGCGCCGCGACGCTCTCGTCTGCTCCACCAGGAGAACGCGCAGGTGGGGCTCGCGCAGGCCCTCACCCCGTTCATCGCCTCGCTGGGGCGCCGCCTCGACCGACTGCTGGGGGGCGCGGATTCAGTCCGGGCCCGTCTGCGGCGCGCTGACGCCGGCGAGGACGTGGAGGGGTTCCGAATCCAGCAGGTGCTGTGGGCGGTCACCGCCGCCGTCCTGGTGTCCTTCCTCGGCTCTGTGCTGTGGTGGACGCGGGGCGTCTCGCTCCCGGCGCTGGTCGTGGTGGTCGTTCTCGCAGGCGCCGGGGGAGCCATGGCCCGGGACGGAGCCCTGACGCGGGCGGCAGTGCGTCGTGAGCGGCTCATCATGGCGGAGTTCCCCGCGCTGGCCGAGCTCTTGGCCCTGTCGGTCACCGCGGGGGAGAGCACCGTCCAGGCGCTGGAGCGGGTGAGCAGGCTGTCCGCCGGGGCGCTGTCGACCGAGCTCGACATCGCACTGAGCGCGGCGCGCACCGGTACGTCGCTGCCCGAGGCGCTCCAGGGGATCAGCCGGCGGACCGGCCTCGCCCCGGTCGCACGTTTCGTGGACGGGATCGTGGTCGCGATCCAGCGGGGGACGCCGCTGGGGGAGGTGCTGCGAGCGCAGGCCCAGGATGCGCGCGAGTCCGCACGACAGGCCCTGATCGAGGAGGGCGGCAAGCGCGAGATCGCCATGATGGTCCCCGTCGTGTTCCTGGTGCTGCCCGTGACCGTGGTGTTCGCTGCCTACCCAGGACTGGCCCTGTTGCAGCTTTCCGTGTGAGATCCCGTGACCCTGAATGAAGGAGACCCCTGATGAAGCACCTCGAGAGAGCGCAGCGCCGCGTCTATGACACGGCGTGCAGCACGTTCAGCCGGTACCGACGATGGCTTGGTGGCCGTGACCGTGGTGACGTGCCCGGGTGGGTCATGATCACGGTAATGACCGCCGGGTTGGTCGTGGCGCTCGGCCTCATCGCCCGTCCACTGCTGGAGAGCGTGTTCAGCAACGCGGTGAACTCGGTCACCGGGCCGTGACCTCGTGGCCCGGTGCCGGCGACCGCGGAGCCGCGGTGGCCGAGTTCGCCTTGGTGGCCGCGCTGGCGTCGCTGATGTTCGCCGCCGTCCTGCAGCTGGGGTATGCCCTGCACGTGCACAACACTGCGACCGCCCACGTCATCGAGGGTGCCCGGGTAGGAGCCCGGGCGGGCAACACCACCGACGAAGGGGCGGCTCGCGCCGCGGAGCTTCTCGGCACCAGTCTGTCGGCGCGGTATGCGTCGGCAGTCTCGGCGCGACGCACGATCGTGGGTGGTGTCGAGGTGGTGGAGGTCGAGGCGGCCCTTCCGGTGCCGCTGGTGGGGCCACTTGGCCCGAGCCAGTCAATGACCGTCACCGGCCAGGCGTTCGCCGAGGACCAGTGATGCAGCGGCCCGCCGATCGCGGGTCCATGCTGATCGAGGTGGTCTTCTTGATGGTGTTGGTCATGCTCCCGCTGTTCTACCTCGTCGGCACCCTGGGCCGCCTCCAGGCGGGCGCCTACGCCGCCTCGGCCACAGCCCGGGAGGCGGGGCGGGCATACGTCACGGCGGACGCGGGTTCATCCGCCGCAGCCCGTGGACGTGCGGCCGCAGACTTGGTGCTGGCGTCGCACGGGTTCAGCGCGGGGCAGGCAGAGGTCTCGGTCTCGTGTGCGAGCGCGCCATGCCTGACCCCCGGGAGCAGCGTCGAGGTCAGCTCGGTGGTGCAGGTCGAGCTGCCGCTGGTTCCCGACTTCATGTCCGCCGCCGTTCCCACCTCGGTGTCGTTGTCATCGCGGCACACCGAACCCGTCGACGCCTTCCGGGCCCCGGGGCCGCCATGAACCCTGATTCAGCGCCGACCCCCAAGTGCGAGGCCCGCGGCGACGACGGCCAGATGAGCATCCTGCTCGTCGGGATGATGGCCACCGCCCTACTGCTGATCTTGGGGGTGCTGGCAGCGACCGCAGTTCAGCTGTGTCGGATCCAGCTGCTCGACGTGGCAGACGCGGCGGCGCTGGATGCGGCGGATGCGGTCGCCGAGGAGAGCGTGTACGACGAGGGACTCACCGACGGCGTGCCGCTGACGACGCCCACAGTCATCGCCGCGGCGGGGGAGCACCTTGCGACCCGGGAGCAGCCGAGCCGGGTCCTCTCGTGGTCGCTACAACCAGGCACCGGCAGCCCCGACGGGCGCACCGCCGTCGTCCGGCTGCAGGGCCAGGCGGCAGTCCCGGTGATCAGCCAGGCGCTCGACGTCTTCGGTGGGTCGATCACCGTGACTGTGGAGTCGCGAGCCCGCTCGGATCTCGACGAGGCTCTGGGCTAGGGCGCCCTTCCGAGCAGGCCCAGGAGCTGAGACAGGGGTGGGGCGTCTTCCGCCACGGGAAAGGATGGCTTGAACGGGCTTCGGCCGGCAGGGATCTGATCCATCATGCCGCGGCTGAAGTCCAGCGCCTCAGTGACGGTGCCCTCGTCGTAGGCCACAGCCTGTCCGGTGGAGCTGGCGACGTCCCAGCCGTGCACGATCGCCTCCACCAGGGCGAGATGGGCGGCGACGGACCCCGGGACCGGCCCCATGCCTACCCGCACCGTCTGCTCCAATGCCGCCGGCTCGTCGACGGCGAGCAGCACCGCCTGGCTGGCCTGGCGGAACTGGACGGTCAGCTCGTGATCCGACGTGCCTTCATACGTGGGGCGCCCGTGCGCGTCCTCACCCTGTAGGACCTGACCGGTCAGCGCGCAGCCGCCGACCAGGTGTTCCACGAGCTGGCGCACGCTCCACTCTTCGCAGACGCTCGTCTGCTGCCACTGCTCAGAGCTGATCCCGTCGATGACGTCGGCGGTGGTGCTGAGTGCCTGGTCCAACGAGCCGGTGAGGTCAGCCATACGGTCCTGCCCTTCTGAGGTTGGGACGGTGGGAAGATCCTCGCCGCGGCTCGCAGTGTTGTCCAGCGGTGCAGCCTCAACTGCCGACCGTCCACGCCTGCTTGGCGTCCCCGTCCCATCGACGCAGCGTGGTGGCCTCCGCGCTCAGCGTGCCGGCCCCGCTCTCACCCAGGGCGGCCAGGGCTGGAGCTACCATTTCGGGCTCCATGCGCCGCGCCAACGTCACGTGCGGCACCCACCGGCCCACCGCCAGATGCTCGATCTGGCCCGGGCAGGTAGCCAGCGCCCGCGACACCACCCGATGTAGGGCCAGGAGCTCCTCGGTGACCACCACCATCCGCGCCAGGACCACACGCCGACCAGCCCCGAAGAGCAGCGGGGCCCCCAGGCTGAGCGAGAACGGCAACCGTGCCGCGGCCGAGGCCAGCTCGACCTCCGCCGTCTCGACGATCGCCGAGGCCAGCCCGATCGTCACGTGGGGGGCGTTGGTCTCGCCTGTGTGCCGGGCCTGGCTGGGCAGCCCCGCGTCAGCCAGCGCCTGCCACTGCCGGAGCACCGAAGTGCGCGCGTCGTCGTCGAGCAACAGCTCCACGGACTGCACGCCGACTCACCGGGTTTCGACGGTGGGCTCACCGTTCGGCGCACCGGCCGGTGGCGACGCCACGTCCTCGGCCCGCATGTTGATCGGCACGATGCGGAACGCCTCGGCAAGCCGGCCCTGAGGGAGGTCGAAGCGCTCGGCGATCCCCGTCGCCCATGAGCGCAGCATCGTCTCCAGCTCCGAGCGGTGCCCGGTCTGGCTGGAGTGCCTACGCAGCGCGTCGACCTTGGCTTCGAACGTGTCGGTGATGTCAACCGGGAAGTCTGAGGTCGGATGGGCCATCAGCCACAGCTCGCCGACGTGCCAGAAGTCGAGCCCCAGCTCTGGCCAGGCGAAGGGGTTCTCCGCCGCCGGGTAACAGGCCCGCACGGTGGCCTCACCGGCGGCGAGGTGGTCCGGGTGCGAGGCCTGGAGCCGGTCGTACCAGCGCTCGGGCGACTGGCACAGCACCCGTTGCGGCCGTACCTCGCGGATCACCCGCACGATGTCGCGCTGCAGGTCGAAGCTCGGCTCCACCCAACCGTCGCGGTGGCCGTCGAGGAACCGGACGTCGCTCACGCCGTACTCCGCGCTGGCCGCCCGCTGCTCGCGTTCCCGTTCCGCGGCGAGGGTGGAGATGTCGGCGTCGGGGCGCGCCCCCTGCTCGCCGTGCGTCACGCACAGCAGGGTGACGGCGATCCCCGCCTTGACCCAGCGGCCCATCGTGCCGGCGGCGCCGAAGTCGGCGTCGTCAGGGTGCGCGGAGACCACGAGGGCACGTCGGACCCGGTCGTCAGGCAGAGGGTGGGTGCTCACCATCCCTAATCTAGGGCCCGCACGGTGCTCCGTCAGACTCAGGCACACTGGCCTGCTATGACCTCTGTACTGACCGACCGCGAGTTTGCCGCTGTCCTCTTCGACAACGACGGCACCCTGACCGACTCGACCGCGGCGGTCAACCGCTCGTGGGGCACGTGGGCCCGCGAGTTCGACCTCGACCCGGCCCGGTTGCGGGGCTACCACGGCGTCCCGGCCGCTGCGATCGTGAACCAGATGGTTCCCGAACATCAGCAGGACGCGGCACTGGCGCGGATCGTCGAGATCGAGGCGGCCGACACCGACGGCGTCGTCGCGCTGCCCGGTGCGATCGCGGCCGTTCGAGCGCTCGGCGTCCGCGGAGCCATCGTGACCTCGGCCACCCGCTCGTTGGCCAGCGCACGGCTCGAAGCCGCCGGGGTGCCGACACCCAAGGTGATGATCACCGCCGACGACATCACCGACGGCAAGCCGGACCCCCAACCCTTCCTTCGGGCTGCCGACGCGCTGGGGGTCTCGCCGTCAGACTGCCTGGTCGTCGAAGACGCTCCCTCGGGCACCGCCGCTGCTCGAGCCGCAGGATGCGCCGTGCTCGCCGTGCTCAGCACCACCGACGCGGAAGATCTGGATGCCGACCTGATCGTGCCGGACCTGTCCCACGTCTCGTTCGTCTCGCACGGCGAGGTAGTCCGGCTGAGACTGCGCTAAGGCGACTTCTGAACCAAGTTACGTTACCGTAGGTTACGTTCCCGAAACTTACGGTGCCGGAGGTTCGGCCCGTTGTTCTATGCAGTCTTGCCCTGAGGAGGCCAAGTGGCTCCGAAAGCCCGTCCCGTGATCATCCAAGGTGGCATGGGGGTCGCCGTGTCGTCCTGGCAGCTGGCTCGCCAGGTCTCCCTTGCCGGTCAGATGGGGGTGATCTCCGGCACCGCCATGGACGCAGTGCTCTCGCGCCGGCTGCAGGACGGCGACCCCGGTGGTCACATGCGCCGCGCCCTGGCGGCCTTTCCATCACCGCAGATGGCCGCGCGCGTCCTCGACAAGTACTTCATCGACGGCGGTAAGGCACCCGACACTCCCTATAAGCCGTTGCCCAAGCTCACCCTCGACACCAGCCGCGCTGCCTCCGAGCTGGCCGTGGTGGGCAACTTCGCCGAGGTATGGCTGGCCAAGGAGGGTCATGACGGCGTGGTCGGCATCAACTGCCTGGAGAAGCTGCAGATGGCCACCCCCACCGCGCTGCTCGGCGCGTCGCTGGCCGGGGCCGACTACGTCATCATGGGCGCCGGCATCCCGCGCGACATCCCGCAGCTGCTGACCGACATCGCGGCCGGTCGCGAGGGCAAGATCGTCGCTGACGTGGCGGGTGGGTCGATGACCCGCTACATCCGCGTCGACCCTGTCGACCTGCTGGGTGAGCAGCTGCCCGAGATCCAGCGGCCTGACTTCCTGGCCATCGTCTCCGCTGACGCCCTGGCCAACTACCTGTACCGCGACGAGAGCATCCGGCCCGACGGCTTCGTGGTCGAAGGCCCCACCGCCGGCGGCCACAGCGCCCCGCCCCGGGGCCGGATGCAGCTCGACGACTCCGGTGAGCCGATCTACGGCGCGCGCGACATCGTCAACCTGCAGAAGATGGCCGACCTGTCTCTGCCGTTCTGGTTGGCAGGCGCCTACGGCACACCAGACAAGGTGGTCGAGGCGTTGACCGACGGCGCCACCGGCGTGCAGGTCGGCACCCTGTTCGCGCTCAGCCACGACAGTGGGTTGGAGGACTCGACCCGCACCCAGATGATCGGCGAGCTGCGCTCAGGCACCCTGTCGGTCAAGAACGACCCCCGCGCCAGCCCCACCGGCTTCCCGTTCAAGGTGGCCTCGCTGGAGGGCACCCAGAGCCAGACCGAGGTGTACGAGGACCGGCCGCGTCTGTGCGACCTGTCCTACCTGCGCTCGGCATATGAGAAGGACAACGGCGACGTGGGATACCGATGCCCCTCCGAGCCGGTTCACATGTACCTCAAGAAGGGCGGGTCGGAACAGGCGACCGAGGGACGCAAGTGCTTGTGCAACGGCCTCATGGCCAACATCGGCCTCGGGCAGGTGCGCAAGGACGGGTATGCCGAGACCAAGGTGGTCACCCTGGGCCAGGACCTGGGGGGTGCCAGCCTGCTGATCGAGCAGTACCCGGAAGGCTGGAACGCGCGTCAGGCCGTCGAGTGGCTCACCTCGCAGTGGACCGCCCAGGAGCCGCAGTCGGCTGCCTCGGCGGTGGCCTGACCCATCCGGCACGAGGCGTAGGCTCGCCCGCGTGGCGGTCGACTTCGAAGCGGACATCAAGGCTCTGCGCGCCACCATGGCGACGGTGCGAGAGGTCGTAGACCTGGACGGCATCCGCGTGCAGCTCGCTGAGCTGGAAGTCGAGGCCTCCCGGCCCGACCTGTGGGAAGACCTCGAGCACGCCCAGCAGGTCACCTCGAGGATGTCGCGACTGAAGTCCGAGCACGACCGCGTGCTGGAGATGGACGAGCGCATCGACGAGCTGGAGGTGCTGGTGCAGCTCGGCAGCGAAGAAGGTGGCGACGACGGTCGCACCGCCCTCTCGGAGGCCGAGAGCGACCTGCTGGCACTGCAGCGGAGCGTGGCCGCGCTGGAGGTGCGCACCCTGCTCAACGGCGAGTACGACGAGCGGGAGGCCGTGGTGACGATCCGCTCCGGGGCAGGCGGGGTGGATGCTGCTGACTTCGCGGAGATGCTCATGCGGATGTACCTGCGCTGGGCCGAACGCCACGGCCACTCCACCACGGTGCTGGACACCTCATACGCGGAGGAGGCCGGGCTGAAGTCGGCGACGTTCGAGGTTAAGGCCCCCTACGCCTTCGGCACCCTGTCGGTGGAGGCGGGCACCCACCGGCTGGTGCGGATCAGCCCCTTCGACAACCAGGGGCGGCGGCAGACCAGTTTCGCGGCGGTCGAGGTGGTGCCGCTGATCGAGTCCACCGACCACATCGAGATCCCCGACGCCGACCTGAAGGTCGACGTCTTCAGGTCCTCGGGGCCGGGCGGACAGTCGGTCAACACGACCGACTCGGCGGTGCGGATGACCCACCTGCCCACGGGGGTCGTAGTCTCGATGCAGAACGAGAAGTCCCAGATCCAGAACCGTGCAGCAGCCCTGCGGGTGCTGCAGTCGCGGCTGCTGCTGCTCAAGCAGCAGGAGGAGGACGCGGCCAAGAAGGAGATGGCCGGGGACATCAAGGCGTCTTGGGGTGACCAGATGCGGTCCTACGTGCTGCATCCTTACCAGATGGTCAAGGACCTGCGAACGGGGTATGAGGTGGGCAGCACCGCCGCCGTTCTCGATGGCGACATCGATGCCTTCCTGGAAGCGGGCATTCGCTGGAAGCGCTCGCTGGAGCGCGCCAGCGCCTGAGGTCGGTCCACCTCGGTCGCGGTCGGCCGGGTGACGAAACACGCCCCCGACACGCGCGGTGGGTCCCGCCTTCCCATGCGTCACTTGCGTAACCTGAGCGGACGGCTTGTGGCGCTTCGGGAGGGAGCAAGCGCCGCGCAGAAGTCCAACCGCAAGCAGGGGACCGTCATGATCGCCTTCGAAGAAGTGAGCGTCCGGTATGCCAAGGGCGACCCATGGGCGTTGGACGCTGTCACGGTGGAGGTCAGACGTGGGGAGTTCGTCTTCGTCGTCGGGCCCTCGGGCTCCGGCAAGTCGACCCTGCTGCGTCTGATCATTCTCGAGCGGGCTGCGAGCCGGGGGCGCGTGCGCGTCGCAGGTCACGACCTGTCGCGAATGCCCTCACGCCAGGTGCCGGTGCTGCGCCGTCAGGTCGGCACCGTGTTCCAGGACTTCCGTCTGCTCGCGGGCAAGACCGTCTACCAGAATGTGGCCTACGTGCTGCAGGTGCTGGGACACAAGCGGCACGAGATCCGGCATACGGTGCCCGAGACGCTCGAGCTGGTCGGCCTGCAGGGAAAGGCGAAGCGGCTGCCGCACGAGCTCTCCGGAGGTGAGCAGCAACGCGTGGCCATCGCCCGCGCCATGGTCAACAAGCCCAAGGTGCTGCTGGCCGACGAACCCACCGGCAACCTGGATCCGCACACGAGCCGCGAGATCGTCGGCATCCTGGACCGGATCAACCGCACGGGCACGACAGTGGTGATGGCCACACACGACACGTACATCGTCGACACCTTCCGCAAGCGTGTCGTGCAGCTGCGCGAGGGGGCCATCGTGCGCGACCAGGCCGACGGGGAGTACGCGCCGTTGGATCTCGAAGTGCTGAACAGCAGGATGCCCGAGCCTGATCGGATCTCCGTCCGGTGAGGCCCACCTTCCTGCTCGGCGAGGTGGGCAACGGGTTGCGCCGCAACACCTCGATGTTCGTCTCCGTCGTGCTGGTCACGATGGTGTCGCTGTTCTTCCTCGGCAGCGGCCTGCTGGCCCAGCAGCAGGTCGACACAGCCAAGGGCTACTGGTACGACAAGGTGCAGGTATCCATCTACCTGTGCACCCCCGACAGTGCCGACGTGGCCGCCTGCACCGAAGGTGGGGTCACCGGCGAGCAGCGCGACCAGGTGCGCAGCGACCTCGAGGGTCTGAGCCCCCTGGTCGAGCAGTACTGGTTCGAGTCCAACGACGAGGCCTACGAGCGCTTCCGCGACCAGTTCCGCAATTCGGCGGTCGTGGAGAACATCCCACGAGAGTCCATCCCGGAGAGCTTCCGCGTCCAGCTGGCCGACCCACAGAAGTACGACGTGGTCGCGGCGACCTTCCAGGGGGCGCCGGGCGTGGAGAGCGTGGAGGACCAGCGCGAGCTGGTCGACAAGCTCTTCGCCTTCCTCAACGTCGTCAGTGTCGCCTCGGTCGCTCTCGCCGGAGCCATGGTGGTCTGCTCGATCGTGCTGATCAGCACGACCATCCGGCTCACCGCGTGGTCTCGACGGCGCGAGACCGGAATCATGCGTCTGGTCGGTGCGTCGGCCTTCACCATCCATGCACCGTTCCTCGTCGAGACGGTGATCGCGACGCTGCTCGGTGCAGGCCTGGCGATCGGGTTGCTCTGGGCGATGGTCACCTACGGCGTCTCCGGGTTCCTCACCGAGCTGCTCGCTGGGGAGAGCGGGCTGGTCGCGCTGGTCGGCGCCGCCGACGTGTGGCTCATCTCCCCGGTCCTGGTGGCAGGTGCCGTCGCCCTGGCCACGGTGACCTCGTGGCTGGCCCTCCGGCGATACGTGCAGGTCTGAGATGAGCGACCAGGTCACGCGTCGTCCCGGGCGTCGACGGCTCACCCGCGGGATGGTCGTGGCGCTCGGGGCCAGCCTGGCCCTCTCGGCGCCGGCGCTGGCGCTGGACGACATCCGGGACAGGATCGACGAGGTCGAGCAGGACCAACAGCGCACTGATGAGCAGAAGCGCGACGTTGAGGCCAAGGCCGAGCGGCTGGATGCCGACCTCGACGACACCTCCGCCGAGTTGGTCGAGGCGGACGCCCGGTTGCGCCGGACGAACCAGGAGGTGACCAGGGCGACGCAGGAGCTGCAGGCAGCCGAGGACGAGCTGGCCGACGCGCAAACCGAGGCAGACCGGATCGACGCCGAGCTCGAGGTGGCCTACGCCAACGAGCAGCGGCTCGAGGACTCGCTGCACCAGAACAAGCGTGAGCAGCAGGACAGCAAGGAGGCGGTCGGCGCGATCGCTCGCGAGAGCTACAAGAACGGTGGGGTGGGCAACCTGGCCATGACCATCGACGTGCTCTCGGGGGAGGACGACGCCGTGGAGGATATGGCGATGGCACGGACCGTGATGCGGGTGCAGGACCACACCATCGACCGGCTGAACACCCAGCAGGCCCAGGAGCTCGCCGAACAGGACCGCCTCGCCGGCGTGCGCCAGGACATCACGATGCTGCTGGCGCAGGCTGAGGCCAACGTGCTGCGCAAGCAGGACGCGCGTCGTGCCGCCGAGGAGTCCAAGGCTGAGCTGGAGAGCGTCGAGGCTCGACAGCGCGAGGACCGGTCGGCTCTGGAGGACGAGAAGGCCACCTTCGAGGAGCAGCTGTCACAGGCCGAGACCGAGTCGTCCGACCTGGAGGCCGAGCTCGCCACCCTGGCCAGGCAGAAGCACGGGCTCGAGGTCGAACAGGAGGCCGAGAGACAGCGCATCGCTCGCGAGGAGGCGCGCAAGCGGGCGGAGGCGCAGGAGCGCGCACGGCGTGAGGCGCAGGCCCAGGCCGCACGCGAGGCCGAAG
>JBAUJO010000067.1:0-1839 GCA_049683875.1 Ornithinimicrobium sp.
CAGTACGACGTGGCCACCCTCTCGAACTTCGAGATTCCGATCTACGCGCGAGCCGGGTGGGTCGCCAACCTCGACGACTACATCTCCGCCGACCCTGACTTCGACCAGGACGACATCCTCGCGCCGATGACGACCTCGCTGACGGTCGACGGCAGCGTCTACGGGCAGCCGTTCTACGGCGAGTCCTCGTTCCTGATGTACCGCAAGGACATCCTCGACCGGGAGGGGATCACGATGCCTGAACGGCCCACCTGGCAGGAGGTCGCCGACATCGCCGCCCAGGTGGACGGCGCCGAGCCCGACATGTCCGGGATCTGTCTGCGCGGGCAACCAGGCTGGGGCCAGATCTTCGGCCCGCTGACCACCGTGGTCAACACGTTCGGAGGCACCTGGTTCGAGTCCGACGAGCAGAACTCCACGCGCGGCATGCAGGCGATGGTGAACGAACCCGAGTTCACCGAGGCCGTCAGCTTCTATGTCGACCTGGTCCGCGAGCACGGTCAGCGAGGTGCGCCGAACGCCGGCTTCGTGGAGTGCCTCAACAACATGACCCAGGGCAACTCGGCGATGTGGTACGACGCCACGTCTGCCGCCGGCTCGCTCGAGGCTGAGGGCTCCCCCGTCCAAGGCCTGCTGGGTTACGCGCCGGCACCGGTGGTCGAGACCGAGCACTCCGGATGGCTCTACGCCTGGTCCTTTGCAGTGCAAGAGGCCTCGGAGAACAAGGACGCCGCCTGGGAGTTCATCTCCTGGGCCTCCAGCAAGGAGTACGAGGAGCTCGTCGGGCAGGAGGTCGGGTGGGCCCAGGTGCCGTCGGGAAAGCGAGCCTCCCTCTACGAGAACCCCGACTATCTCGAGGTCGCAGAGGCCTTCGCCGAGCCGACCCGGCAGGCCATCGAGGCCGCCGACCCGGAGAACCCCGGGCTCCAGCCCCGCCCGGCGATGGGCATCCAGTTCGTCGGCATACCCGAGTTCCCCGAGCTGGGCACGCAGGTCAGCCAGGACATCAGCGCCGCGATCGCCGGACGGGTCAGCGTCGACGACGCCCTCGACCAGGGCCAGCGGCTGGCCGAGGACATCACCGAGCGTTACGAGGCACGAGAGGAGAGCGACCGATGAGCACCGAAGTAGCCGCGGATGCCACCCGGACCGGGGCACCCGCTCCCCCTGAGCGGCGCGAGCGCGGCAGGTCGGAGGCGTGGCGCCGCAGGCTGCCTCTGCTGCCCGCCCTCATCTTCGTGATCGTGCTGACCCAGCTGCCCTTCATCGGCACGCTGATCGTCTCGTTCATGGACTGGAACGCCTACTACCCCGACGACCGCGGGTTCGCCGGCTTCAGCAACTACGCCCGCGTCTTCACCGACGTCAACGCCCGCTCGGCAGTGATCGTCACCGTCGTGCTGACCGCGAGCGTCGTGCTCATCTGCCTCATCCTGGGCCTGGCCATCGCGCTCCTGCTCGACCGCAAGTTCCGTGGTCGAGCAGTCGTGCGCACGATGATGATCACGCCCTTCCTCCTGGTGCCGATCGCCGCGGCGCTCCTGTGGAAGCACGCGCTCTACAACCCGGAGTACGGTCTGTTCAACGGCCTGCTCACCGTCTTCCTCGGCGCCGACGCGCCTCAGCCCGACTGGGTCGGCACCATGCCTCTGCCCGCCCTGATCGCGGCGATCTCCTGGCAGTGGACACCGTTCATGATGCTCATCCTGCTCGCGGGCCTGCAGGGCCGGCCCATGGACGTGGTCGAGGCCGCACGCATCGACGGAGCCAACAGCTGGCAGATCTTCATCCACATGACGCTGCCGCACCTGCGGCCGTACATCGAGCTCAGCGTCCTCC
>JBAUJO010000068.1:0-6658 GCA_049683875.1 Ornithinimicrobium sp.
TCTGGGGCTGACGTGGCGCCGGGTGCTACCTGAGTTGTTCGTGGCGGGACGGCATCCGGATTGCGTTGGCCCCCACTGTCTTCTGCGCCAGGTACGGCGACTCGCCCTGCCGAGTGCGCTTGGCCTGCGGCGGCACGGTTCGATGAAAGGGTGGACCTGTGGAGACTGAGGCCGTGCTCGACCTGCTGCGCGAGGTTGCTGACACGCTCGTGACGCCGCGCTTCCGGGCCCTCGAGGAGGGGCAGGTCCAGGAGAAGGCCCCCGGTGACCTCGTCACGGTCGCCGACCGCGAGGCCGAGGCGGCCATCACGGACCGGCTCCACGAGGCCTACCCGGACGCGGTGATCCTCGGCGAGGAAGCCTACGCACTCGAGCCTGCTATCGCCCGTGCCTATGCCGACGCCGACCACGCCTTCACCATCGACCCCGTCGACGGAACCAAGAACTTTGTGCACGGTTCACCCGACCACGCCCTGATGGTGGCCGAGCTCCGGTCGGGTCACTGTGTGCGCTCGTGGATCCACCAGCCACAGCACCAGCGCTCCTTCGTCGCCGAGCTGGGAGCCGGCGCCTTCAGCGACGACCGACGCATGGTGCGCGCACCGGTGAGCGTCGATCCGCAACAGATCCGAGCGGTGAGTGCGGTGCGCGCGTGGCTGGGCGACATGGTGGGTGAGATCGGCCCGCTGGAGCTGACGTGGGTGTGCTGTGGTGTGGACTATCCGCGCCTGATCGAGGGCGCCGCCGATGTGGCGCTCTACGGCGGCACGTTCCCGTGGGACCACGCGCCCGGCACGCTCATGGTGACGGAGGCGGGCGGTCATGTCGGAGGCTTCGACGGGTCGGACTATGACGCCAGGGTCAGCACCCGAGGTCTGGTGGTGGCTGGTGATCGGGCGAGCTATGAGCTGGTCCTGGCCGGCCTGCCGTCGCTGGCCCGCCGCTGAGCACGCCCTTCACGGAGCATTCCCCGGGCCAGCGGTTGCCTCGGCGACGTCAGCCGCGACCTAACCGCGATCGGAGTCGTCCCGCTGGGTCGAGGGATGCTGCAGGGCCACCTCACGGGCCAGCACGGTGAGCTGGTGCTCCATCTGGCGCAACCGGCGATAGCTGGCGGCGACGTACCCCAGGAAGGTCACCGTCAGCCCATAGAGCAGCAGGTCAGCGCCGCGTCCGACACCGACGGCCTGGGCGATCGTGGTCAGGAACGGGGGGAAGAGCACGGCAACCATGGCGAGCGCGACGAAGGCCACCAACATCAGGCGGCGTACCGCCTCGTGCCTCGCTCCGGCGGTCGACCGGTTGACCATCACCGTGATGCCCACGAGTGCGACGACGAGGATGAGCTTGATCAGCGGCTGGTCCAGCATCGGGGTGACCCGTCCTTCTCCTCGGCTCGCTTCACTTCGGCTCTCGCTTCACTTCAGGATCGAGTCCATCAGGACGTTGACCGCGTTCATCAGCGACTGGCCCTTGGCCCGAGAGTAGTCGGTGTAGAGCACGTGAACGGGGTACTCACCCCACGGCAGCCGCGTCCGTCCCAGCTGCAGCACGATCTCGGTGGCATGGGCCATGCGGTTCTGTCGCAGGTCCAGTCGCGCGGCCGCGTCGCGGCGGATCACTCGGAGCCCGTTGTGGGCGTCTGAGAGCCGCATCCCGGTCTGCTGGTTGGTCAGCCAGACGGCGCTCTTGAGCAGCATGCGGCGCAGCCGTCCCGGGTGCGTGCGGTCGTCGAGGAACCGCGATCCGAAGACGACGGCCAAGCCGCGCCGATGGGCGTGATGGGTCATCGCCAGCGCGTCCGCGACCTGGTGCTGGCCGTCGGCGTCGAAGGTGACGAGGTAGGCCGAGTCGGTTGCCTCCAGCGCGTAGCGGATACCGGTCTGCAGTGCCGCCCCCTGGCCGAGGTTGAACGGGTGGCGCAGCACCGTGGCGCCGGCGGCCAAGGCGACCGCCGCGGAGTCGTCGGCGGAGGCGTCGTCGACGCAGACGATGCAGCCGAAGGCGCTCCGGGCCGCGCTCACCACCTGCGCGATCACGGCCGCCTCGTTGAAGACGGGGATGACCACGACCGCATCCTCGCTGGTGGGCGGTACAGTCATCCGTGCATTCTCGCCCACCTGTCGTCGAACCTCCGCGAGGAGAGGCCTAGCTGATGTCCGCCGAAGCCGAGGTGCACGTGCTGCCAGGCGCCGAGGTGGACCCCACGGCGCGGGTGGGCGACGGCAGCACGGTCTGGCATCTGGCGCAGGTCCGGGAGAACGCCGTCATCGGGGCCGAGTGCGTGATCGCCCGCGGTGCCTACATCGGGCCCGGGGTGCGGCTGGGGCGCGGCTGCAAGGTGCAGAACTACGCTCTGGTGTATGACCCGGCCGACCTGGCCGACGGGGTCTTCGTCGGGCCCGGGGCGGTGTTGACCAACGACGCCTACCCGCGGGCGATCCAGCCCGACGGCCGACCACGAACGGCTGCGGACTGGCGGGCTGTGGGTGTGGCGGTGGGGCGCGGCGCCTCGATCGGGGCTCGAGCAGTGTGTGTTGCCCCGGTGCGGATCGGGGAGTGGGCCACGGTTGCAGCCGGAGCGGTGGTCACCTCGGACGTACCCGACTACGGGCTCGTGGTCGGGGTCCCGGCCCGCCGGGTGGGCTGGGTGGGGGAGCGCGGCGTGCCCTTGCGCCCCGCGGCCGACGGCGGATGGCGCTGCCCGGTCTCCGGTCGGCTGTACCGGGAGCAGGGACAGAGCCTGGAACCCGAACCGACAGACCATGTCTGAGCCGTCGATGATCCCGTCCGCTGCCCCGATCATCGGTGAGCAGGAGCGGGCCGCGGTGGATCGCGTGCTGGGCTCGGGGATGCTGACCCAGGGCCCGGAGGTGGCGGCGTTCGAGCGCGAGTTCGCCGACCAGCTCCTCGACGGACGGCGTTGCGTGGCTGTGAACTCCGGGACCTCGGCCCTGCACTGCGCCCTGCTGGCCATCGGGGTGGGGCCCGGGGACGAGGTGGTCGTGCCGTCGTTCACCTTCGCGGCGACCGTGAACGCAGTGGCGTTGAGCGGTGCCACGCCGGTGTTCGCCGACATCGAGGCGGACACGTTCACCCTCGACCCCGCCTCGGTGGCCGAGGTGCTCACACCGCGCACCGCGGCCGTGCTCCCGGTGCACCTCTACGGGCACCCGGCCGACCTGGGACCCCTGAGCGAGCTGGCCCGAGAAGCGGGAGCCGTACTGCTCGAGGACGCGGCCCAGGCGCACGGTGCCTCCTACCGCGGCCGGCCGGTGGGCTCCTTCGGAGAATGGGGTGCCTTCAGCCTCTACCCCACGAAGAACATGACCTCCGGCGAAGGGGGCATGGTGGCCTGCGCAACCTCGGCCCTCGCCGACGTGGTGCGCAGGCTGCGCAACCAAGGCATGGACAGCCCGTACGTCCATGAGGTCATCGGGCTGAACAACCGCATGAGCGACCTGCACGCGGCGATCGGCCGTGTCCAGCTGACGCGGTTGCCGGAGTGGACCGCGCAGCGGCGCCGTAACGCCGCATTCTTCGACACCCACCTCCACGACGCACAGCTCACGGGAGTAGTCCTGCCGACGGTGCGACCCGGCTGTCTCCACGTCTACCACCAGTACACCGTCCGTCTGGTCGGCGCCTCCGCGTGCGAGCGTGACGAGGTGGTCCGGGCGCTGCGTCAGGAGCACCTCGTCGGCGCTAGCGTCTACTACCCCACGCCTTGCCACGAGCTCGCGTCACTGGCTCACTTCGCCCCCAGGGGCGAACTGCCAGAGACGACCAGAGCCAGCGCCGAGGTCCTCTCGCTGCCGGTGCACCCGCTGCTGACCGAGGCCGACCGCGAGCGCATCGTCAGTGCGCTGACCCATGTCGTGACGGGCGCTGCGTGAGCTCCCGGCGAGTGCCGGCGGACCGCCCGATCCGGATGGGGCTGGTGGGGCTGGGCTCGATGGGACGGCACCATGCACGGGTCATTCGGCAGGTGCCGGGCGTGGACCTGGTAGCCATCGCCGACCCCTACGGCGACCCGTATGAGGCGGCCGACGGGGTGACGGTCGTTCCGGACACCGCGAGTCTGATCGCGACCGGCGTGGACGCGGCCATGGTGGCGGTGCCCACCCATCTGCACGAGGAGGTGGCGCTACGGCTGGCCGCCGCCGGCGTCCACGCCATGGTCGAGAAGCCGATCGCGGCGACGGCCCGGGCCGGGCACCGGATCGCCGGCGCCTTCACCCATGCAGGTCTGCTGGGTTGTGTCGGCTACGTCGAGCGATGCAACCCTGCGCTGCTGGAGATGCGTCGGCGGATCGCGAACGGTGCCCTCGGTGAGGTCTACCAGATCACCACCTCGAGGCAGGGCCCCTTTCCCGCTCGTGTCGCCGACGTCGGGGTGGTCAAGGATCTGGCCACCCACGACATCGACCTCGTGGCCTGGATCGCCCAGAGTCGGTATGCCGTGATCTCCGGGCAGGTGAGCCATCGCTCGGGGCGCGAGCACGAGGACTTGATGGTGGCCAACGGCCGGCTGGCCAACGGCATCGTCGTGGCTCACACGGTGAACTGGCTGTCACCGATGAAGACCCGGACCACCGTGGCCATCGGGGAGAAGGGGTCACTGGTGGCCGACATGCTGTCTGGGGACCTGACCTTCCACGCCAACGGCGATGTGACCTCGGACTGGGACCAGGCTTCAGCCTTTCGTGGCGTGTCGGAGGGGGATTCAACGCGGTACGCCATCGCCCGCCGCGAGCCTCTCCAGGTGGAGCAGGAGAACTTCCGCGACGCGCTACTGGGGCGGGAGCCAGACGAGTCATTGGTGGTGTCGATGAGGGAGGGCGTGCGCACACTCGAGGTCGTCGAAGCCTTGCTGGAGGCGGCGGCCACAGACCGTGCGGTCGCGGTAGGCGCGCGGTGGTGAACCACACACGACGACCTCACGTGGTTGTGGCCACGCGCATCTACCCACCCGAACAGGCGGCCGCCGCCTTTCGGCTCGGCGCCCTGGTCCAAGCGCTGGAGAGCCGCGCCGCCCAGGTCACGGTGCTCACCACGCGCTCGGGTGGGAGTGGGCCCGCCGCCGTGTCGAACACGCGGACCCGTCTCAGCAGATGGCCGGTGCTGCGGGACCGGTCCGGCGCTGTGCGCGGCTACTTGCCCTACCTCAGCTTCGATCTGCCGCTCATCCTGCGGACACTGGTCGTCCCGCGTCCGGACGTCGTGGTCGTCGAGCCGCCGCCGACCACCGGGGCCGTGGTGCGTGCCGTGCTGTCGGCGCGGGCCGCGCTGTCCACACAGCGGCGCTCGGTTCCGTACGTCTACTACGCGGCCGATGTGTGGTCGGATGCCAGTGCCGCCACGGGGGCACCGCGCGCGGTGGTGAGCGCCCTGGGCAGTCTCGAGCGCTTCGCCCTCGAGGGGGCCAGCCAGGTCATCGCGGTCTCGGACGGTGTGGCCGAGCGGGTGCGCGCCCTGGGGGCCCGCTCGGTGCAGGTCGTACCCAACGGCGTCGACGCGCGGGTGTTCACCCCCGACCCTTCTCGGGCCTGGCCGGGGCCGACGCCGAGCGTCGAGGGCATCCCGCCCGGGCCGTTCCTGCTGTATGCCGGAACGGCCTCGGAGTGGCAGGGCGCCGAGATCTTCGCCGAGGCCATGGGCGAGGTCGTGAGGCACTATCCGGATGCGACGCTCGTCTTCCTCGGCCAGGGCAGCGCCTGGCCCCGTCTACGGCGCATCGCCGAGTCTGCCCCCAAAGGTGCTGTCGAGCTGCACCCCTTGGTGGCCCCCCCGGTCGCGGCCGCCTGGCATCGCGCCGCCGTGGCCGCCCTGGTGAGCGTGAGACCGGGGCTGGACTACGACTTCGCCTACCCGACCAAGGTGCTCGCAGCGCTCGCGTGCGGCACCCCGGTGATCTATGCCGGGCCGGGGCCTGCCGCCGATGACCTGCACCGAGACCATCTCGGCACCGCGGTGCCCTACGACCGCGAAGCGGTGGCCGCCGCCATGACGCAGGCCCTGGGGGCTGCGTCTGAGCCGCTCGAAGCCAACCGGAGGGCACAGTGGGTGCGCCGTCATCGCTCGATCGGGGCCACCGCACAGACCGCGGCCGAGATCGTCCTCACTGCGGCGGCTGCTCCGGGAGAAGGATCTCCTCGGCCAAGGTTCGGAGCTCGCTCATGACGAACCCTTCGGTGTCGGCCATCGCCCAGGCGAGGTGACCGGAGACCTCGACGCTGACCAGCCCGAGCATCCGCTGGAACCCTCTGGCGAACTGGTAGACCGCCGCAGGGGGTAACCCGGCGTCACCGGGCACCGGGTCGTCGGCCAAGGTGGCGGTGAACCCGGGCGGAAGATCATCGAGGTCGGGAAGGCGCAAGCGTCCGTCGCGCAGGAGCTGTGCGTAGATCCCGGCGAACACGTCGCCGAACCGGCGAGCGCTGCGGGTCGTCGGCCCCTCCTGCGGTGCCTCGTAGCCGACGACCGGTTCGCCGTAGAGAAGGTGGAACTCCCGTGGATGCTGCAGTGCCCACCGCCGGAAGGCCACCGTCGCGGATCGCAGCTGGGCTGGTGCGTCGCCTTCGGGGCAGGCGTCGCGGGCCCGGGCGCACGCCGCGGCCACCTCCCCTTGGCAGTCGGCGATGAGCAGGGTGAGCAG
>JBAUJO010000069.1:0-23944 GCA_049683875.1 Ornithinimicrobium sp.
GTATAGGCGACCTGCAGCACAGGGGCGGCCGGGAAGGCACCCAGCAGCGCGACCGCCGCCAGAGCCCCGGGCCCACCCACGCGCTCGCGCAGCATGCCGGCGATGACCAGCACGGCGGCATACCCCAGCACGGTGGCGAGCAGCGTCCCAGCGACGGCGAACGGCAAGCCGGTGACCCCGGTCACCGCCCGCGCGAGGTAGGGGAAGAGCGGGTAGAACGCCCACTCGTTCTGCGCCACCTGGCCGGCGCCGTCCCCCGGCAGCTCCGTCGGGTACCCGCCGGTGGCGATGCGTTCGTACCAGCGCCCGTCCCACAGGGTCGTGACCGAGAAGTAGCGGGGGTGGTCGGCGTCGAAGACAAGGGGGTCCTGCTGGGTGTAGGTGATCCAGAGCAGCACTGCCGTCGAGAAGGCCCGCAGTGCGGTGTAGACCACGAGCACGGCGAGCACGAAGCGCAGCGGGCTCAGCCTCGTGGCCGCGCCAGGGCCGCTCACTCGACCGGACCGCCCTCGGCTCGGAAGCACCCTCGCAGATGGTCATCGACCAGGCCGCACGCCTGCATCGCCGCATACGCGGTCGTGGGACCGAGATGGGCGAAGCCTGCCCGCTTCAGGTCCGCGGCCAGAGCAACGGACTGCGCGGTGTGGGCGGGAACGTCGTCCATGGTCGCCGGCCTGGGCCGGCCGGCCGGTGTGACCGACCAGAACAGCGCAGCCAGACCACCCTGGCCCCGCAGGGCCACCGTGGCCCGCGCGTTGGTCACCGTGGCGAGGATCTTGCGACGGTTGCGCACGATCGAGGCGTCGCCGAGCAACCGCTGCACGTCCTGCTCGCCGAAGGCGGCGACGCGGTCGGGGTCGAAGTCGGCGAACGCGGACCGGAAGCCGGGGCGCTTGCGCAGGATCGTCAGCCACGACAGCCCGGACTGGAAGGCCTCGAGGCTCAAGCGCTCGAAGAGGCCGTGCTCGGTCCGGACCGGGCACCCCCACTCGTGGTCGTGGTAGTCGAGGTAGTCCGGGCCGCCGGAGAACGGCCACGGGCATCGAAGGCGTCCGTCCGGCCCGGCGCGGACTTCTGCCTGCGCCGCAGGCTCACTCACCGAGGGCCGGAGGCGGCCCGCGCCGCCATCTTGTCCAGGGCACGACCGAACATCACCCGGTTCACCGGGTCCGTCACCACGCCGGCCACTCGCCCCAATGCGGCGGGCCGGACGACGATCCGCTCACGCCACACCACCCGGGTCTGCCCCGCCTCGGGGATGACGTGCACGTGGGCCCAGCCGTCGAGCATCGGCCCCAGCTTGTCGATGCGGAACTCATGGGGCGGGTCCCACACGCTGACCTGCATCCGGTCGACCACCGCGAGCCGCCCCAGACCGGACACCGCAGTGAACCTCCAGCCGGGCCGCGGCGGCCCACCGTCGGCCGTGATCTTGGTCATCGGGATGAAGTCCCCGTGCCTGCGGAAGTCGGCGAACACCTCGAACGTCCGTTCCGGGCCGGCGGACACTCGGCGGACCAGGTCAAAGGTGCCCACGATGCTCCTGTCTGCGCAGCCGGTCGATCTCGGCATCCCGGGTCTCGAGCTCGTCAGCCAACCGTTCCAGCACGGCGTCGACCTGGTCCATCCGGTAGCCCCGGACCGCGACGTCGAGACTGGCGGCACGGATGTCGTCGGGGTGGACCGCGCCGGGCGCCAGACCCGCATACGACTGGGTCGTCACCGCGTCCTCGACTCCGGGAACCGGCGACCTCGACACCACGACCGCCGCCACCACGCCGACCGCCAGGACCGCCAGCACCACGACGACGATAGTCACGACACGATGGTACGCACCGGGGTCATCCGGCCGGGGCGTTCGCCTCGACGACGACGCCGACCGCGTGGGCCGGGTCGTCGGTCAGGGTGATGAGGTCCACGTCTCGCGAGGAGATGGTGCCCTCGCTCACCAGGGTCGTGCGGACCCAGTCCACCAAGGGCGCCCAGTAGTCGACCCCGACGAGCACGATCGGGAAGTGCGTGACCTTTCCCGTCTGGACCAGGGTGACCGCCTCGAAGAGCTCGTCGAGGGTGCCGAAGCCACCGGGCAGCACGATGAACCCCTGGGCGTACTTGACGAACATCGTCTTGCGGGCGAAGAAGTAGCGGAAGTTGATGCCGAGGTTGACGTAGTCGTTGAGCCCGGTCTCGAAGGGCAGCTCGATACCCAGACCCACCGAGGTGCCGCCGGCCTGGGCCGCACCCCGGTTGGCCCCCTCCATCGTCCCCGGCCCACCGCCGGTGATGACCGCATACCCGGCCTCGACCAGCAGGCGCCCGACCTCCTCGGCCAGCTCGTATGCCGCGGTGCCGGGTGCGGTGCGCGCCGAGCCGAAGACGCTGACCGCCGGGCCGAGCTCGGCGAGCGCCCCGAAGCCCTCGACGAACTCGGCCTGGATCCGCAGCACCCGCCAGGGGTCGGTGTGTACCCAGTCCCCGGGGCCGGAGAAGTCCAGGAGGTTCTGGTCCGTCGTGCTCGCCGGCACGCGCTGGTCGCGCAAGGTGATCGGGCCGCGCTGGTATACCTGCCGTCTGGTCACCGGTGCAACCTACCCGAGAGCGCTGCGACTGAAAGGAGCGCTCGGCCGGGAGCTCTACACTTCCCCGCATGCCCGGACCTCGACGAGTGCTTGTCAGCCTGGCCCTCGTCGGAGCGGCCGCAGCGGCCGGCGTCTTCGGGGCGCAGTGGCTCGGAGAGTCTCTGCGTGACCCGGTATGCGAGTTCCGTGCGGCAGACCGGGTGGAGACGAAGTCGCCGGAGCAGTCAGCGAACGCCTCGACGATGACGTTGATGTCGGTGCAACGTGGCCTACCGCCGCGTGCGGCCTCGATCGCGATCGCCACCGCGATCCAGGAGTCGAAACTGAAGAACCTCACCTACGGTGACTCCGACTCCTTGGGCCTGTTCCAGCAGCGCCCGAGCCAGGGCTGGGGCACCGAGGAGGAGATCCTGAACCCGGTCTACGCCACCGGCGAGTTCTACGACGCGCTGGTCCAGGTCGAGAACTGGCAGAGCGATCCGATCAACGACGTCGCGCAGACCGTGCAGCGCAGCGCCTACCCCGAGGCGTACGCCGACCACGAGTGGGAGGGGCGGGTCATGGCCTCGGCGTTGACCGGCGAGACGGTCGCCGCGTTCGGATGCCAGCTGGGTGATCCTGGCGGCAGCGGAGACGCGGCCGCGCTGGCGCAGGAGCTGAACGACCTCGGGGTCATGGCCGTTGCCGAAGGCAGCACGGTGACGGTTGAGGCCGGAGAGTCGTCCTGGGCGGTAGCCGGTTGGGCCACCACCCGCGCCGAACAGCGAGAGATCACGCAGGTCTCCACCGACGGTCGGTCGTGGAAACGGGACGACGAGCCGATGACCTGGCACACGGACGGCGCCGTCCCCGACGGCACCGTCCGGATCGAGCTCAACGTGTGAGCCCCATCCTGGTGGGAACCTAGCGCTCCTCGACCGGCGTGTAGGACCGCTCGCCGTAGCCGGTGTACACCTGCCGTGGCCGCCCGATCTTGGTCTGCGGGTCGTTGATCATCTCGTGCCATTGGGCGATCCATCCAGGCAGCCGCCCGATGGCGAACAGCACGGTGAACATGTTGGTCGGGAAGCCCATCGACTCGTAGATCAGGCCGGTGTAGAAGTCGACGTTGGGGTAGAGCTTGCGCTCGACGAAGTAGTCGTCCTCCAGCGCCTGGGACTCCAGCTCCATGGCGACGTCGAGCAGCTCGTTGGTGCCCAGCTTGGACAGGATCTCGTGGGCGGTGTCGCGGATGATCGCGGCGCGGGGGTCGTAGTTCTTGTAGACCCGGTGGCCGAAGCCCATCAGCTTGACCCCGTCCTCCTTGTCCTTGACCTTGCGTACGAACTCCGACACATCGCCGTTGCCCTCGGTCCGGATGCCTTCCAGCATCGCCAGCACCGCGGAGTTGGCGCCTCCGTGCAGCGGGCCTGACAAGGCGTGGATACCCGCCGAGACGGAGTTGAACAGGTTCGCCTCGGAGGACCCCACGAGCCGCACGGTGGACGTCGAACAGTTCTGCTCATGGTCGGCGTGCAGGATGAACAGCAGGTCGAGCGCCTTGGAGACAGCGGGGTCCATCTCGTAGCGCTCGGTCGGCTGACCGAAGGTCATCCAGAGGAAGTTCTCGACCAGGTTGTAGTCGTTGTTCGGATAGAGGAACGGCTGCCCGAGGCTCTTGCGGAAGGCGTAGGCGGCGATGGTCGGCAGCTTCGCCATCAGGCGCACGGTGGAGATCTCGGCCTGCTCCGGGTCAAAGGGGTCCAGGCTGTCCTGGTAGAACGTGCCGAGCGCAGAGACGGCCGAGGAGAGTACCGGCATGGGGTGGGCGTCCCGCGGGAACCCGTCGAAGAAGCTCTTCATGTCCTCGACCAGCAGCGTGTGCCGGCGCAGCTTCGAGTCGAACGTGGCGAGCTCGTCGGCGGTCGGCAGCTCGCCGTAGATCAGCAGGTAGCTGGTCTCCAGAAAGTTCGAGCTGGCGGCCAGATCCTCGATCGGGTAGCCGCGGTAGCGCAGGATGCCCTCGCCGCCGTCGATGTAGGTGATGTCGGACTTGCACGAGGCGGTGTTGACGAACCCGACGTCCAGCGTGACGTCGCCGGTGGTCTTCAGCAGCTCGCTGATGTCCAGCCCGGAGTTGCCCTCGGTCGCGGGCACGACCTCGAGGTCCAGCTCATGATCCTTGTGGCGGAGAGTGGCGTTGTCGGTCATGCGTTCCTCCTGGTCGCGCCCGTCGAGCGGGCGTCGGTGGTGGCGGCGAGGCGGGCCGCGTCTCACGCCGCTCCCGCCGGGGGATCACTCCTCGTGCTCCTGCGGCGGCAGCGCGGCGATGATCGGGTGGTCCTTGGGGATCACACCGAGCTTCGCGGCGCCTCCGGGACTGCCGAGGTCGTCGAAGAACTCGACGTTGGCCTGGTAGTACTCGGCCCATTCCTCCGGGGTGTCGTCCTCGTAGTAGATCGCCTCCACTGGGCACACCGGCTCACAGGCGCCGCAGTCCACGCACTCGTCCGGGTGGATGTACAGCGAGCGCTCGCCCTCGTAGATGCAGTCCACAGGGCATTCCTCGATGCACGCCTTGTCCTTGAGGTCGACACAGGGCTGGGCGATCACGTACGTCATGGCAGACAGTATGCCGTCGATCGGCAGGGCGCTGAAATGGGCGCCGCCGTGGTCCGGCCGCGCCCGGACCCGGAAACGCCTACCCGGTGCAGGTGACTCCGGGGGACGGATCGTAGGTCGTCGTATACGTGTCGGTGCGGACCACGTCGCCGGCCTTGACGAGGTCCCGGGACACCGTGATCGTGAAGCCCTCCACCGCGGACTGGGTGAGGCAGTCTGGGCTGTCGTCAGTCGTGGTGTCGGGCTGGGTGATGTCCCGACGCGGGCCGGTCCGGGTCTGCACCGTGTACTGCCGGTCACCCCAGAACCGCATCACGATGGCGTTGCCCTCGACGAAGGCCTGGATGACGACCGGCGAAGAGGTGTCGTTGGTCCAGACGTTGTCGATCTGGCCCACGGAGATGGTCGCCTCACGACCCACCGGGTACCGCGAGATGTAGTACGAGTGCGGGGTGAAGGCGTCCAGCTCCACCCCGGAGAACCAGGCGGTGTTGAGCAGCGCGGTCGAGACCTGGGACAGCCCACCCCCGATGCCCTCGACCAGGCGGCCGTCCTGGATGACACCCGCCTCGACATACCCGCGGTCGGCGCTGATGGGGGCCAGCGTGGAGGACAGGCTGAACTGCTCGCCGGGCATGACCACCGAGCCGTTGACGTATCGCAGGCCCACCCTGATGTTCTCCGTGCGCGCCGCGTTCTCGGCTCCGGTCGGGAACTCGCTGACGAACTCGGCCATCTCCGCGTCGACCTCCCACGCCTCCGCGTCCTTGTTCGTGATCTTCGGCCTGATCGTGGACGTCTGCACCATCACGGTCCGATCCTGGACCGAGACCGTGTCGGACTCCTTCGTGCTGGTCTGCTGCGCGTCGTCCGGGCCGGCGCTGGTGGCCGAGGAGACGTCACCGCTGGCGGTGGAGGCGGCGTCGTCTGCGGCCGCCTGGTCGGAGGCGGCCGCGTCGGCACCGACGATCTCGCCGACGCCGGCCAGTGCGGCCGCCTGGTCGATGCGCTTGCCCACCCGGGCGCTGACGGTCTCCGGGCGTCCCTGGTCGTTCAGCCGCACCGTTGCGTCACGCGCCGGTCGCTCCACGTCGGCCAGTGCCCCACCCACCAGGTCCTCCAGTCCTTCCTGGTCCAGCACGAGCCGCAAGGGGCTGCCGGCGTCAGTGGTCGCCGGCTCCACGGTGAGCAGCCGCGACAGCTGGTTGGGGGTGATCGAGGCGCGCGCCTCCTCGCCCTTGACCTGGATGACCACCGGCTCGGCCACCGCCGGCTCAGCGACGTCGGCGACGAAGGTCTCGACCTGGTCGGCGTCGAGATCTGCAGGCACGCCCTGCTTGGGCGCGGTGAAGGCTCGCTGCTGCGGCCATCTCGATCCGATCCGATCAGCGGTGGCCTCGACCCGCACCGCTACCCCGTCCTCGGGGAGCGTGGTCTCGACCTCCCCCCGATTCAGGACGACCTTGGCCTGCACCGGCTCCCGGTCGACCTCCTGGGCGACCCGGTTCACGCCCTCGCGCAGCGCCTGCGGGTCCACCTGGGTCGACACCGTGAGCGAGCGCCCGTCACCGGTCAGCCGTGCCCACATGTTGCGCGGGTCGAAGGACACGCTCGCCACGCCGTCGAGCGTGGCGTCCAGGTCCAGCGTCAGGCCGGCCTGCGCGGGCCGAAGGCTCGCCTGTTCGTCTTCGAGCCGTATGGTCACGGGCCCGGTGGCCAGGTCGTCCAGCTCGGTGTCCAGGCGTTCGGCGGCCTGCCTCTCGCCCAGGCCACCGATGTCGACGCCCTGCACCGTGGTGCCCGTCGGCACCCGACCCCCCAGGTAGTAGGCCAGGGCCACGTACCCACCGACGAGCACGATCGCCGCCACCAGGAACCGAGCCACGATGCCCCACCACTCGTTGCGCGGACGCTCGGTGGGCATGGACGCCAGCGGGGTGCTCTCGTCCGGCACGTCGCCCCCTCGTGGTGACTCAGGATCTGGTTGCTCAGCCTCGTTCAGGCGAGCGAGGTGAAGGTTCCCCGGAAGTGTACGAGCGCGGGCTCGGTCTCGATGGCCGTTTCCACGCCGACCACCTCTCCCACGACCAGGGTATGGTCACCGGCCGGATGCGTGGCGTAGGTGCGGCACTCCACGGTGGCGAGCGCTCCGTCGAGCAGGGCTACGCCGAGACGCCCGCGGTGGTGGGCGATGCGGTCGAGCTGGCCGTGTAGCGGGCGACCCGGCGTGGAGAGCCAGTGTGCCGCCGCCCGCGAGGAGGCACCCAGAACGCTGAGGCCCCAGACACCGGAGTCGAGCACCGCGTCGTGCCACCGCGCGTCCTCGCCGACGCAGATGAGGACCAGCAGGGGCTCCAGCGAGACACTGGTCACCGCAGTGGCCGTCATAGCGTGGTCATGCTGGCCGGAGAACGTGGTCGCCACCACGACGCCGGAGGCGAGCCGTCCGATGGCCTGCCGGTAGGCCATCGGGTCCGGCGGCGGGTCGACCACCATGTCGGACGCCACCTCAGCCGACACCGGCGAGGGGGGCGTAGCCCTCCCGCGCGGGGAGCCGGGCAGCGATGCCATTGCTGAGAGCGTAGTAGCCGTCGTACACGTTGACCTGGGTCCGATGGTGACGCAGGGCGGCGTCCCGCAGCGCCACGACCTCGACGGCCGCATCCCCGCTGTCCTGGGGGTCGAGGACGCAGGCCACGCTCTGGTCCGGCACCACCGACGGTGGGTAGGCGTCGGTCTGCTCCGGGACCGTCAACGAGGGGTCGATCGCGCTGCTCCGGCGTAGCCAGTCGCGGTCGGCGACCGCCCACGAGTGTGCGGTGAGCACCATGAACCCCGCCGGTCGCGTGGCCTGGGGCAACAGGCCCAGGGCCGCCACGACGACGAGGTGGGTCTGGATGTGGTCGGGGTGGGCATAGCCACCGCACGGGTCGTAGGTGAGGACCACGTCGGGGTCGATGTCGCGGATGGTCTGGGCCAGCGCGTCGGCCGGCTCCTCGAGACCCGCCCCAGCGAACGCCCGGGGGTGCTCGGCCGCGACCGACCCGGCCATGCCGCTGTCCCGCCAGCGCGGAGGGTCCCCGCCGAGGAAGTGGTGCTGCACACCGAGCGTGTCCATCGCCCCAGCCAGCTCGCTGCGGCGGATGTCGGCGAGCTCGTCGCTGCCCTCGAGGTGGGCCAGCTCGGGCGGGATCACCTCGCCCTCCTCCCCCAGGGTGGCCGTGATGACGTGGACCTCGTCGCCCCACAGGCGGTGCTGGGCCAAGGCCACCCCGGTCGCCAGGGTCTCGTCGTCGGGGTGGGCGTGGACCGCAACGAGGCGGATGCCGCGCGTGGCCGGGGTGGTCATCGTTTGGCGCGGGCCGCCGCTCGGCCTCGCAGCGTGGCGTCCAGGATGACCTTGCGAATACGCACCGCCTCCGGTGTGACCTCGACGCATTCGTCCTCGCGACAGAACTCCAGCGACTGTTCCAGGCTCATCAGCCGGGGTGGGATCAGTCGCTCCAGCACCTCCGAGGTCGCCGACCGGACGTTGGTCAACTTGCGCTCCTTGGTGATGTTGACGTCCATGTCGTCGGCGCGGGAGTTCTCGCCGACGACCATGCCCTCGTACACCTCGGTGGTCGGAGCCAGGAACATCTGGCCACGCTCCTGCAGGTTGAACATCGCGTAGGTAGTGGCCACACCGGTGCGGTCACTGACCAGCGAGCCGGACTGACGGGTCCGGATCTCGCCGTACCAGGGCGCATACCCGTCGAAGACGTGGTGGGCGATACCGGTCCCCCGCGTATCGGTCATGAACTCGGTGCGGAAGCCGATCAGCCCGCGCGCCGGCACCACGAACTCCATCCGGATCCATCCGGTGCCGTGGTTGGTCATCTGCTCCATCCGTCCCTTGCGGACGGCCATCAGCTGGGTGATGGTCCCCAGATGCTCCTCGGGGGTGTCGATGGTCATCCGCTCGATCGGCTCGTGCACCTTCCCGTCGACCAGCCGGGTGACGACCTGAGGCTTGCCGACGGTCAGCTCGTAGCCCTCGCGGCGCATCTGCTCGACCAGGATCGCCAGGGCCAGCTCGCCGCGACCCTGGACCTCCCAGGTGTCGGGCCGCTCTGTGGGGAGCACGCGCAGCGAGACGTTGCCTACCAGCTCCTTGTCGAGGCGGTCCTTGACCAGGCGTGCCGTGACCTTGCTTCCCTTGACCCGGCCCGCCAGCGGCGAGGAGTTCGTCCCGATCGTCATCGAGATGGCCGGTTCGTCCACGGTGATCAGGGGTAGGGGCTGGGGGTCCTCGGGGTCGGCCAGCGTCTCGCCGATGGTGATCTCGGGGATGCCGGCGATGGCGATGATGTCGCCCGGTCCCGCACTGGTGGCCGGCACCCGTTCCAGAGCCTCGGTCAGCAACAGCTCGGTGATCTTGACCCGCTCCACCGAGCCGTCCCGGCGACACCATGCCGCCTGCTGGCCCTTGCGGATCTGACCGGCGCGGACTCGGCACAGTGCGATCCGGCCCAGGAAGGGCGAGGAGTCGAGGTTGGTCACATGCGCCTGCAGCGGCGCACCCTCGCGGTAGGTCGGCGCGGGAGCGGTCTGCAGGATCGTGGCGAACAGCGGCTCGAGGTCGGCGCCGTCGGGCATCTCCCCCGGCCCGGGGGCGGTGAGGGAGGCACGGCCCGCTTTGGCCGAGGTGTAGACGATCGGGAAGTTCAGCGCCGCCTCAGCGGCGGCAGGGTCCGTGCCGTCCTCGAGCAGGTCCATGAACAGCGCGTACACGTCGTCCACGACCGCCTCGATCCGGCTGTCGGGGCGGTCGACCTTGTTGATGCACAAGATGACCGGGAGCTGCGCCGCGAGCGCCTTGCGCAGCACGAACCGGGTCTGCGGTAGCGGCCCCTCCGAGGCGTCGACCAGCAACACCACGGCATCCACCATCGACAGGCCCCGCTCGACCTCACCGCCGAAGTCGGCGTGCCCGGGAGTGTCGATGATGTTGATGATCACCCCGTCCGGCTCGCCTGCGCCCCTCGCCGAGGGCCCCGAGTAGTGGATGGCCGTGTTCTTGGCCAGGATCGTGATGCCCTTCTCGCGCTCCAGGTCGCTGGAGTCCATGACCCGGTCGACATCCTCGCCCCGGTTGTCCGCGAAGGCGCCGGCCTGGGACAGCATCGCGTCCACCAGTGTGGTCTTGCCGTGGTCGACGTGGGCCACGATGGCCACGTTGCGCAGGTCGCTGCGTTCGCGCAGGTCGCTGCGTTCGCGCAGGTCTGATCGGCCAGGCCGCTCCAGGGCAGCATCAGCGGAGGTCAGATGAGGGGCCATAACGCCGATTGTCGCAGCCGTCGGGGCTCACTCGTGCATTCGACCCCGCAGGTAGGCCGTGATCGCGGTGTTGCTCTCCAGCCAGGGCACCGAGTCCAGCTCGGCCCGGGTGAGCCAGCGCAGCGCATCGTGGTCGGCCAACGGGCGCGGGTGACCGGCCGCGATGCGGGCCCAGTACAGCGTCATCACCAGCCCCGGCCCCAGCGGCCACGCCCCCGGGTGGTCGGTGCTCGGCCCCCACACCTGAGAACCGAGCCGGGCACCGACGCCGAGCTCTTCACGCAGCTCGCGGCAGACCGCGTCGCGCGCCTGCTCACCCGGCTCGACCTTGCCGCCGGGCAGCTCCCAGCGCCCTGCCAGGTCGGCCGGGGCGCTGCGGCGTCCGGCCAGCAGCTGTGAGGGCCTGGCCAGGTCGTCGACCACCGCTGCCGCCGCCACCACGACCTGAGGGCTCGGTCCTGATCTCACCGGCCCAGCCCATCACACCGGCCGTGAGATCGCCTGCGGCGGACGGGGCGGCACACGCCGCTTTCGAGTTTCACTGTTCCCACCCGGGGCGAACCTGAGTACATTGCCTGAACCGATGCTGTCGGTGTGCTTCGCAGGAAGGCCTGCCGGCGCATCCCCAACGAGGAGGCACGATGAACAATCGCACAGTGGCCACTCTGGCCGGCTCCGCCTGCCTGGCCCTGGCTCTCAGCTCCTGCGCAGAGTCCGAGCGTGAGGGTGGCTCCGGGTCCGGTGACGGCTCGGGAGGCAGCAGCGACGCCCAGTTCGTGTTCGGAGCCGCCGGGGCGCCGACGACGTTCGACCCCTTCTACGCCAGTGACGGCGAGACCTTCCGGGTGACCCGGCAGATCTTCCAGAACCTCATCGGCATCGAAGAGGGCGGTGTCGAGACAGTCCCCGAGCTGGCCACCGAATGGGAGGGCAGCGAGGACGGGTTGACCTGGACGTTCACGCTGCAGGACGGCGTGACCTTCCACGACGGCACCGAGTTCAACGCCGAGGCGGTCTGCGCCAACTTCGAGCGGTGGTTCACCCAGAACAAGGTCGGCCAGAACGACGCGGTCACCGCCTACTGGGCCAGCGACTTCGGGGGCTTCAAGGGCGATGAGCAGGAGAGCCTTTACGAGTCGTGCGAGGCAACCGACGACCTGACGGCAGAGGTCAAGATCACCCGCGCGACCGGCAAGTTCCCCATCGTGCTCAGCCAGTCGTCGTATGCGATGCAGAGCCCGACCGCGATGGACAAGTACAAGGCCAACGACGTCAAGCAACAGGGTGAGGGCTTCGTGTTCCCCGAGTACGCCACGGACCACCCGACGGGCACCGGACCGTTCACCTTCGAGTCCTTCGACGACGGCAACGGCACGATCAGCCTGACCCGCTACGACGACTTCTGGGACGAGAAGGCCGGGGTGAAGGACCTCATCTTCCGGATCATCAGCGATGAGACCTCCCGGCGGCAGGAGCTCGAAGCCGGGGCCATCAACGGCTACGACCTGCCCAACCCCGTCGACTGGGGCACGCTCGAGGACGCCGGCAACCAGGTCCTCATCCGCGACCCGTTCAACATCCTCTACGTAGGGCTGAACCCCCTGGCCGACGAGGACCTGCTGGATCCCGAAGTCCGTGAGGCCCTGTACATGGCTATCAACCGGGAGCAGCTGGTCAAGAGCCAGCTGCCGGAGGGCGCCGAGGTGGCTACGCAGTTCATCCCGCCGACCATCGACGGCTACAACGACAGCCTGCAGCCGGTCGAGTACGACCCGGAGGGCGCCAAGCAGCTGCTGGCCGACGCCGGAATGGAGGATCTGGAGATCGACCTCTGGTACCCCACCGAGGTCTCGCGGCCCTACCTGCCCGACCCGCAGCGCATCTACGACGCGGTGAAGGCCGACTGGGAGGAGATCGGGGTCACCGTGACCCCGGTGGCCAAGCCCTGGGCCGGTGGCTACCTGGACGGCGTGCAGCAGAGCGAGTCGCCTGCCTACTTCCTCGGCTGGACCGGTGACTACAACGGTGCTGACAACTTCCTCGGCTCGTTCTTCGCCGGTAACGACAACGAGTTCGGAACCGCGGAGTACGACTGGAACTCCGACCTGCAGTCACAGCTGCGGGCCGCCGACGAGGAGGTGGATGAGGAGAAGCGGATCGAGCTCTACCAGGAGCTCAACGCCAACATCATGGAATGGCTGCCCGGCCTGCCGCTTTCGCACTCCCCACCGGCGATCGTGGTCGGACCTGACGTGGAGGGCCTCGTGCCCAGCCCGCTGACAGCCGAGGAGTTCGCCACGGTCACGATCAAGGAGTAGACCCCAAGAGCAAGGCCCTGGGGATCGGTCGACGCGACGGTGGCCGACCCCCAGGGCCGGCCACCGTCGTACCGCTGAGCCCGCGTAGGAGGCAGGCATGCTGAGGTTCATCGTCCGGCGGTTGCTGCAGACCGTGCTGTCGCTCTTCGCCTTGAGCATCCTGCTCTTCGGCTGGCTGCGCTCGCTGCCCGGAGGCCCGGTCAGCGCCCTGCTCGGCGAGCGGGGGACACCGGAGTCCCGCGCCGCCCTGGAGAAGCAGCTGGGGCTGGACCAACCCATCTGGGTGCAGTACTGGTCGTTCCTGAAACGCGCGCTGCAAGGCGACTTCGGAGTCTCCAACGGCGTGCGACCCGGCACCCCGGCCATGGACGTCTTCCTGACCCGCCTCCCGGCCACGATCGAGCTCAGCGTGATCGCCATGATCATCGCGATCGCACTCGCCATCCCGCTGGGCTACCTCGCGGCCCGCCGTCGAGGTGGCCTCTTCGACACCACCTCGATCATCGGCTCCCTGGTCGGCGTCGCCGTTCCCGTGTTCTTCCTCGCCGCCGTCCTGAAGTACCTGTTCGCGCAGCAATGGGGGCTGCTGCCGCCCACGGGTCGACAGACCGTCGGTATCGACGCGACCCGCATCACCGGCTTCTTCGTGCTGGACGGCATTCTCACCCAAGAGTGGGACGCCTCCCTGGACGCCCTCAAGCACCTCATCCTGCCTTCGATCGCGCTGGCGACGATCCCGTTCGCCGTGATCTTCCGCATCACACGGGCCTCGGTGCTGGAGGTCCTGGACGAGGACTACGTGCGCACGGCCCGCGCCAAGGGCCTGACCCGGCGCATCATCAGGGGGCGGCACATCATGCGCAACGCACTGATCCCCGTGGTCACGATCATCGGCCTGCAGATCGGCGCCCTGCTCGCAGGCGCGGTGCTGACCGAGACCGTCTTCGCCTTCCAAGGGATCGGCCAGGCCCTGGCTATCGGTTTCCAGAAGAAGGACTACCCGGTGCTGCAGGTGCTCATCATGATGGCCGCCTTGATCTACATCGTCGTGAACCTGTTGGTCGATATCGCCTACGCCGTCATCGACCCACGTGTCCGGACCCGGTGAGGAGCCTGATGAGCGAGAAGGCGCAGCAGGAGAAGACGCAGGAGCCGACGCCGCAGAAGACGCAGCGAACCCGGCGGACCAAGGCGCAGAAGATCGACGACCTCGCCGAGTCCGGCGCGGTCTCCGAAGGAGACGGCGTCAGCCTCTGGATGAGCGCGTGGCGCCGGTTGCGGGTCAACCCCGTCTTCCTCATCGGCCTGACCATCATCGTGCTCTTCGTCATCCTGGCGGCCATTGCCCCGTGGATCGCACCCAAGGACCCGAGCACTCGCTACCTCATCGGGGAGATCAGCCCGCAGAGCAACCCCGTTCCACCGCCCCAGGAGGGCTTCCCCCTGGGGGCCGACAGCGCCGGCCGGGACCTACTCTCTCGCCTGATCGTCGGCTCGCGTCAGACGCTCATCGTGGGGGTGATGGCCACGCTCGGCGGCCTGACCGGCGGGGTCATCCTCGGCACCATGGCCGGGGGTCTGGGCGGCTGGGTCGACGCGTCGGTGATGCGCGTGGTGGACGTGATGCTGTCCATCCCCTCGCTGTTGATGGCCTTCTCCATCGCTGCGTTGTTCGCCAACCCCTCTCAGTGGACGGTCATCATCGCGATCGCGATCATCCAGATCCCGATCTTCGCGCGATTACTGCGCGGGTCGATGCTCGCCCAGCGCACCAGCGACCACGTGCTGGCAGCCCGAGCGCTCGGCGTCAAGCCCGCGCCGATCATCTTCCGGCACATGCTGCCGAACTCCCTCAGCCCGGTCATCGTGCAGTCGACCCTCGTGCTGGCCACGGCGATCATCGACGCCGCAGCGCTGTCCTTCCTCGGGCTCGGCAATCCCGACGACAGCATCCCGGAGTGGGGCGCCATGCTCGGCAAGGCGCAGCAGTTCTTCAACACCTACCCGCACCTGGCCTTCTACCCGGCGATCTGCATCATCGTCGTGGCGCTTGGGTTCACCCTGATGGGCGAGTCGATGCGCGAGGCCCTCGACCCCAAGTCCCGACGCTGAGGAGCGCCCGCGATGAGCGAAGCAGGAACCGCAGTGGCGCAGCAACGCTCGTCGGCATCGAGCAGCGCGCCCCTGCTCGAAGTCGACGACCTGCGGGTCGTCTTCGGCCGGGGGGACAAGGCGTTCACCGCGGTGGACGGAATCAGCTTCTCTGTCTCCCCCGGTCAGACGGTGGGCCTGGTCGGTGAGTCCGGCTGCGGCAAGTCGGTGACATCCCTGGGGATCATGCGGCTGCTGCCCGGGCGGGGCAACACGGTCACCGGCAGCGTGCGCTTCGAAGGGACCGACCTGCTCGGTCTCTCGGATGGCGCCATGCGCGACATGCGCGGGGCCGACCTGGCGATGATCTTCCAGGATCCGCTGAGCTCGTTGAACCCCGTGGTCTCCCTCGGTGTGCAGGTCTCGGAGGTGCTGCGGCGCCATCGCGGGATGAAGAAGGACGCGGCGAACTCTCGCTCCGAGGAGCTGCTCGGCAAGGTCGGCATACCCGACCCCACCCGACGGCTGGACGAGTACCCGCACCAGCTCTCGGGGGGGATGCGGCAACGGGCCCTGATCGCGATGGCCCTGGCCTGTGAACCTCGGTTGCTTATCGCCGACGAGCCGACCACCGCCCTGGACGTGACGATCCAGGCACAGATCCTTGCGCTGCTGAAGGACCTGGTCACCGAGTCCAACACGGCCCTGATCATGATCACCCACGACCTGGGCGTGGTCGCCGGGCTGTGCGACGAGGTCAACGTGCTCTACGGCGGTCGGATCGTGGAGCGGGGGTTGCGCCACGACCTGTTCAGGACCCCTCGCCACCCCTACACCGGTGGCCTGTTGGCCTCGATACCCCGCCTGAACCAGCCACGGGGTCAGCGGCTGAACCCAGTGCCCGGGTCGGTGGCGGACAACATCCCGTGGGAAGGCGGTTGCGCCTTCGCCCCGCGGTGTTCCAGCGAGGTGGGCTCCTGTCGCGAGACGTCGCCGGACCTGGTGCGTGACCCGGACGTGACCGACGAACGGCTCCTGCGCTGCCACAACCCGCTCACCAGCGAGCCCGAGGCCACTGAGGAGACCCGCCATGACTGAGTCGGACCTGTTGGTCGATGTGCGCGACCTGAAGGTGCACTTCCCGATCAAGTCCGGGATCATCTTCGACCGCACCGTCGGCCACGTCTACGCCGTGGACGGAATCGACCTGGAGATCAAGCGCGGAGAGACCTACGGGCTGGTCGGTGAGTCCGGCTGCGGCAAGTCGACCTTCGGCCGTGCCCTGCTTCAGCTCGAGCGGACGACGCAAGGCGAGGTGTACTTCGACGGCGTCGACCTCGCCGGGCTCAAGGGCGAGAAGCTCCGCACCCAGCGGCGACACATGCAGATGGTCTTCCAGGACCCGTTGGGCTCCCTGGATCCGCGCCAGACCGTGGAGCAGCTCCTTCTGGAGGGCATGAAGGCGCATGGGCTGACCAAGGACCAGGATGCCCACGAGCGGCTCGTGGAGCTGCTCAAGGCGGTCGGGCTGCCGCGCAACGCGCTGTCCAAGTACCCCCACGAGTTCTCAGGCGGCCAGCGCCAGCGCATCGGCATCGCACGAGCACTGGCCGTGGACCCTCAGCTGATCGTGGCCGACGAGCCGGTCAGCGCGCTCGACGTCTCCGTCCAGGCCCAGGTGATCAACCTGCTGCAGGACCTGCAGCAGGAGTTCGGGCTGACCTACCTGGTCATCGCTCACGACCTTGCAGTGGTTCGGCACATCAGCGACCGCATCGGCGTGATGTACCTCGGGGCGCTGGTCGAGGAGAGCGACGCCGACGAGCTCTACGACACTCCCCTGCACCCCTACACCCGCGCCCTGATGTCCGCCGTGCCGGTGCCCGACCCGGAGGTCGAGGACTCCCGCGAGCAGCTCTTGCTTCCGGGGGACCTCCCGAGTCCGTCGAACCCGCCGCGGGGCTGCCGGTTCCACACCCGGTGTCCGTGGCGGCAGGAGACCAAGTGTGACGACGACCGACCCCAGCTGCGGGTCATCGAGGTGGAGGGGGCCACCAAGGGCCACCGGGTGGCCTGCCACTGGGCCGAGCAGATCTTCAGTGGCGAGCTCGAACCGCACACCGTCAACCCCACAGCGACCAACCCCACCCTGGACGCCGACGCGCCCGACGACGAGAACGTCCGGCCGCAGTCCGAGGCTGAGGTGAGCTGAGGGCAGTAAATTGGTGCCATGGCTTCTCCCGTGCTGGTCATCCAACACGCCGACACGTGCCCGCCTGCCCTGCTGGGCCAGTCCCTCGTCGACGCAGAGCTGGAGCTCGATATCAGGTGCGGCCATCGGGGCGACCCCATCCCCGCCGCGATGGAGGACCACAGTGCACTGGTGATCCTCGGTGGTGCGATGGGGGCACACGACGAGCAGCGCTGCGATTGGCTGGCCCCCACCAAGAGCCTGATCCACGATGCTCTGGCCCGCGGCACCCCGATGCTGGGAGTGTGCCTGGGCCACCAGCTGATCGGCGCGGCCATGGGTGGACAGTCGATCGTCAACCCCGCGGGTAAGGCTCGCGGTCTGACCCGGTTCCACCCCAACCCCGACGGCGCCGAGGATCCCCTGCTCTCCAGCGCGCGGCCCGGCTCACCCGGGCTTCAGTGGAACGGCGACATCCTCTCCCCGATGCCCACCGGCGCCACGGTGCTGGCGACGGCGCCGGACGGCTCGGTCCAGGCCGCACGTTTCGGGCCACGCGCCTGGGGCGTGCAGTTCCACCCCGAGGTCACCCCGGAGATCTTCCGCGGGTGGGCGATCCACCGTTCGACCGGTGCCGACTCCGCCCGGGTGCTGGAGGCCCTGCACGACGCCGCGGACGAGTTCGAGAAGCGGCGTGAGGAGGTGTTCGCGGCGTGGAGACCCTTGGGATCACGCTTCGCCGAGATCGTCCACGCCCACGCGGACGGCGGGGTGGACGCCGACTTCTCCGCCGGGTCGCGCTGAGCGCAGAGGGCCGCCGATGTAAGGCAGACTTGGGCTCTACTTTGCGAGCAGGGGAGGTATGCCGTGGCCGACGTCTCGCTCTACCTCGCCGTGACCTTCGTGGCCGCCATGCTCGCGGTGCTGATCAGGCTGCCGCCGCTGGTCGGCTTTCTCGCCGCCGGCTTCGCGTTGAACGCCATGGGGGCTCCGGAGTTCCCGGCCCTGCAGACCCTCGCTGACCTCGGGGTCACGCTGCTGCTGTTCGGCATCGGGCTCAAGCTGGACATCCGCAGCCTGCTGCGTGCCGAGGTGTGGGTCACGGCCTCGGTGCACATGGTGCTCAACGTCATGATCGCCGCTGGCTTCCTGTGGACCCTCGGAGTGGTCGGTCTGGGCCTGGCCGCCGAGGTCACGTGGATGAAGATCATCCTCATCGCGTTCGCACTGTCGTTCTCGAGCACGGTCTTCGTGGTCAAGGTCCTCTCGGACCGCAGCGAGTCCCAGTCGCACTACGGCCGGGTGGCCATCGGCGTCCTGATCATCCAGGACATCGCGGCCGTGTTGTTCCTCACCAGTGCCGACGGGGAGCCGCCCAGCCCATGGGCCATCGCGCTGCTGCTGATCGTGCCGGCTTCTTGGGCGCTGCGCCGAATTTGGGACCTGGTGCCGCACGGTGAGATGCAGGCCCTCTTCGGCATCGTCATGGCGCTGGTGCCCGGCTACGCAGCCTTCGAGCTGGTCGGCTTGAAGGGCGATCTGGGCGCGCTGGTCATGGGCGCTCTGCTGGCGAGCCACACGGCAGCCGGAGAGCTGTCCAAGAGCCTGTTCACCCTCAAGGAGCTTCTGCTCGTCGGGTTCTTCATCTCGATCGGCATGGGCACGCTGCCCACGATGTCGACCGTCTTGCTCGCGGGAGCGTTCCTGTTGCTCCTGCCGCTGAAGACCGGCTTGTTCTTCGTGTTGCTCTGGTGGCGACGCCTGGGCCACAGGTCCGCGGTTCTCGCCAGCCTGGCCCTGGGCAACTACTCCGAGTTTGCCTTGATCGTTGCCGCCGTCGGGGTCGAGTCCGGGCTGTTGGACGAGGAGTGGCTGGCGGTCTTGTCGGTGGCCGTGGCCGCGAGCTTCGTCATCTCGGCGATCGTCAACCGTTCCGAGACGGCGATCGTGCCGGCCGTGACCTCCCGACTGCCCGCGCAGGACCCTCACCGCCTTCATCCCGAAGACCGTCCGATCGACCTCAGCCGGGCCTCGGCGGTGGTCTTCGGGATGGGACGGATCGGTCGCTCAGCCTACGAACAGCTGGAACGGGAGTACGGCAAGGCCGTCGTCGGCGTGGAGATCGACCTGGCGCGCGTGGAGCGGCTGACGCGGGAAGGCCTGGACGTCCAAGAAGCCGACGCGACCGATGCCGCCTTCTGGGAGCGCGCCACCAACGGTCGGAACCTGGAGCTGGTCGTCCTCGCCATGCCCTTCCACGGGTCGAATCTGGTGGCGTTGCGGCGACTCCGGGACGCCGACTTCACGGGGACGGTGGCTGTGATGGCCCAGTACGACGACGAAGCCGCCGAGGTGAAACGACTCGGCGCCGACACCGTCCTGCAGCTGTACTCGGGAGCGGGAAGACAGCTGGCCGACGAGGCCGTCGAGATCGAGGCATCCAACTAGGTCGCTGCACGTGATCTCCTGGTCCCGATGGACTGGGCGACAACGACGCAGTGGCGGCCAGTCATGGGCGGGTAGGGAGGCTATATGCCGATCTTCATTGTCGAGCGAGGCTACGCTGAGGCGCTCGAGGACGTGGCTGAGGTCGCCGACGGGATCAACCGGATCAACGACGAGCAAGACGTGCGCTGGTTGTACTCCTTCCTCTGCGGACAAGCGCAAGACGTACTGCCTGTACGAGGCGCCGTTCGACGCGGTCTGCGAGCCTGGCTGGGTGCGCTAGCCGCAGTCATCCAAAGGACGGAGAATGACGATGTTCGTACAGCTGATCGAGTTCACATCCAACCACCACGCAGAGTTGAAGGACCTCGCCAACGAATGGACCCGGGACGCAATGGGCGAGGGCACGGTTCTTCGGGCCACCCTGGGCCGCCATGTTGACGCGGGCGACCGGTATGTCTGGATCGTCTACTTCGAGTCGGCCGACGAGGCCACGCGCAACTCGACACGTCCCGAGACCGGAGGCTACGCCCAACGACTTCAGGAGATGTGCTCAGAAGGCCCGACGTTCGCCGACCTCGACGTCTTCGCGCACTGGCCCCACTGAAGGACGCGCCCGCACTCGGCACGGATACCAGTGCCCGGCGGTGGTCAGCTGCTCGGCCGGGTCAGCGGGAACAGGATCGTGTCGCGGATCGACAGGCCCGTCAGGTTCATCACCAGCCGGTCGATGCCCATGCCCATGCCGCCGGAGGGGGGCATCCCGTACTCCAAGGCGGCGAGGAAGCCCTCGTCCACCTGCATGGCCTCAGGATCGCCCGCGGCCGCGAGCAGCGACTGGGCGACCAGCCGTTCGCGCTGGTCGAGGGGGTCGACGAGCTCGGAGTAGGCCGTGCCTTGCTCGGCTCCGAAGATCACCAGGTCCCACTTCTCAGCCAAGCGCGGGTCCGCCCGGTGGGGGCGGGTCAGTGGCGCGTTCTCCTTCGGGAAGTCCTGGTAGAACACCGGCGTCGTGGTCTGTCCCTCACACAGCTCGCCGTAGATCTCCTCCAGCAAGAAACCCCAGGACGCGTCGGCGTCGATCTCGAGGCCGATCGCCGCAGCGTGACGGTGCAGCACCGCGCGAGGCGTGTCCGCTGTGATCTCCTCCCCGAGTGCTCTCGAGACAGCCTCGCAGATCGTCAGCACGGGCCAGTCCCCTGAGAGGTCGTACTCGACGACCGACCCATCCGCACGGGTGTGTCGAGCCATGGGCGACCCGTAGACCGCGGTCGCCGCTTCCTGGATGATCTCCTGCGTCAGGACCCGCATCGAGTTGTAGTCCGCGTAGGTCTTATAGACCTCCAGCGACGTGAACTCCGGGTTGTGCTTGAAGTCGACCCCCTCGTTGCGGAACTGGCGACCCACCTCGAAGACCCGCTCCATACCGCCCACCACGAGCTGTTTCAGGTGCAGCTCGGTGGCGATGCGCAGGTACAGGTCCATGTCGTAGGCGTTGATATGCGTCTGGAACGGCCGCGCGTTGGCCCCACCGTGGACCCGCTGCAGCACAGGGGTCTCCACCTCGGTGAAGCCCCGCGCGCGCAACGAGTCGCGGACACTGGCCACGATCGTGGCGCGCTGGTATGCGGTGTCCCTCGACTGGGCGCGCACGATCAGGTCGACGTGCCGGTTCCGGATCCTGGCCTCCGGGTCGGTCAGCCCCAGGTGCTTGTCAGGGAGCGGCCGCAACGACTTGCTGGTCAGGGTCAGCTGCTCCGCCCGGACCGAAAGCTCACCGCGACGGGTGGTGACCACCTCACCGGAGACGCCCACGTGGTCGCCGAGGTCGATGTCGTGACGCCAGAAGTCGTACAGCTGCGGACCGACGTCGGAGCAGTCCACCATGACCTGCAGGTCCCCGCTGCCGTCGCGAAGCTGGGCGAAGCCCAGTCTTCCGTGGTCACGCTTCAACATGACGCGCCCCGCCACGCAGACCCGGCGACCGGTCGCGGCGTCCGCATCCAAGGTGCCCGCCTGCGCGACCACCTCGGCCATGGTGTGCGTGCGGGCAAAGGTCACCGGGTAGGGGTCGATGCCGCGCGAACGAATCCGCTCCAGCTTCTCCCGGCGCACCCGCACCTGCTCGGGGAGCCCATCGGTCGACAGGGCCTGCGCCACCAGGTCCGCGGGCGGGGGGATGAGGTTGCGCACGGCGTTAGCGTGCCCGGCGCCCCCGGACTCCAACCTGTCGTGGCCGCCAGGACTGCTGCGCAACATCGACAGGGACGGCGCGGTGAGGAAGCCTTCGGCGCTCCCCGCGGCCGTGCCGACCCGAGGAAGGTCGGAGACGTACTCGAAGCAGACGAAGCGCGGCTGCCACCCCGGCTGGTACTTGGCGTTGGATCGGTACAGCGACTCCAGCTGCCAGCTCCGGCTGGCTACCAGCAGCGCCTGTCGCCACATCCTGGCCAGCGGCCCCGCACCGATCTGCGCTCCCCGCTCGAACGCCTCGCGGAACATCGCGAAGTTCAGCGAGACCCGGCCGATCCCGAAGGCCGGTGCCTTGTCGGCCAGTGCAGCGACCATCAGCTCGACCAACCCGTTGTCGGCCGAGGGGTCACGTCGCATGAGGTCCAACGACACTCCGTTTCGACCCCACGGCACGAAGCTGAGGAACCCCCGGAGCACTCCCTGGCCATCTTGGGTGCGCACCAGGATGCAGTCGCCGTCCAAGGGGTCCTGCAGACGCCCCAGCGCCATCGAGAACCCGCGCTCGTCGCCACCGTCACCTCGCCACTGGCGGGCGGCCTCGGCGAGGTCGGCGAAGTCGGCATCACCCAGCGCGGAATGACGCACCATCGTGGTGGTGTAGCCCCGTCGCTCAAGACGAGCCACCGACTGACGAACAGCCTTCATCCCAGGGCCGTTCATGGAGAACTCGCTCACCTCGAGGATGGCTTCGTCGCCGATCTGGTAGGCGACTAGGCCCGCGTCGGTGAGTGCCTTGGCGCCCTGCTCGCCGGCACCCATGGTGGCCAGCGACCACCCGTTCGCCCGCGCATCCCGGCGCCACCGGTTGATGGCGGCCGGCCAGTGGACCGGGTCTCCCAGCGGGTCCCCGCTCGACAGGCTCACCGAGCCGATCACCCGGTATGACACACCGGCACGGGCCGTCCCGGCGTCGCCGGTATCCCAGACGACCGACTTGTCCCGACGTGTCGCGAAGTAGCCGAGGGAGTCGGCCTCCCCGAAGTCACGCAACAGCGTGCGCACCCGCGCCTCGTCGGCCACCGTCAAAGAGCGTGTGTCCTGCGGGGCCCGGAACAGCACGGTGGCGGCCAGCAGCACCACAGCCACACCGGACAGGCTGATCAGGATGTGGACCCAGAGGGGGACGCCGAGCCTCGGGTCGCCATCGGTCAGCACCCGACCCAGGTCGGAGAGAAGGAACCCGTACACGTACTCCAGTGACCGGCCGTAGCTCGCCGAGGTGGTCGCCGCCACCAGGGCTGCGCCACCGAAGTGCACCACCGCCCCACCGAGGACGAACAGCAGGGCGGCTCGGGTCAGGCTGCCGGGCACCCGCCGGGCGGTGAACTGGTGCCGGGCGTGCAAGCAGACTCCCAGGCCGACGAGCGCGATGACGAAGCCGACGCAGTTCAACGCGACGTCGTCACCGGCCAGGATGGCCAGTACCCTGCTCACCTGCGGTAGCGCCAGCCACCAGAGCACGAAGAGCCACCACGCGATGCGCAGCCGCCGCCGCAACGCAACCCCCAGCACGACCAGCAGCGATGCGTAGGCCAGGTTGGGCTCGACCGGGATCGTCAGCAAGGAGATGGGGTCACCGGCCTGCGCGAAGAAGCGGTGCCACGGTCGCACCAACGCCACCACGATGACGAACGTCGCGAAGGCGAAGGTGGTCAGCGCAAGAAAGTCGGGCCACCGGTCATCCCGGGGTGTCGTTGGGCGGGCTTCGTCCACGCGCTCGCGCGGTGCGTCCCGAGGGACAACTTCATGCCCCCGCTCGACCAGATCAGTCATCGTGCGCCTTCCCCCAAGTCAGCGGTCGTGGAACGAGAGTCCTCAGTCGGCGTCGCGGCGTCCTTCGCGACCTCCGGGTCGATCTCACCATGCCCGGAGAGGCTCAGCGCGCCCAGCACCGCCAGCCCGAAGCCCACGGCGGCCACCCAACCCCACCCCGGACGGGGCTGGTCCCCGAGCAGCATGATGCCCACGATGGCCGGCGCCACCGTCTCGCCCACCACCAACGGCGCCGTCGCCTGAGTCACGGTGCCGCGTTGGAGCGCCGTCGAGTACGCCAACAGGGCCACCAACCCGGCCACGAGCAGCGCGTATGTCGCCGGGTTCCGCGCCAGCTCGGCCGCCGACGCGGTGAGCCGGTCGAAGGACAAGGA
>JBAUJO010000070.1:0-3785 GCA_049683875.1 Ornithinimicrobium sp.
CCTCATCGGTGGCCGCTGCCGAAGCAGCATCGGCACGACCCAGCGCGGCGTCATCGAGGTGGAAGGAGGCGAAGTCCCTGGCCGCGAGCCGCACGCTCACCTCCAGGGTCGGACCGGCCGCAGGCCCAACGCCGGTGAGGGCCGCCTCGGGTACGTCGGCGGCACCGATCAGCACCGGCATGCCGGCGGCCAGGGCCGAGGAAGCAGCCTGCTGAAGGGCCAAGAACTCCTGCTCCTCCACGTCGTCACCGGCGACGGCTCGCCGGATCTGGTCGGTCACCGCGAACCCACGCAGGCCGGTCTCGAGCTCCTCTCCGTCCTGCAGCGCGATCAGGTGCTCTGTCTGCAGAGGGAGATAGACCCGGATCTCACCCGACATGATCGTCATCCTCGCAGACATCGTCACGATCTGCGTCGTCGGACGCGGACCTTGCGGGAGTGGCCGCTCGGCCGGCGATCGGCCACCACGTCGGCCAGCTCGGCGAGAGCCAGCCGGGCCGGGCTGGACGGCCTCACCTCGTTCAAGGTCGCCCCGTGTAGCAGCGCGGCGTCCATGGCCTCCCGATCCTCGGGGACCAGGTGCACCTGCTCGATACTGCCGAACCTGCTCAGCACCTCTCGGATGCGGCGATGGGGGTCCCGGCCAACGGCGCTCGCTCGGACCCGCGTCACGACCACCCGCACGGGCCCGCTCACCAGCTCGCGCACCTCCGCCACGGCGCGCACCGTGCGCTGCAGACCGATCGGGTCGGCGCTGCCGACGACGAGTACCTCGTCCGCGGCGCCGAGCACGCTGAGGGTGGACCCGTTGCGACGGGGGGCCGCGGTGTCGAAGCTGATCTCCTCGTCCTGCTCCACGCAGAACCCGGTGTCGACGATGGTCCACGCCGACATCGTCCTCGCGGTCCGCAGCACGTCAGCCAGGGCGTGTTCGCGCAGCTCGGGCCATCGGTCGGCCCGAGGGAAGCCGGTCAGCACCCTCAACGTGCCCTGCACCGTCGGGGCCAGCCTGGTCAGGGTCTGCTCATCGAGGATGCCCTGGTCAGCCGCTCTGGCTGCCGCGGCCACCCCCGGCGCCTCGTCGAGAACGGCGAGCATCTGAGCCACGCTCGCGCCATAGGTGTCGGCATCGACGAGGAGAACCGGCTCTGCCTGAGCCAGCTCAGCCGCGAGGTTCACCGCCACGGTGGTACGACCCGGCGCGCCGGCTGGCCCCCACACCGCGACGACCCGGCCCGGTGGCGGTGGATCGACGCCCGACACGTCCAGCTCTGGGTCGCCTGGCTCATTCTGAGCGGCGTAGCCACCGGACGACGAGACCGCCGCGTCCAGCTCCGGGCCGCGTGATGCCGCCTCGAGCGCGTCCGCGGCCCTCGCCCCATGGGCCGAGGGTGCGAGCAGGTCGCTGAGCGCATCGTCGAGCTGTTCGAAGGAAGCGTCAGCAGGAAGGACCGCGCCCCATCGCTGCAAGGCGTCGCGACCGGGTTCGTCGTGCGGTGGGCAGACCCCCAGCACCCACAGTCCGCGCTCCGCAAGTCGCGCCATGGCGGTGCGGTCGACACCGCGCAGGTCGACTGACACCACGGCCACCCGACCGACGCCAGCCTCGGCGCACCCCATGAGCTCGGTGAGGTCGGCGCACCGACGCGCGACGTGCACCTGCTCGCTTCGACCCAGGTGAGCCGCCAGCGCGCCCTCCCACCGGGGCGTCACCGCCGTCAGGGCGGGCAGGCTCACGATGGTTCCCCGCCGCCTGTTCCGGGAGCGGGGACGAGCGTGATCCTCGCCTCCTGGTCGACGCTGGAGATCACAGCGCCGACCTCGGAGGCAGGCACGATGACCGAGACGGCGGCGCGACCGACGCCGACGTCCAGCCCACCGGTCGCCGCCGGCACCTGCGCCACCACTGCTCCTTGCAGCAGGAGCTCGGGGTCGAGGTAGCGAACGCCGGTCTGGTCAGGATCGCGGCGACTGACCCAGAGGTCGACCACGGTGCCGACCTTAAGCGGCGCCGCAGCGGAGGGATCGACGGGTACGGCGACGGTCTTGTCCCGCGCCTGGCGCGCGGAGCCCAGCGCTGATGCCGGGATGAGCTCGCCCTCAGCGACGGGTCGCAGTGCGTACGTGCCGGGCTCCAACTTTGACGACGCGTCGGTGTAGGCATCCGCGGCCTCGTCCAGATGGACCGGGACGACCTTCAGGTCCGAGTCCCGAACCTGCTGACCAGGCAGCAGCGGACCGCTGGCGGCGTAGACGCCGGTGCTGTCGTCCGCTGCTCTGACGACCCAGGCCCCGGCCAGGACCGACAACAGGACGAGCAGCACTCCGATCACCAGTCGGGCGTCTGCCCACGAGGGGCGGCGGAGGCGATGGGCCTGGGGGGATGGTGATGAGGACATACGGGACCTTCCGGGCGGGCGGCGGTGCCGCGTCCGACCGTCCGACCTGCACGGCACCACTGACAGGGCTCAGTATTCACTCGCACCGTTCGGCTGGACCGTCGTTGTCCACAGCCACGCTCGCCCCACAGGGGTTGGGACGTAAGATCGCGGTCAACATACAACCGGGGCGGGCCCGGGACCAGTCGGGCGCGGCGCGAGACGTGGCCGAAGACGACCTGGAGGTGCGGTGGAACCACGATTCCTGACGCTGACCGACGTGTCGGAAACCCTGAACGTCTCCCTGGCGCAGACGAAGTCGTTGGTTCGTAGCGGCGATCTGGCCGCGATCAAGATCGGTGGCCGCGGAGCCTGGCGCGTGGAGAGAAGCGCGTTGGAGGACTACATCGACCGGATGTACGCCCAGACCAAGGACTTCATCGCTCGCGAGGAGAGGCAGGGCAACGCCTCCGGCGACCTCTGACCCCCTCTGCCCTCGCGAGCGCTGACCTCCGAGGAGCGAGTGGCGTCAAAGCTGACGCACCGCGCACAGCGACCACAACGGAACGGCGTGCCTTAGGCGCACCTCAGCGCGACGAGGCGGCCGGTCGTCCGGATGCTCCGAGATGTCGATGTGATCCTGGCCGACTCGATCGATGGTGCCCAGCACCGTGTAGTCCTCCAGGTGTACCCGCACGGTGGCACGGTCGCGGCTCAACGCGCGAAGAGCCAGCCGCAGACCGAAGCGGCGCGCTGATGCGGAGCCGCGCTGGTCAACGAAGCCACTGAGGCCCGTCACCGAGCGCACCGACGACAGCGGCAGCAGCACAGACCTGCGCCGAGATGGACCCTCGACATCGGTGTCCACGGTGAACCAGTCCATACCGACATCGGCGATCGTGCCAGCGACGAGGCCGAGCGCGCGGGCCTGAACCCTCACGCTGGCCCCGCGGTCGGCAGCCAATGCGTCGACGAGCTCGACGCTCCCCCGGGCGGCGCGAGTGTGCTCAGCGATCTCCGCCTCCTGATCCGACTGCTCGAGTCGCCTCATCTGAGCCTCGAGGTCGTCGAACAAGCGAGTCCACCGCACGAGGTTCAGTGTGTCAGCCGCGGACCGGCCTCAGATCGCGCGCCGGAGCAGCGCTTGCGAACAGTCCCTCCATAGAGTTAAATCGCTGCAAACAACCTTCGATGAACTCAAAATGAGGCGAACGAACACAATGGCCACAGAACTCACGCATCGTCGCCGAGCGAGCACCCTCGGGGGTGTTGCCACGGTCGCGTTCGTTCTGCTGGGGGCGGCCGCGCTGTACGTGAGCGCCAGCAGTGTCCGGCAGACCGGGCTCGTCGCGGTCCCAGTGGAGGAGGCGGTGCTCACAGTGACCCTGGCCGGGGTGGGTCTGGCTC
>JBAUJO010000071.1:0-2064 GCA_049683875.1 Ornithinimicrobium sp.
CTCGCCGCCGACGCCAAGGAGCGCGCCGAGAACCTCATGATCGTGGACCTTCTGCGCAACGACCTGCACCGCGTGTGCAGAGCGGGCTCGGTGAGCGTCCCCGCCCTGTTCGAGGTGCGCAGCTGGGCCACGGTGCACCAGCTCGTCTCGGTCGTCACGGGGTCGCTGGCGGAAGGCATGGGGCCTGTCGACGTGCTGCGAGCCTGCTTCCCCGGGGGCTCGATGACCGGGGCCCCGAAGATCCGCACCATGGAGCTGCTCGACGACCTCGAGGCAGGCCCACGCGGGGTGTACTCCGGGGCCATCGGCTGGCTCGGGCTGAACGGCGCCATGGACACCTCGATCGTCATCCGAAGCATCGTGCTGCAGACGGCCGGCCCACAGGCGGGTCGGGCGACGTTCGGCGTGGGCGGTGCCATCACGGCGTTGTCCGATCCCGCCGCTGAGTACGCCGAGACGCTGCTCAAGGCACGCGGGCTGACAACCGCACTGCGACAGTCGGGTCCATCCAAGGAGGCATGGACTGCGAACCCCCCACGGTGACGCTCGACCTGGACCGCTTGCCCGCCGCGGTCTGGGCAGCGCTCGCAGACCTAGTCCGCCTGGTCCAGGCCCACGGCATACACCTCGAGCCGGTCCGCCTCATGCCACACGAAACGCAGGACCGGGCCCTGCGAGGTGAGTCTCATCTGGTCCAGGACCACGGAGGTCCCCTGCATGGCCCGGGCCATCCGCACCAGGTCTCCGGGGGTCTTGGTCGTCACCAGCACGATGACCCCGTTGCTGAACGCGATACGTGCAACGCGAGGCGTCGGCGCCTGGCGGATGCGCCGCACGGGCACTCGCCGAGCGATGAGGTCCTTCGTGCGCACCCGGAGCAGCTTCTCCAGACGAGCCGCGTCCTCGGCGTCGACTCGCGCAAATATCTCATCGATCTCTGCGGTGTGGATCTCGGGGGAGACGGCGTGTTCGCGGCGTCGTAGGATCGGCGCCAGTCCCAGTCCCAGCACCAGCGCCACGGCGACGACCACGAGGAGTACCTCCACATGACCAGTGTCCGATGCCCGGTCGTCAGTTGTCCTGCGTGGTGGGCGCACACCGGGTTGAGCGCGCAGACGTCGTGGCAGAAGAAGGCGTAGGCCCGGCGATGAGCACTGTTCCTCGCGTCGAGCTCAACAACGGCGTCCGCATCCCCCAGGTCGGCCTCGGGACCTTCCAGATCGACGCGGACCGGACCCAGGAGGTGGTCGAGCAGGCTCTGGAGGCCGGCTACCGCCACATCGACACCGCAGCGGGCTACCAGAACGAGCTGGGCGTCGGCGCCGCCCTCAGGGCCAGCGGCATCGCCCGTGACGAGCTGTTCGTCACCACGAAGCTGCGCAACGGCGAGCAGGGCTACGACGCCACACTGGCCGCGTTCGAGAACAGCCGACGCGAGCTGGACGTCGAGGTGGTCGACCTCTATCTCATCCACTGGCCGGCCCCCGGCCAGGATCTGTACCTCGAGGCGTGGCGCGCGTTCGAGACGCTGTACGACGAAGGGGTCGTGCGCGCCATCGGGCTGTCCAACTTCCTGCCCGAACATCTCTCGCGGGTGCTGGAGCGGGCTGAGGTCCCGCCCGCGGTCAACCAGATCGAGCTGCACCCCAGCTTCCAGCAGCCCGAGGCCCGTCAGGCCAGCCGCGAGGCCGGGCTGGCTGTGGAGGCCTACGCCCCGATCGGACAAGGCGCGGACCTGGACTTCCCGGCGGTGACCGAGGCTGCCCACGACCTTGGGGTCACCGCGGGGCAGGTCGTGCTGCGCTGGCATCTGGAACAGGGTCATATCGTCATTCCGAAGTCGGTGACGCCGGACCGCATCCGCAGCAACATCGACCTGTTCTCCTTCGAGCTGAGCGAGGACCAGGTCAGGGCCATCACGGCGCTGGACTCACAGGAACGCATGTTCCCCGACCCACGCACCGCCAACCACTCGATGATGTGAGCGCCTCACCCAGCACCCTGGATGAGCTGGTGGACCGGGCGGTCGGCCTGGTGCACGAGGGCGGTCGCACGGTCCTGGGG
>JBAUJO010000072.1:0-16320 GCA_049683875.1 Ornithinimicrobium sp.
GTCAAGATCAGCATCGTCGACATCGAGCCCGGGAACGTCGCGTTCCAGGCGCTGGGCTACGCAGGCCTCGTCGTCGTCGTCGTCGCCGGCTGGACGACGGCGAACGCCAACCTGTACCGCTCGGGGCTGGCCGCGCAGGGTGTCGTCCCCACGCTGTCGCGCCGGAAGGCGACGCTCATCATCGGTGTGATCGTCCTGGTCGCCAGCGCGTTCCCCTTCGTCTACCGCAACTACCTGATCTTCATCACCTACTCCGGTATCACTCTGGTGCCGGTCGGCGGGATCATCTTCGCCTCGTACTGGGTCCTACCACGGCTCGGGATGACCACGTTCTGGGCGGGCCACAAGGGCGTGACCAACACCCCCGCGCTGCTGGCTTGGGGAATCACGCTTGCCCTTGCGGCCTGCGCGGTCGGGTTCGGTCTCATGCCCGTCTACTTCGCGTTCGTGCCTGCCTTCATCCTCAGCATCGTCCTGTACGTGGTCTTCGCCAAGATGATGGGGGCGGCGGAGAGCTACCCCGAGGGCGAGGCCGAGGACGAGCGGTTCAACGAGCGGGTGGACGCCTTCCACGCCGAGCAGGCGAAACGCGCTCCCACCGATATCGACACCAAGGACCGCAGCTCGCTGAGCAAGGGACTGAGGGTCCTGTGGATCGTCGCCCTCGTCGTGATCTTCGCGATGGCGCTGTTCGTCCTGCTCGGCAGCCCGGACGTCGGCGCCTACACCGACCACCGCGACCAGTTCTTCTGGGTCGCCGGCATCGGCACGCTCGTCTACTTCGCGGCCGCCTACTGGGAGCTGCGCCGCCGGAAGGCCGTCGCCGAGCAGACGATGGCTGAGTATGCGGAGCAGCCTGCGTAACACCGCCGTGCCGCGCTCGGGAACCTGAGACCAGCCCGGGCGGGCGCGCCCTCAGCACGGCAGACTGGCCGGATGGACTCCCTGCCGGTGCCTGCGTTGGCCCAGACCCTGGAGAGGTATCTCGGGGCGGTGGCACCGTTGCTGAGCCCGCGGGAGCAACTCCAGGCCGAGGACGCGGTCCGGCAGACCCTCGACGGCCGCGGGCCTGCCTGCCAGGCAGACCTCGAGGCCTTCGCCGCCTCTGAAGCGGCAGCGGGGCGCAGCTGGTTGTCGACCGAATGGCTGCGCGGCTACCTGGACGTGCGCACCGCGCTTCCGCTGACCAGCAGCGTCGGCTTCCAGATCCGCGTCCCTGGTCTCACCACCGATCCGGATGATCCCGCGAGACCCGACGGCCGGACGGGCTCGCCCGCAGCTCGCAGCGCTGCCGCCGCGGAGGTCGTGCAGCGGCTGGCCGGGGTGCACCTTGCCTGGTTGAGAGGCGAGCTCCCCGCCGAGGAGACACCGCGCGGGGAGCAGGTCTGCGGACAACAGCGGGCGGTGCTCGCCGGCGGGCTGCGGCACCCTGGTGGGAGCACCGACGAGTTCAGGCCGGCGGACCACACCCCCCGAGGTCGCGAGATCGGTCTGCTGGTCGATGACCGTCTGATGGTGGCGCCGATCAGCAACGAGCACGGTCAGCCGTTGTCGCGGCTGAGCATCGCACGAGCCATCGAGGCTGCCCTCAAGCGGGCGACGGCCAGCGGACCGAGCACCGACCCTGGGTTCACCGCCCTGTCCTACCTCGGCAGCGGGCAGGCCTGCACCTACCTCGACCGGCTGTTGGCCGACCCCGACAACCAGCGTGTCTACGACCGCCTGGGTGGCGTCCTGTTCGTCGTCAACCTTGTGCGAACCCGCATGACGATGGAGGACCACCTGTGGCGCACCGCCTTCTGGGCCGGTCGGGCATGGGCATATACGCCGATCACCTATCAGGTGAGCCTGGTCGACGATTTTGTCGGAATGCATCTCGAGCACAGCCAGGTCGACGCCGCGACCCTCAAGGCCGTCCTGGCACACGCCCAGTCGGATGCCGTGACCGGCCGCGCCGGTGAGGAGCAGCACGGTGAGCCCGGTCAAGGCGGTGAGCCCGCCCTGCCGGTCGAGGCGCTGGAGTGGAGCTACCCCGACGACCTGGCTGAGCGGCTGGCGACCGAGGTCGCGGCATACCGAGCGAAGGCCCGTCAGATCCGGCTGGACACGGTCCGTGTGCCCCGGCCCGTCCCACCCGACCTGCTGTTCCGGGTCAGTGACGACGCCCTGTGTCAGTGGGTCATGCTTTACGCCCAGCTGGCCACGTACGGACACGTGCGCAGCACCTACGAGGCGGTCGACACGCGGCACTACCAGGCCGGGCGGACCGAGTGCCTGCGAGCCGTGACCCCCGAGGCGGTGCGACTCGTGCGCGCGTTGCTCGACGGCGATGCCGAGGGAACGCACCTGGACGAAGCGCTTGCCGCGCACAAGGACTGGATCAAGGCATGCAAGACGGGTCAGGGGATCGACCGACACCTGACCGGGCTCGCGATGGTCGCGAAGGCACGGCAGTGGGCTCTGCCCGTGCTCGACGACCCGAGCTACCAGCGCCTCAAGACGGACTTCCTGTCCACCTCGAGCATCGGCGACCACGACCAGATCGTCGGCATGTGTTTCGCGCCCACCAGCGGCGGGGGAATCGGCATCAACTACACCGCGCTGCCGGAGCGTTACGAGTTCCTGGTGACCTCGCACCGTACCCAGACCGGCGAGGTGCAGACCTTCCTGGCGCGGCTGGCCGAGGCAGCCGAGGCTCTCGCAGCGTTGCTCCACGCGATCCCCCACGAACCACAGGCGCAGTCCTAGGCGCCAGTCTGGCCTCGTCCCCGCGCACCAGCCACACTGCACAGATGAACGACGTAGCGAAGGCCCTCGACACTGCGCGCAGCCACGCCGACGCCTGGTTGACCACACTGCCGGAGCGACCGGTGCCTCCACAGGCCACCATCGAGGAGGTCAAAGAGGCTTTGGGGAAGACGTTGCCGGAGCACTCGGGGTCGCCGGAGGAGACGATCGAGCTGCTCGGTCGGGCGGGGGAGCCGGGGTTGAACGCCATGCCGGCGGGGCGCTTCTTCGGGTTCGTGATCGGGGGTACCCACCCGGCGGCTCTCGCTGCGGACTGGCTGACCAGCGCCTGGGACCAGAACTGTGGCCTACGTAGCCTGACCCCCACGCACACGGCCGTGGAGGATCTCGCCTCCGCATGGCTGCTGGACCTGCTTGGTCTGCCCGCCGAAAGTGCGGTGGGGTTCACGACCGGAGCGACCACGGCCAACTTCACCGCGCTGACCACCGCTCGGGACGAGGTGCTACGACGAGCCGGGTGGGACGTGGCCAGGCTCGGGTTGGCGGGCGGTCCGAGGGTGAGAGTGCTCGTGGGCGAGGAGCGACACGTCTCCGTCGACGTCGCGCTGCGGTACGCCGGGTTGGGCGAGCCGGAGACGGTCGCCGCTGACGCGCAGGGGCTCATCCGTCCCGACGCTCTGGTTGCGGCGCTGGACGAGGCTGAACGCGACCAGAGCATGCCCACCGTCGTGGTGCTGCAGGCAGGCAACATCCACTCAGGTGGGTCGGACCCCTTCGCTGCGCTGTGTTCGGTGGCGCACCAGCATGGCGCGTGGGTCCACGTGGACGGAGCCTTCGGCCTGTGGGCGGCAGCATCCTCGACGTATCGACACCTGGTCGAGGGGGTCGCGGAGGCGGACTCGTGGGCCACAGATGCACACAAGACCCTGAACGTGCCGTACGACTGTGGGCTGGTGGTGGTCCGGGACGAAGCGGCGCTTCAGTCGTCGATGGGAGTCACCGGTGCCTATCTGATCCGTGATGCCACCTGTCAGCCCGTGGACAAGGTGCCCGAGATGTCGCGCCGTGGCCGGGCGTTCCCGGTGTGGGCGGTCCTGCACAGCCTGGGGCGCTCCGGGGTGGAGCAGCTCGTCGACCGGCTATGCGCTCACGCTCGTGCCTTTGCCGAGGCGATGGCCGACGTGCCGGGCGCCGAGGTGGTCAACGACGTGGTCTTCACGCAGGTGTGCATCCGCTTCGGTTCCGAGGAGCAGACGCGGCAGGTGGTGGCGGCGCTGTTGGATGACGGGACGACGTGGATGTCGGGATCCACCTGGCAGGCACGCGCCGTGCTACGGATCTCGGTCAGCAACTGGGCGACCACGGGAGAGGACGTGCAGCGCAGCGTCGAGGCGGTACGGCGAGCCGCGGACCGGCTCGACGCGGGCCAGCACGACGCGAAGGCGTAGACGACAAAGGCTGCCGACGGCCCCTCTAAGGTTGAACGGGTCATGTCTGGCTGTGGGAGCGGACGGGCGAGCGGGCGTGGTGCAACAGTTCGACCGAGGTGTGCGTCTAGGAGGTGTGAGGCAGATCGAGGAGCGCCGACCTGTCGAGGGCGCAGTGGAGGGATTCGCTGCCGCCCACGGCCAGTCGCTGCTCACGTTCGCCTACCTGCTGACCGGAGGCGACCGCGCCCAGGCCGAGGACCTCGTCCAGAGCGTGCTGGCAGCCCTGGTGCTCCGGGGTCTGGACGGGCTGCGCCAACCTCACGCCTATGCCCGGCGCAGTATCGTCAACGAGTACACCAGCCAGGGCCGCCGCGGCTCGATACACCGGCGCATGCTGGCCCGCTGGTCCGGCGGCGCCCGAGGGCACCTGCCCGGGCCCGAGCCCGAGGACCGGTTGGCCGTGTTGGACGCGCTACGAGACCTCACCGAAAAGGAGCGCTCGGCGGTGGTGCTGCGCTACTTCGAGGACCTGCCCGACGCCGAGATCGCCGACATTCTCGGATGCTCGCGCTCCACCGTGAGGTCGCTCGTGCATCGAGCCCTGCCGAAGCTGCGGGTTCGGCTCGGCTCCACCTACAGCACGGGTGCGACCACGCCCACCGATGTCACCGAGAGGAGTGGTCGCGATGAGTGACTTCGAGAGCCGGCTCCGCACCCAGCTCGCGGAAGCGAGCACGCGGGCGCCGACGTTCACGGGTCAGCACACCCAACACTCCCCGGCCGCCCCTGCCCCCGAGGTTTCCCGGCCGACGTCCCGAAGGATGGCGTGGGCGCTCGCTGTGACCGCCACGGTGCTGGCTCTGGTCGGTGGCGGGACCTTCCTTGCCACCATGAGCGGTGACACCGACTCCTCCCAGGCTTCCTGCGCCGCCGAGATCGTCTTCGACGGGCGGACGTACGCGGGCTACGGCGACCCCCTCCGGATGCCACGGCCGGGGCAGCGCGTGGGGACCGGGTCCACCCCCCCGTGCGCGGACGGCCAGCGCGCGGGGAACGAGGCGGTGGAGGTGTGGTCCCTGCCTGGCGTCGAGCCTGACGTAGCCGTCATGGCCCAGGGGGTGGTGTGGATCGAGGGCCGGGCGTCCGCCCTGCCCGAGGAGCTGGATGAGCTCACCGAGCCGGTGAAGTGCACCGCGGCTGACGAGTCGACGATCACCGGCCGGGTGGTCAGCGTCGAGGCGTCCGTGGGGGAGGAGGAACTGCGGCCACAACCCCCGTACGAGGCGACGGTCAAGGCGGACGGTGGCGCAACCCTGCCTCTGTCTCAGTACTCCAGCGTCACCGTTCAGCTGGTCGTCACGTCACAGACGCAGGGCGGCCGCGATGCCGAGCTGCTGGACGCGGCGCTGCGCAGCGGCGACCACCTCGACATCTCCGTGCGCTGCGTCACTGGCCGGTTCGAAGCGACCTCCTGGCGTCTCGCCCCCTAGCCGATCGAGGGCCGCAGTCGGCCCGGAACGCAGACACGCCGGAGAAAACGCTGGTCAGTCGGCCGGGTCAGTAGAGGCTGCGCAGACCGCGGACGTCGCCGCGGCCGAGGGTCCGGGCCCGGGTGGTACAGGTGAGGGACTGCACGTACATGGTGAGGTTCCGGTGACCGAGACCGACGTGCCCCATGCCGAAGATGTGCCCGGCCTCGTGAGTACCCACGGAACGGACGTCATACCGGTTGGCGCAACGGCTACCCGGGTTGTTCGTGAAGTTGAAGTCCGTCCGGTTGTAGCGGACGTCGGCTTCGATCAGGTCATTCTTCACACCTGGGCTCGGTAACGACCACCAGCAGGCCTGAGCCACCGTGCCACCGGCCAGGTTCCCGGCATCCCAGGTGCTTTTCCGGTCGCGCCAGGTGCATACTCCGGTGGTGCTGATATTGGCCTCGTTGCCGGTGGCGCCGCGGTACCTGGCCCTTGCTTCGACGCGGTCGTCGTAGCCGCAGTCGTTGAAGCTGCCCGTGATGTTGTCGATCGCATCCGAGAACGCAATGCGCGCGTTCCTTCGCGACAGACCCGCAGGCATGGGGCCGTCCCCGATGTACCAGTTGTAAACGCCGTACTCCTTGAGGTCGTTGGTGGTGTAGGCAGCGTCGCTGCACGCACCGGCCGGAGCGGCCAGCGCGGTGCTGCGGCGGGGAGCCTCGTCCACGGTCTGGACCTTCGGGTAGGAGATCGTCCCGTCCTCGGTCACCTGCACCTGCAGGGCGGTGGCTGTCCCGTCGTCACTCAACGCCTCGGTCCCCACGGCGATGCCCGGCTCGGGGATGACGACCCCGGCCCCGTCGACCCGCAGCACCCGCCCGACCGCGTCGCAGTCCAGCACCGAGGCCCCAGGCGGCAGGTCCTTTGCGGTCAACGACCCCGCCGGCAGCTCGCACCCCGGCGGTCGTGCGGCCCCAGCCGAGTCCGCAGCGGCACTCGTGCTCGTCGCAGCCACCACCAGCGCAAGCAGTCCCATCGCAGGGACGAGCCACCGTCGTTGCGGGGCAATACCTTTCACGAAATCCATTCTTTTCATCGCTTTTACCCCTCGTCAGCGGATGCCCGACGAGACCATACACCGCAAAGATTCTCGATGTGAGCACAAGGGAGAAGGAGTTGTTCGGCTGGCCTTGCAATAGGGGAACGGTGTATTCGGCGACACCCCACGGCGTATTCGTGGGCCCATTCTTCCGAGTGGAGGCGTGATGCGAAGGGGTCGACGAGGTCGAAGGGGATCAGTCCAGCGAGCTGAGGTCCGGGGGCACGTCGACGGCGTGCTCGGCCAGCACCTCACCGGGCACGATCTGCAGGGCGAGCCGGTTGGTGCTCGCCAACACGACCGGGGCCGCCCGGCCGTCGGCGTAGGCACGGGCCCAGTTGACTGCGGTCACGCACCAGCGGTCGCCCGGCGTGAGCCCCGGGAACCGGTACTCCGGTCGCGGCGTGGTCAGGTCGTTGCCCAGCTCGCGTTGGTGAGCCAGGAAGTCGGCGGTGACCACCGCGCAGACCGTGTGGCTGCCAGAGTCCCGCGTGCCACTGCGGCAACACCCGTCCCTGAAGAACCCGGTCATCGGCGCGGTGCCGCACTCCTGCAGCGGTTCACCGAGCACGTTGAGGTCATCCATCAGCCCATCATGAGCCACCCTGGCCCCCGTGTGTGCCCACCCGCACTCCGGCGCGCCCCGCGCAGCAGTCACACTGAAGCGATGACCACGGTGCGGCGCGTTGCGGTGCTCGCCCTGCTTGTGGCCGGAGTGCTCGTCGTCGGCGCGGTCACGCTGGCGGCGCTCGGCGTCATGCAGCAGGATCCGCCCCTGACGGTGCAGAGCCGGCAGAGCCCGTTGGCCAAGCCGGTGGAAGAGGGCCCTGGCCGACTGATCAGCGCGGAGCCCTTCGAGCGCGGCATGCCCCCGGCATCCCGAGCCTGGCGTATTCGCTACACGACCACGCGGGACGACGGCGTCCCGGCCACCTCCACCGGCCTGGTCATCATCGGTGCCGAAAAGCCCCGACAGCCGTCCCCGGTCATCGCGTGGGCCCACGGCACCAGCGGGTTCGCCCGAGCGTGCGCCCCGTCCAAGGCCGAGGAACCGCTGCGCACCGGCGGAGCGCTGGCGGTGGAGAAGGTGCTCGACCGAGGGTGGGCGTTCGTCGCGACCGACTATGTGGGGCTCGGCACTCCCGGCCCGCATCCCTACCTGATCGGCCAGGGTGAGGGTCGCTCCGTGCTTGACGCGGTGCGGGCTGCTCGTTCGATCCCGGATCTTTCGCTGACGGACGAGACCGTCGTGTGGGGTCATTCCCAGGGTGGGCACGCCGCTCTGTGGGCCGCTCAGCTCCAGCCGAGCTACGCCCCCGACATCCCGCTAACGGGGGTGGCCGCGATGGCTCCGGCCAGCAACCTGCCCGACCTCATCGACGGGGTGAGTGCCGCCCCCGGTGGCACCATCTTCGCCGCCTACGTGCTGCAGGCCTACGAGGCGGTCTACGACGACGTCGACACCGGCGACTACGTCGACAGCCAGACCGAGGCCGGGGTCGAGACCCTGGCGCAGCGCTGCCTGATCGGCGGTGACGCCGTGCTCGCGCTGGCGGAGTCGACCCTGCTCGGCGACTCGATCTTCGACCGTGACGCGGACACCGGGGCGCTGGGTCGGCGGCTGGCGGAGAACGTGCCTAGCGGCTTGCTCGAGGCCCCGCTGCTGGTGGCCCAGGGAGAGCGGGACCAGGTGGTCTCGCCTACGGTTCAGGCCGGCCACGTCCGGTCCCGTTGCGACGAAGGCAACACCGTGGACTACCGCACCTACCCGGGCCGTGGTCACCTCAACCTGGTGGCCGAGAGCTCCGACCTGGCACCTGACCTGCTCGACTGGACGCAGCAGCGACTCGACGGACAGCCACCCTCCTCGACCTGCGGGAGCGGGTAGTCGCCGGGACCCCTAGCCCCGGACCGGGCCGGCGTGCTCTCGCCCGCCGCCGACCGCCGACCCCCGAGGCTGTTGGTCGTCCAGGCGATGCAGACGTCGCAGGCCTCTTGCCCGCGTGTCGGGGTTGCTCGAGCGCAGCTCACGCTCGGCCACCCGGATCTGCCCGGTGCTGACCCCCGCCCAGCGCGCCCTGCGCAGGTTGGCCGGGCTGGCGAGGTCCAGATCGAGCACGGCCTGCGCCGACGCCGCGGGCCCGAGGGCCTCAGCCTCCGGCGTCTGGACCCGCCGCCGGCTCTCGAGGCGGTCAAGACCGGTCGATCCGGCTCCCGGCCAGAAGACGTCGGCGTAGGCCTCGTTGCCCGCCCGGTTGGGGTGGAAGGACTCGGCGAACGGGAACGTGAACCCGTTGACCCACTCCTGGTCGTCACACACCCCGTGGCCGGCGAAGGAGGGCCGAGGGTCGACATACCCGAAGTCGTGAGCGGCGGAGCGGTCCCGGATCAGGGTGTCGAGGTCGTCGGTGGCCGCGTTCAACGCCCGCATCTCCCGGCGCGAGAAGAAGGTCGCCCAGCTGCAGTCCTGCCCGTTGAACAGCCGTGGGTAGCCGCCGACCACCACGGAGGCGTTGGGTGCCTTGGTGGAGACGGCGCTGAACACGGAGTCGTAGCGCCGTGGCAGCTCGCTGGTGAGGATGTCGCGAGCGTCGTCGATCGCCCCATCACAGTCGCTGATCCACCACGGCAGCGCGCACTGGGTCACCACCGGGGTGAAGCCGAGGTCGTTGCCGCCGATCGTCATCGTCACGTAGGCCGTGTCGGCGCCCAGCGCCTGGACCTGGGTCGCGAGCACGTCGGCGGTGCTGGCTCCGGTGCATGCCTGGTAGTCGAGCTCGAGCCCCCTGGCCCCGGCGATGAGGGCCGGGTAGCCGTACGGGGAGCGGTAGCAGCCATCAGTCGGCGCCCGCGTGCCCGTACCGGCACTGAACGAGTCGCCCAGGGCCACGTATGCGGTGCCCGTGGCCTGTGTCGGCAGTGGCGCAAGCAGGGCGAGGGCACTGGCCCCCACGAGAGCAAGAAGGGCCGGTCGTCGCAAGGTCATGAGGGGATCTTCGCCCGGGTCTCGAGCGGGTGGCTACGGTGTTGACCAGAATGTGGATGAACGCGAACGTCCACCTGGTCCTATCGAGGGGGCATCCGCAGGGCGCCGTCGAGGCGGATGACCTCGCCGTTGAGCAGGGAGTTCGAGACCAGGTGGGCGACCAGAGCGGCGTACTCTGCGGGCTTGCCCAACCGCGACGGGTGTGGCACCAGCGCCTCGAGGCTCTGTTTCACCTCTGGTCGGAGGCCGTCCATCATCGGCGTCTCCATCACGCCGGGGGCAATGGTCATCACCCGGACGGCTGCACTGGCGAGGTCACGAGCAGCGGTGATGGTCAGACCCACGATGCCGCCCTTGGATGATGAGTACGCCGCTTGACCGATCTGCCCGTCGTAGGCCGCCACGGAGGCGGTCATCACGATGAGCCCGCGGTCGCCGTCGAGCGGCTCGTTGTCGGCCATCGCCTCCGCGCTCAACCGAAGGACGTTGAAGGTGCCGATCAGGTTGATCTCCACCACGGTCCGGTAGTCCTCCAGCCCCAGCGTGCCGCGCTTGGACAGGATCCGCCCCGGCGTGGCCACCCCCGCGCAGTTGACCACCACCCGCAAGGTGCCGAGCTCACCCGCCGTGGCGATGGCCTCGCGGACCTGGTTCTCCTCGCGCACGTCAGCGGCGGCGAAGCGAGCCCGGTCGCCGAGCTCGCGAGCCAGGTCCTCACCACGCCCCCCGGGCAGGTCGACGAGCACGACGGAGCCCCCGTCCGCCAGAATGCGGCGCGCCGTGGCCTCGCCGAGTCCGCTCGCCCCTCCCGTGATGAGCGCAACGACGTCTGAGCTGATCTGCATGGTGACTCCTGAGCGGTGGGTGGGCTACTTGCGCTGCAGCTGACGAGCGATGACGAGCCGTTGGATCTGGTTGGTGCCTTCGAAGATCTGGGTCACCTTGGCCTCCCGCATGAATCGTTCCACCGGGAAGTCACGGGTGTAGCCGTACCCTCCGAGCACCTGCACGGCGTCGGTGGTGACCTTCATCGCGGCGTCGGTAGCCGTGAGCTTGGCGATCGAGGCCTCGAGCGAGTGCGGGTGACCGGCGTCTCGCAACCTGGCGGCATGCAGGTAGGAGGCGCGCGCGGCGCCGACGGCCGCCGCCATGTCGGCGATCATGAAGGCCAGGCCCTGGTGCTCGATGACAGGGCGGCCGAACTGCTCGCGCTGCTGGGCGTAGGCCGTGGCCTCGTCGAGCGCGCGCTGCGCCAGGCCGGTGGCGGTGGCGGCGATGCCCATCCGGCCCGAGTCCAGCGCCGCCAGCGCGATGGGCATGCCTTGGCCGGGCTCGCCGACCATGCGATCGGCGTCGATGACGACGTCGTCGAAGGTCACCTCCGAGACCGGGTCGCAGGCCAGACCCATCTTGCGCTCGGGCTGCCCGAACGACAGGCCGTCGGCGTCGCCGGGCACCAGCACGCACGACAGTCCGCGCGAGCTCTCGTCGCTGGTGCGCACGAAGGTGGTGTAGAAGTCGGCGTGCCCGGCGTGGCTGATCCACGCCTTGGTCCCGGAGACGGCATACCCGCCGTCGCGCTCGGTCGCCCGGCTGCGCATGGAAGCGATGTCGGAGCCGGCATGCTGCTCGGACAGGCAGTAGGCCCCGAGCGTCTGGCCGGAGAGCATGGCCGGCAGGTAGCGCTCCTGCTGTTCGGGCGTGCCGAAGTGGACGAGCGGAAAACAGGTCAGCGCGTGGACCGAGACCCCGACACCGACCGACATCCAGGCGTAGGCGATCTCCTCCACCACCTGCAGGTAGACCTCATACGGCTGCGCACCCCCGCCGTGCTCCTGCGGATAGGGCAGCGACAGCAGGCCGGTCTGGCCCAGCATGGTGTAGACCTCACGGGGGAAGCGGCCCTGCGCCTCGGCGGCGTCGGCGGCCGGCAGCAGCTCCTCGGTCGCGATCTGGTGCACCAGCGCCAGCAGATCCTCGGCCTCCTCGCTGGGGAGCACACGCTGCACCGTCATGCGGGAACTGTAGCGACTGACGTCACGGCAACGGGCAGGTGTGCCCTGACGATCGGGCTGCTGGTGCCGCCGCGGTCTACTTCACGCTGCCGGCTGTGAGCCCACCGATGAGGTGCTTCTCGATCATGGCGAAGAGGATGACGACCGGCACCACGGCGATCACCGAGGCCGCGAACAGTTGGTCCCAGTTCTGCTCGTATCCGGTGATGTAGGCCCGCATGCCCACCGTCAGCGGCTTGCGGTCGTCGTCGATCATCAGGGTGAGGGCCACGATGTACTCGTTCCACGCCGCGATGAAGGTGAAGATGGTGGCGGTCACCAGGCCGGGCTTGGTGAGCGGCAGCATCACCCGCCACAAGGTCTGCAGCCGCGTGCTCCCGTCCAGCTGAGCCGCCTCCTCCACCTCCTTGGGGATAGAGGAGAAGAACCCGTGCAGGATCCAGACCCCGAACGCCAGGGTGAAGGCCGCGTTGGTGATGATGAGCGCGGCGTAGGTGTTGATCAGGTTCAGCTCGAAGAACTGCCTATACAGCCCGACCACCAGGGCGGTGGGGCTGAACATCTGGGTCACCAGCACCAGCAACAGGAACGGGGTCCGCCCCGGGAAGCGGAAACGCGCGGTCATGTAAGCCGCGGGGATGGCCACCAGCATGACCAGCGCCGTGGCCGTGGTCGCCACGAAGAGCGAGGTCTTCAACCAGTTCAGGAACCGTTCGTCGGTGAGGACCTGGGCGTAGGTCGACAGCTGCCACTCCCGCGGCAGGAAGGTGGGCGGGCTGGTCTTGACGTCGGAGGACGTGCGCAGCGAGCTCATCACCATGACGCTGTAGGGCGCCAGGAACGCCAGGGCCACCACGGCGCCGACGACGGACAGCAGAATGCGGCGGCGACGGGCGCGGTGGTCGCGGTTCGTCGCCGGCTCGGAGGATGTCGCGGTGCCCATCAGCGGGTCTCCTCCTTCCAGTTGACCACCTTGAGGTAGACCGCGATCGCCGCGAGGATGATCAGGACGTTCATGATCCCCATCGCCGCCGACATCCCGACGTCCTTGTCCTGTGACTCGAAGGCCAGCTTGTACATGAACGTGATCGAGGTGTCGGTGGAGAACCCAGGGTTCCGGTCGTTCAGCGTGTACACGATGGGGAAGCTGTTGAAGACGTAGATCACGTTCAGCACAGCGGCCACCAGCATGGCCGACTTCATCAGCGGCAGGGTGACCAGCCGGTAGCGCTGCCACGCCGAGGCGCCGTCGACCTTGGCCGCCTCCATCATCTCGCCGGGGATGGCGTTCAGCCCGGCGATGAAGACGAACACGGTGAAGGGGACCGACACCAGGATCCCGACGGCGATCATGGCCGGCATCGTCCACGCGTCGTCGCCCAGGAAGTCGATCGGAGTGTCCAGCAACCCCACGCTGGTCAGGACCTGGTTGATCATGCCGTAGTTGTAGTCGTAGAGCAGCACGAACAGCTGGCTGGTGATGATCAACGAGGCCGCCCACGGCACGATGATGGCCCAGCGGACGAAGCGCCGACCGGGGAACTCCTGGACCAGCAGCTGGGCCAGGGCCAGGCTGATGACGATGGTGAACAGGACCACGGTCACGACCCAGTACCCGGTGTTGGCCAGGACCGTCCACAGCGCGCGGTGGTCCAGCACGTCCGCGTAGTTGCTCCACCCGGCGTCACCGACACGCAGACCGGTGATCGAGTAGTCGCCGCGGGAGGCCTGGAACAGCTTGACCGCGGGGTAGAGCACGACCCCGAAGATGAGCGCCAGCGCCGGGCTGAGCCAGAGCAGGGCGACGAGCGGGTGGGTCTGCCCGACCTTGCCCTTGGCCCAGCGACGTCGAGGCGGGGGTGGGGAGCTGTCCGTGGTGGTGGAGTCCGGCGCGGTCTTCGCCTGGCTCGTCATCGCCTCAGTCGCCCGACTCCGCGGTCTCCTGCAGCTGGTCGAGCACCTGCTGCGGCTTGCCGTCCTCATCCACAGCGGAGCCCAGGTTCTGCTGGACGGCCAGCTTGATCCGGTCCCACGTCGGGTCGTCGGTCGGGGTCAGCCGCGCGTTCGGCAGGGTGTCGAGGTAGACCTTGAGGTCCTCGTCACTGGAGAACTCTTCCACTCCGGACTCGGTCACGGGCAGGAAACCCTCGTTCTTGATGAACGTGTTCACCTGGTCCGGCTGGTAGTACAGGTCGTAGAAGGCCTTGACCGCCTCCTGGTTGCCGTCCTTCTTGAACGCCATGAGGTAGTCCGTCACCCCGAAGGTCTTGGGCTCCGAGCCGTCGTTGCTCGGGAACTCCGCGACCTCGTAGTTGACCTTGCCCGCCTCGTCCAGCGAGTCGGCCAGCGGGCTGAACCCGATGACCATCCCGGCGTTGCCGGAGCGGAACAGGTCGAAGGCGTCGGCCCGGTTGGTGCGAGCGGGGTTGTTCTGGGTGACGCCGTCGGCGTTGAGCTGCTTGAGGAAGGTCAGCGCCTCGACGTTCTGGGTGGAGTTGATCTTCCAGGTGTCGCTGTCCTTCCAGGTTCCGCCGTTGTTGTACAGCCACATGGAGAACTCACCCTGGGACTCCTCGGGCCCGAGCGGAAGCGCGTAGCCGGTGGTGTTGTCTCCCAGGTCGCTGATGGCTTGGGCGTCCTGAGCCAGCTCGTCCCAGGTCGTGGGGGGGCCGTCCAGACCGGCCTGCTCGAAGAGGTCAGTGTTGTAGAAGAGGGCCCGCACGCTGGCGAGGTCCGGGAAGCCGTAGAACGTGCCGTCGTAGGTCCCGGAGTCGACGAACGTGTCCAGGATGTCGTCCTTGACGTCGTCGCTGAGCACTTCGTCCGCGCCGTACAGCAGGTCGTCCTGGGCGTAGGCGGCGTACGCGTTCAGGTTGAGGATGTCCGGGGCCTGGTTGTTCTGGATCATGGTCGAGGACTGCTGGTCGATGTTCTCCCAGCTGACGATCTGCACCTCCAGGGTGTTTCCCGTCTCCTCCTTGTACGTCTTGGCGAAGGAGTCCCAGAAGTCCGCGGTGTTGTTCTTGGAGTACTCCGCGGCCACGAGCTTGATCGTCTGCGAGCCGCCTTCGCCGCCGCCTTCTCCTCCGCTCTGGGAGGCTCCGGTCCCTCCGCTGCAGGCGCTCATCGCCAGCAGGGTCACGGTGCTGCCCGTCACCAGGATTGCCTTCGTGGTGTTCATGGTCCTCCCATCGGCCGGCCGGCCTCCATGTCAGGGCCGAGCGGGAGTCACGTTAGCGGCTCCGAGAGAAGCCCACAAGCATGTTTCTGCATATATGTAGGAAGATCGCGCAACTTCAGTCATTCTTCGGTAGGGTGCCTTTCTACTTCCACCCGAGAACCCAGGAGGCCCCGTGGTCACCCACATGTCCGCTGAGACAGCGACGCAACCGGATGTGTGGCGTGCGGTGGCGGCCCGGCTCGCGGAGTTCGCGGGCGTGCTACCCCGCGATGGGGAGCGTGTGGCCGTGGTCGGGTGCGGGACGTCATGGTTCATGGCGCAGGCCTTCGCCGCGTTGCGCGAGGAGGGGGGGCATGGCCTGACCGATGCCTTCGCTGCCAGCGAGCATCGCCTGAACCGCGACTACGACCGGGTCGTCCTGCTGACCCGGTCGGGGACCACCACGGAAGTGCGTCACGTGCTCAATCATGTGCGCAGCTCGGGAACGGCGCACGTCAGTATCGTCGCGACTTCGGGGAGCCCGGTGGCGCAGGAGTCGGAAGCCGCGATCGTGCTCCCGGAGGCCGACGAGCAGTCCGTGGTGCAGACGCGGTTCGCAACGTCGACGCTGGCTCTGCTTCGTGCCTCACTCGGGGAGGACCTCGCCCCGGCGATCGCGGACGCACGGGCGGTGCTCGGCGAGTCCGAGGACCAGGTGCCCGGCGCGTTGGTCGACGCCGAGCAGGTGACGTTCCTCGGGCATGGATGGAGCGTGGGGTTGGCCCACGAGGCGGCGCTGAAGGTGCGTGAGTCGCTCCAGATGTGGTCCGAGTCCTACCCGGCCATGGAGTACCGCCACGGACCTATCGCCATCGCGGCCCCCGGACGAGTCGTCTGGGCGTTGGGGCAGACGCCCGAGGGACTCCTGGACGAGGCCCGCAAGACCGGCGCCCACGTCGAGCATCGCGACACCGACCCGATGGCGGAGCTGGTGCGGGTGCATCGACTCTGCCTGCTGCGAGCCAGACGGGCCGGGCTCAACCCGGACGAGCCGCGCGGCCTGACTCGCAGCATCGTGCTCGGCTGAGGCGCCGGGCGTCCTTTCAGCCGTCGAGCTCTTCGACCTCGACGGCCAGCAGCAGCCGCGCGACGTCTTGAGGGTCTACAACCCCGGCCAGGGGCGCAGACACGGCAGCCCCAGCCCAGGCCACTGCCTTCTGCGCGAGACTCGCCCAGCTCTGCACGGTGCGAGGCAGCGACCGCCCGTCCAGCTCGGCGCACAGCGCGGCGGTCATCGCGTCGCCCGCTCCGGTCGGGTTGCCTCGCAGCGGGGTGGGCAGGCTCGCTCGGAGGACGGGACCGTCGTCGCCTACCGCGAGCACGACCCCCCGCGGCCCGTCGCTGACG
>JBAUJO010000073.1:0-4921 GCA_049683875.1 Ornithinimicrobium sp.
GAGCTGGCGCGGGCGGCCGCCACGCCGCCGAGGGCGCCCTCGCCCAGCACCATCGGCACCGTCTCGGCGAGCTGCACCGCCAGCATCTTGGCCGGGTTGACGAAACTCTCCGACGACGGGCGGTAGCTCTCCGCGCTCTCATCCAGCCGCGTGGCCACGTCCAGCAGCACGCTCTCGGTGCAGGAGATCAACCCGAGGTGCTCGCTGTCGAAGGCCAGCAGGACCGGGGTCAGCAGCGACCACAGCGAGGTTCGGCTGTTGACCCGATCCCGTCCCACCCCGACATGAACTCCTCGGGCACGGGCACAGACCTCGGCCAACGGTGAGTCGAGCGCTCCGACTGTGATGAGCCCGGCTCCCCGTCGTGAGGCCTCAGCGGCCACCGCCAGTGGCCCGGGCGCCCGCCCGGACAGGGACACGGCGACGACGACGTCCAGCGGGCCGACCCAGCCCGGCAGCGGGAGGTTGCGTCGCGCCTGCACCGGCACCGGGGACCCCGGCTCGGCCAGCAGCTCCAGCACCTGGGCGACGACGGATGACCCCCCCAGCGCCGCGACCAGCACCGAGCGCGGTCGCTCCCCCGCACCGAGCCGGTCGATACCCGCTTCGTGGGACAGCGTGAGCGCCTCACGGGTCTGCGCTCCAGCCGTCGCCAGTGCCCGCAGGGTGCCGCGGCTGTCTTTGCGCTGCAGCTCCTCGAGGTCGTCCAAGAGGGCCTCGTCAACCTGCGGCACTGCCGCCGCCCTCGGGCACCTGGACGAGCAACGACTTCTCGGCCAGCAGGACCGGGATGCCGTCGAGGAACGGATACTGCCGGCGCTGGCCAGCAGACCCGCAGTCCGTGTCACAGACCAGCACGGGGTCACCAGCGGCGTCGACCTCGTCGAGCAACGGATGCAGACCCACCGGGCAGCGCAGGATGTCCCGGAGCCAGGGTTCGATCGAGGACCTCATCGGCCTACCGTACTCACTGACAGAGCCACCATGCCGTGGCGCTGCCCGCGGGGGACTTCGCTCACGCTGCCTGGAGAACCCGGCATACGGCATCGCGGATCTGTCGCATGCTGCGGACCTCCGAGGCCTCCACGTTGAGACGGACCAGCGGCTCGGTGTTGCTCGACCGCACGGAGACACTCCAGAAGGTGGCCTCGTCACCGACGCTGACCAGGCTGAGACCGTCGTCGGTGTCGACGGCCACGTGGGGGTCCCGATCCTCGGCCCAGCGCCGGACCTGCTCGAGGGCGGGCTCGACCTCGGAGATCGTGAAGTTGATCTCACCCGACTGGTGGTAGGGATCGAAGGGTTGGGCCAACGCGGACATCGTGACCGAACCCGGCGCCTCGTCGAGGGCGGCCAACACGTGCAACGCCGCCAGCATGCCGCTGTCGGCCCGCCAGAAGTCGCGGAAGTAGTAGTGCCCGGAATGCTCGCCGCCGAAGACAGCGTCGTGCTCGGCCATTGCCGCCTTGACCCGGGAGTGGCCCACCCGGGTCCGGACGGGTCGGGCCCCGAGCCGGCGCACGGTCGCCGGGACAGATCGAGAGCAGGAGGCGTTGTGTACCACGGCGATGTCTGCCGGAGCGACGCCCCGGGATATCTCCTTACGGATCTCCCGCTCGGCCACCAGGGCGGTGACCGTGCTGGCCGAGAGTGGCTGCGCCTTCTCGTCGACGACGAAGCACCGGTCCGCGTCTCCGTCGAAGGCCAGGCCCAGGTCCGCCTTCTGCGCGAGCACCGCTTGTTGCAGGTCGACCAGGGTGGCGGGGTCCAACGGGTTGGCTGCGTGGTTCGGGAAGGTCCCGTCGAGCCTGAGGTGCAGACCCACCAGCTCGCATCGGTCGCCGAGCGCTCCGAGCACCGCCGGGGCGGTGAGTCCGGCCATGCCGTTGCCGGCGTCGACCACGACACGCAGCCGGCGCATACCCTGCAGGTCGACCAGGGAGTGCAGGTGGGCCACGTAGGCGGCCAGCGTGTCTTCGGTCCGGCGCGCCCCTCGCCGCTCCCCGTCGAGAGCACCGACGTGGACGGAACCGCGGTCGAGCAGCCACTGGGCCACATCGCGAATCTCGGACAGACCGGAGTCCTCGGCGACGGGAACGGCCGCACTGCGACTCAGCTTGATGCCGTTGTAGGCGGCCGGGTTGTGACTGGCCGTCACCATCGCGCCCGGGCATCGCTTGGTGCCGGTGGCGAAGTAGAGCTGGTCGGTGGCACACCGGCCGATGTCGAGCACGTCGACGCCGGCGGCACTCACGCCGCGGGCGAAGGCTTCAGCCAGCTCCGGGGACGATGCTCGCATGTCGCGACCCAGCACCATCTCCCGGCGCCCGTCCGGCAGCACCACCACGTGGGCGAAGGCCACCCCGAGCGCATGGCTCACCGGAGGCGTCAGCTGCTCTGGGACGAGCCCTCGCACGTCGTGGGCCGTGATCAGCGAAGAGAGGTCGTGCACGCGGGCAGGCTACTGGTCCCGCAGGACCCGCAGGTGAGAGCGCCGCGCACCCTCGGGTGTCCCTCGCGGGGCCGCTGTGGCCCTGGGCCCCCGCCGCTCGCGTACCGCCTCGGCCAGCGCCACCAGGTCGTCGGTCGGCATGGCCTGACCCTCGGGTGGGTCCAGCCGCACGATGTCCCAGCCTCGCGGCGCTGTCAGGCCGGTCCCGTGGTCGGCGCACAGGTCGTAGGAGTGCGGCTCGGCGAACGTGGCAAGCGGCCCCAGCACGGCCGTCTGCTCGGCATAGACGTAGGTCAGGGTCACCACAGCGCCACGGCCACAGGCGGTCCGGGAACATTGGCGAGAGATCGTCACGACAGCCCACTGTAGGTGGCGCGTGTGACAGGGGCGTCTCACCACGCCGGGCCCACGGCACCAGGCTTAGGGTCGGGGCGTGGCTTCTGGGCGCGCACGAGACCGACGCGGACACGGGATGCGGGGCCCTTTGGCCTGGCCCCGGGTGCCGGTCATGTCGTCGCGACGGGGCCGCTTCGACGAAGCAGTGCTCGACGCCGTCGGCGCCTTCGAACGTCGTTGGGGCTCAGAGCTTCCCGACCTCGAGGTCGCTGTGCAGGACGTTCCCCCCACCGATCCGCACCCCTGGGAGGGTGCCGTGGCGCTGGGGCGGCTCTTCCCCGCCGACGGTGCTGCCCGGGCCAGGATCGTCATCTACCGACGCCCTGTCGAGGCGAGGGCGGCCGACCCCTCGGACGTCGCCGCCGTGGTGCACGAGGTCGTCGTGGAGCAGCTCGCCACCATGCTGGGCCTGGATCCCGAGGACTTCCTGTGAGCCCGTCCGCCCCCTCAGGGCACCTCGGGGGTGAGCCCCACGACAGTGCGCGTAACCGCCAGATCCGGTACGCCGAGCACGGACAGCAGGGTGACGGGACCGGCGCGTCTGCGTTGACCCTGCCCGCCCTGCACCGGGGCCACATCGTCATCAGAGGGTCGTGGCCGCAGGCTGGACTGCGCGGTCACTGCGGCGTAGACCTCACCGCCCTCCGGCACGACCCAGACCGCGGCCGCCCCGGCCAGGTCCTGGCTCAGACTGTGGCCCGCAGCCAGGTCCACCCGACTGGAGTCGAGGTCCCCCTCGGGATCCTCGACGACGACGCGCGCCGCGCCCCCATCTGGGGCGCTCAACGCGAGCTGGTACTCCACGCCGTCCCCGCCCTGAGGCTGGGGCAGCGGAGTTCCCCCGAGCTCGCGCAGGACTGCCAGGCCAGGAGCCCACGTCAGGTCTCGGGCGCCCTCCGAGCTCGCCTCCGAGCGCACCTGCGCCGCAGCCACGACCAGCTGGTCGCTCGCCACCTCGAGCGCGTAGCTGTCGTGCGGCAGCCCGCGCACCGTGATGTCCTTCGTCGTACGACCTTCCACAACCGCGACGTCGGCATCGAGACGCTTCGGGCCCTCGGCGGTCAGCGCGCGGAGCTGGACCACCGCCCCCTGCGCACCCGGCACCGCGGCTCTGACCGTCACGCTGTCGATGTCGTCCTTCTCCCGGGTCTTCGTCGTCTCTGACGCGGTGCTGTCGGTCTGCTTGACACCACGACCGTCCCCGAGGCCACCCAGCACCTGTCGGGTGGCGGGCTCGGCCACCGGCGCGGTGAGCTGCATGCCGGCATCCGTGCTGCCTTCCAGCCAACGGTCCCCCAGGTAGGCAGAGACCGGCCCCGGGCTCGAGGTGACCCGAACCACCGGGCCGGAGACACCCGGCGCCAGGGCGTCCACCAGCAGAACCTGTCGTTCGCCGGCTCCGAGTGCGATCTCGGTGGCGGCCTCGCCGCCGTCCGCGGGGTCGGCCGCGCCGTGTGTGCCCAGCACGTCGAGCCTGATGTCGACCGGCCCTGAGCCCGGGTTGACCAGCACGATCCGCTCGGCCCGGCCGGGGGCCTCGCCGCCGGCCACCAGCCATGACTCCTCCAGCGGCGCACGGCAGGGAGTCAGCGACAGCGCGAGGCGCTGCTCCTGGTCCCCCCGGTAGAGCTGGGCGCCGCTGAGGCCCGGCGCCAGCCCCTCCCGGGCGTCGATGAGGAGGCCGTCCGCATCCTCAAGCCCTGCTCGCCCCACCACACCACGCTCGCGCGTCTCGTCGAGGGCCTCGCCGGAGATCCGGTGCAGCGCCACCTCGCCCTCCTCGAGCTCGCCGGCTGCACTCACGTCCGACATCGTCGGCCGGGGCGCCGTCGCCGCTTCGACCACGACATCCTGAGCCACTTCGGGCACCGTCTGCTCGGCCAGACCCTGCTGCTCGGGCCCTGGGCACACCAGACCGGCCCGAGCCACCGGCGTCTGTGACGACACCGGCGAGTCCACGGGCCCCGGGGTCGCCGTCAACGGTCCGCTGATGTCGACCGCGGCCGGTGCCACGGATGCGCCGAGCACCACGGCCACGCCTGTCGCGGTGACCAGCGCGAGGCGGGCCATGCG
>JBAUJO010000074.1:0-35572 GCA_049683875.1 Ornithinimicrobium sp.
AGCCCCCCGGCTCCGCCTACGACGTGTCTGCCGCCCCGAGCAGGGCGTGAGTCACCGTGTCGGCCAACAACCTACCCCGCAACGTCAGCGCGGCCCGACCATCCTGAGCGGCCCGCCCGACCAGCAGGTCGTCCTGCACCAGCGCCGGCACCGCGCGGCGACCCTGGTCCGAAAGCGCGTTCAGGCTCAGCCCGTCGGCGAGCCGCAGCCCGAGCAGGACGTACTCGTCGTGGCGCTGCGCCCCGCTCAGCACCTCACGGGAATGGGCCGGGCTGAGACCCGCGGCCAGCCGGTCGGAGTACGCAGCGGGGTGCTTCACGTTCCACCACCGGGTTCCGTCGACGTGACTGTGAGCACCGGGCCCGATGCCCCACCAGCTCTCCCCCCGCCAGTAGCCCATGTTGTGCGCTGACCGGAGCTGCGGTCCCATGGCCCAGTTCGAGATCTCGTACCACTGGAAGCCGGCTCGGCGCATCCGTGCGTCGAGCAGCTCGTACTTGTCGGCCTCGTCGTCGTCGCTGGGCCGAGCCAGGCGGCCCCGCCGCACCGCGGCTCCCATCGCGGTGCCGGGCTCGATGGTGAGGGCGTAGGCCGAGAGGTGGTCGGGCCGAAGGGCCACAGCCGCGTCCAGGCTCGCCTCCCAGTCCGTCAGGCTCTCCCCCGGCGTGCCGTAGATCAGGTCGAGACTGACCTGCATGCCGGCCGAGCGCACCGCCTCGACAGCGGTGCGGACCCCGGACGGCTCGTGCGTACGGTCCAGCGTGCTCAGCACATGGGGCACGGCGGACTGCATGCCGAGGCTGACGCGGGTGAAGCCGGCCGCCGCGAGAGCGTCGGCCACTGCCGGCGTCACCGTGTCCGGGTTGGCCTCGGTGGTCACCTCCGCGCCGGACGCCAGCGGCCACTGCCCGTCGATGGCCCGCAGCAGCCGGGACAGCTGGTCGACCGGCAGCATCGTGGGTGTCCCGCCACCGAAGAAGACGGTGTCGACCTGCCGGGAAGGGGCCGGCTGCAGCGACGATGCGGCCCCACCGGCCAGCACCCGGGCCGCCAGCGCGATCTCCTCGAGTGCCGCGTCCACGTACCCGTGAAGACTGCCGCCGCGGGTCAGCTCGCTAGCCGTGTAGGTGTTGAAGTCGCAGTACCCGCACCGGACCCGGCAGAAGGGGACGTGGACGTATATCCCCAGCCGGTGGCGTTGTGCCCCCGCCAGGCTGTGCTCCGGCAGAGACCCGTCCTCGGGCGCCGGGTCCGCGTGGATCTCGGCAGGGGGCGGCATATGCCCCATTGTCCGGCACCGACCAGGCGCCGAGGCCACGTGCTGTTCACCCGGGCCCACTAGGGTCGTGCCGTGGCCCAACAACAGGAGCTCCGTCACTACATCGACCAGCTGCGCATCGAGGGTTACACGGTGCGCGACGACGGCGGGTCCGATCCCGACCTGATCTCGCCCGACGGCAACGCCGTCGACACCTGGCGTGAAGGCTTCCCGTACGACACCCGGATGAGCCGGGAGTACTACGACGTCGAGAAGTACCTGCTGCAGGTCGAGCTGTTGAAGTTCCAGTACTGGGCCCAGGACACGCGCTCGCGTCACGTCGTGATCTTCGAGGGGCGGGACGCGGCGGGTAAGGGCGGGGCGATCAAACGGTTCACCGAGCACCTCAACCCCCGGGGCGCCCGCGTGGTCGCGCTGACCAAGCCGACCGAGGCCGAGTCCGGTCAGTGGTACTTCCAGCGCTACGTCAAGCACCTGCCCAGCTTTGGTGAGATCGTGCTCTTCGACCGGTCCTGGTACAACCGCGCCGGAGTGGAGCGGGTCATGGGATTCTGCGACGACGAGCAGTACGAGCGCTTCATGCAGCAGGCCCCACGGTTCGAGCAGATGCTCGTCGACTCGGGCGTCTCGCTGACCAAACTGTGGTTCTCAGTGACCCGCAACGAGCAGCGAACGCGCTTCGCTATCCGACAGCTCGACCCGGTGCGGCGGTGGAAGCTCTCGCCGATGGACCTGGAGTCCCTCGACCGATGGGAGGCCTACACCGAGGCCAAGGAACAGATGTTCCGCCGTACCGACACCGACCACGCGCCATGGACGACGATCAAGTCCAACGACAAGAAGCGCGCCCGCTGCAGTGCCATGCGCACCTTCCTGAGCCGGTTCGACTACACCGGTAAGGACAAGGACATCGTCGGCGAACCGGATCCGGCCATCGTGCGCCGCGGCCGGGAGACCGCCGAGGACTGAGTCACCTCACGGGCTGCGTCCCTGAATCAGCGGACGGGTCGTGCGGGACGATACGGGAAGCGGCACGCGTCGACCCGAGGTGTTCCCGGTCAGCGTTCCCCGTGCGGGAAGGTGACGGTGCGCTTGGTCAGTCCGCACGACTAGACACGCAAGCAAATACTTGCGTATCTTGCGTTGGTGGGAGATGTGTACCGGGCGCTAGCCGATGCCACACGACGCCAGATCCTCGATGAGCTGTTCGATCGTGACGGCCTGACGCTGTTCGATATCTGCTCCCGCCTGACCATGAAGCACGCGAGCTCATCGACTCGCCAGGCGATCTCCCAGCACCTCGCGGTCCTTGAGGAGGCGGACCTCATCCGCGCCCATCGCGAGGGTCGAACGAAAGTGCACCACCTGAACACCGAGCCGCTACGCGAGATCTCGCAGCGGTGGCCCACAACCCGATAGGAGCGCCACCGTGCGCGTACGACTACATGTCACCAGCGTCTTCGTCGACGACCAGGACAAGGCCCTCGCCTTCTACACCAACCGGCTCGGTCTCATCCCGAAGACCGACGTGCCACTCGGCCAGCACCGCTGGCTCACCGTGGCCGAGCCCGAGGCCACACACAGTGTTGAGCTGCTTCTCGAGCCGGACGAGCACCCAGCCGTGAATGCCTTCAAGGATGCGCTGGTCGCCGACGGCATCCCCTACACCTCCTTCGCGGTCGAGGATGTCGAAGCCGCACACCGCGAGCTCGAACAGCACGGCGTCCGGTTCACCCAACCCCCGACAGCGATGGGTGACATGGTCACGGCGGTCCTGGATGACACCGTCGGTAACCTGATCCAGCTCGTCAGCCGCTCATGAGCTCGGCCGGCCACTCCAACTCCTTCGACGCCGCAGGGCGCAAGTCAGGACCGTGGTCCGAACCTGACTCCCATGGCGGAACCATGACCGGCGCATACGTCGACGGCGATCGTGTCGGGCTCTGGCGTCACTTCGCTGGTGATGGTCGCCTCCGATCGGAGGGTGGATTCGAGCGCGGCGAGCTGCACGGAGCCTGGACCTGGTACCGAGCCAACGGCGTTCTTCTTCAGAAGGGCACCTTCCACCACGGCACGAAAGAAGGCACCTGGGAACGCTGGGACGCACAAGGCAACCACCTCGACAGCACCCGGTGGAAGCGGGGACGCAAATGTAGCCCGAAGGGTGTCATCGCTCACCGGTAAACGTTCGGCCAAGGGCGAGGGCCGTGTTCTTGGAGCCGGGACGGTCGGCCGAGCGCTCAGGCAGTGTTCCGCGTGTGACTGAGCGCCATCAGCAGCGCTGCGGCGGGGTCGGGCTGTCGACGTTCCTGGAGAGCGGTCAGCAGATGTCCCGGCTGAAGCTTGCGCTTCATCTCCGCTCGGGCGAGGACCATAGCGCGCGAATCACAGCCCGGAGGCCTCCCGTGATGTACCGCAGACACACCGTAGATGCCACTCCCGCGGGTGGATCCGCTATCGGTTGCGTGCCTCCTGCAGCAATCGGATGGCCCGAGGACCGACGCCGTGAACGACGAGAAGATCGGCGAGATCCTCCGGAAGGTCCGCCAGCGACAAGTAGCCCGCGTCTATCAGCCCACCCGCGGCCGGGCGACCGATCCTGACCCCGTCGAACTCAGGCCCTCGGTCACTGGCTTGGTTGTCGCTCTCTGACATAGCACATCCGTTCTTATGACGTCGCACACCAGTGTGGAAGGTAGCCGTCATACAGCCTCACCGGCCCCGTTGTGGTACCCAACCTGAGTGCACCACGAGAGGCGTGCAGGTGCCATGTCCGCAAGCCGATGCTGACCGGAACAGGTTCCGTTTGCGGTGACACCTTCGCATCAAGGATGCCCAGTCTGTGTCCCGGCCCATCCTCGCGGACCTGTATAGCTGAGGATGAAGGAGCCATCCGGGTCGGACTCGACCATCGCCGCGTTGACGCCGTCGGGAGCCTGACATGTCATGACAACGTCGCCGTCGTCGTGGTAGTCCTCAAGTAGCAGGTGAAGGTCAGAATGCAGGGTGGACGGCGCGCTTCGCTGCCGGTGGCGTGAACTTGCCGGCGCGGACCATCGGCGCCTCGTCCCCATTGTCGATGGCTGGGCGGGACGCTGTTGCCGGGAGCCAGCCACGCGCCCGGCTCGGCAGATCTCTCGCGTTCCTGAAAACAGTGGAGAGCGCAAGGTGTCAAGCGGCGGGGGTCATTCGGCTGGCTCGGGCGAGCGCCTCAGGGATTGTGAGTCGCGCGACTGTGCCAGTGCGCTTGTTCACCAGACGGGGACCGTTGGCCACGGAACCGCCTTCGGTGTCCCCACCACCACGTGTGTCGAGGACAACGATGAGATACGAGCCCGCATCCTCCAGCGGCCGCTTGCGGTCGACGCGGAGCCTCGGGGAGTCGATCGTGGCTTCGATGGCGGCGATGGCCTCAGTGAGGGTCACGTTGGCCGCCCGCCAGGTCGGGCGTCGTTCACTTCTCTAGAGTATCGGGCCGCGCTCAGGGGAGCGCACAGAGCACAGGTGGCGCGTGGCCGAGCGGAGGGCGCGGGACGACGGTGTGACCTGGCGCTGGATGGGCGCCGTGCGATGGTCACCAACGTTCACCGAAGGCAGTCGTGATCGACACGCTCTTCGGCGGAAACGCCGAGACCTTTGTTTGAGTTCGATGACAGCCATCCCAGAGATGCGCGAGTACGTGGACACGCTGTTGGTGACCGAAGTATCCGGGGCTGACCAGAGCACCTAAGAACGCCAGTCCATCCACCCTTGTGAAGGGTGCGGCACGGTTCAGAATGAGTGCATGGCGTATGACGAGCACTTGGCAGGACGGATCCGCGACCTCCTCAGCGGCCGGGTCGACGCGGAGAAGAAGATGTTCGGCGGCCTAGCCTTCATGGTGGAGGGCCGGATGGCCTGCTGCGTGAGCGGCCAGGGTGGGTTGCTGGTCAAGGTCGGGCGTGATGAGTTTCCCGAGTTGGTCGAAACGGTTCATGTTGAGCCGATGACCATGGGCGACGCAGTCTCGGACTCCTGGGTGTACGTCGGCAACCAAGCCCTGAACAGCGAACGCGCCCTGCGCTTGTGGGTCGACCGCGGTCTCGCCGCAAACCCGCCCAAGCCTCGTCCGTAGGGTATCCAGCGGTTCCCCCAAGTGCGGCGGCTCCGGTCGACGTTCGGCTTGAGGGAGCTGCACTGGTCCGGTCCTGAGCGTGGCAAGGACGCACCGGTCTCACGCTCTTAGCCGTTGACCTTGACCTCACCCCGAGGCCAGATCGCGACCTCCTCCCGCATCCCGAACACGACACTGGGAGCCGTGCTGGTCACCGCTACTCCCCCTCGACACCAGGTGCGCTTCCGGCTGAGCTTGAGCTGATTGCCCTTCAGCCCAAGCCCTGGACACCGCGACCTTCATGCCCTCAACGGTGAGTGCTTGGAGGGCGTCCGTCCGGCCAGGCCGAGGAGGGCGTCCAAGGGCGCGGGGTCCGCGCCGGTGTCGATGACGGGGCCGTAGAGGCCTTGTCGGCTTGGGAGAGTCTCGGGTGTGGACATCGCTGCGGCGAAGCTGGTGCAGATCGCGATGTCCTGGTCGGTCGCGGTGAACTCCTGGTCGGTGGCGCGGGCGAGGTCCCACCCGTGCAGCACCAGCTCGTCCAGGGCAACCGTGGCCAGATCGGCGGCGGCCATGGTGATGCCGCCGGCCTCGGCTTCTCCCTGCCAGGCGGCAGGGTCGCGCCACGCCGCGATCAAGACATCGAGGTCAGCGGAGAGCTGCTCGCGCCAGTTCGGGGGCAGCTCGGTCTCGGGCGGGGGGGCACCGGTGGCCTCGTGGTGTGCCGCGTGGGTGAAGGCAACGGTCAGCCCGCAGATGTGGGCGGCGAGGTCGCGGACGTTCCAGTCGGTGCACGGTGTGGCTGCATCGAGCTGGTCGTCGCGGACATTGGTGACCAGCCGTCGCAGCTCGTTGGCGCTAGCGTCGAGGGTGAAGCCCACGGGGCTACCCAGGCAGGCGAGGAGCTTCTCCGCGACCTGGACGGGGCGACTCCTGGCCACCAGGTGGCCGCCGGGCATCACGTCCGCGTCGAGCCCGAGCCGCTCCTTGGCGACCCGAACCTGGAAGTCGGCGGGAAACATGCGGTCATCGGCCCCCACCAGGACGTGCATGGGCACGTCGGGCCACGAGTGGAAGGTGCATGGCTGCCCGAAGGGCGTCTCGGCCGGGTTACGGTCGCCCTCGGCCATCGCTGCTCGGACCTCAGCGGGGATGTCATGCAGGAAGATCGTGTCGAGGTCGTAGGTGGCCGGGCGCCCCTCGACTGCCGCTGCCGCCTCGAAGGCCGCCTGCTGGCCGACCGCGTCGAACCACTGACCGGGCGTCTCCCCCGGCAGCGGGATCATCGCGTTGAGGAACACGATCCGTGAGACGCGGTCGAGCTTGGTCAGCATCGGCGCGGTGAAGCCACCCATCGACTGCGTCACCAGCACGACGTCTGTGTGTTCGCCGATCGCATCGTCGGTGATGGCGGCATACTCGGGCAGCCCGAGAGATGGGTCGTCACCCGCAATCTCGACCGGGATCGCGGTGTGCCCGTGCCTCTGAAGCTCGGCCACGACCTCGTGCCAGTAGACCGCGCCGGCTCCCCCGGCGCCCGGGATCAAGACGAAGGTCGCCATGTCAGCTCCTCTGGTTGATATTCCTAACTTAGGACTATACTTCCTGCTTTGCAAGTGTCACTGCACGAGAAGGACTAGAATGACGCGCATGAACAGCAGCAGTCGTAGGGGAGGGTCGGGCACGCATGCCCGGCTCACCCACCGCCGTAGCTACGCCGATCCCTGCGGGGTCGCCCGAGCACTGGATGCCGTGGGCGAGCGCTGGGCGCTGCTCGTGGTCCGCGAGCTCAGCCTCGGCCCGCAGCGCTTCGGCCAGCTCCTCATCGGACTGCCCGACGTCAGCCCCAACGTGCTCTCGCAGCGGCTGCGCGACCTGGAGGACGCGGGCGTCCTGCGGCGATACCCGCTCGATCCGCCTGCGAACACGACCGTCTACGAGCTCACCGACCAGGGCTACGCGCTCGACCCGGTGCTCCAGGCTCTCGGCCGGTGGGGCGCCTCCCGGCCTATGACGACCACCCGCGAGATGAGCGCCGTCTCGTTCCTGCGCAGCCTGCGCGTGCTCCTGGCGCCCCACGCACCGGACGGCGAGTACGGTCTCCAGCTCGACGGCGAGTCGTTCGCACTCTCGATCGCCGGCGGTACCGCACAGGTGACCCGCGGCAAACCACGCCACCCGGAGGCCACCCTGAGCGGCGACGTCCACGCCGTACGCACCGCGCTCCTGTCCGGAGGCAGTCTGCGCGAGCTCGAGTCGGCCGGGTCGCTGACGATCAGCGGTGACCGCCCCGCCGCAGAACGCCTCACCACCCAGTTCCGCGTCCCGCCCCGGTAAGGGTGCCTCGCCAGTCGCAGAGTCCGACCCGTACCGCCGAGAAGCTTCCTGGTTGGAGTGCTCACGCACCGCGGCGAGCGGGCCCCTCTCAGATCCAGCGTCGACGGTCAGCGGCTTGTGTAGCTCAGGTTGGTGATGACGCGCCCCATGTCGAGACCTTTGCGCTCGAAGCGGGTCACCGGGCGCATGGCAGCGGGCTCGGTCGAGGCGAGCTCGAAACGGTCGTCGGCATCCAACAGCGAGCGCATCACCCGGCCGTAGGCCGCCCAGTCAGTGGCTAGACGCCAGACCCCACCTGGCTCCAGCGCGGCGGCGACGGCGCCGGTGAAGCCGGCATTGACCAGCCGACGAACGTGGTGACGCCGCTTGGGCCAGGGATCGGGGAAGAAGGTCCACACCTCATGCACGCTTTCCGGGCGGATCATCGTCGCCAGCGCGAGCGCTGCGTCGACCTCAGCCAGCCTCACGTTGCTCAGGGGGCAGGCGCGCATCCGGGCTAGGGTCTGGCCGATGCCTGGACGCCAGACCTCCAGGCCGAGGAAGTCCCACTCCGGCCGTGCCTGCGCCCCCGCTCGCAAGGCGTCACCCGACCCCGGGCCCACCTCGACCACCAGCGGCGCATCCCGGCCGAAGACGGCGACCGGGTCCAGGCGGTAGGTCGGGTCCACAGTGGTGTCGTCGCCGCTGGCCGCTCGTGGCACCCGCACCACGAAGTCCTCTGCCATCGCGTCGTACGCACGCTGGTGCCCGTCCGGCATACGAGTGCCGCGGCGGGCGAAGGAACGCCTCCTAGCGGGCGGGCGCACGGGATGACCTCCGTCGGAGTCGGCCTCTTGCGGGGGCGCTGAACCGCGTGCTGCCATCGAGATGGCTACTTCTTGGCCTTCTCGGCCCCGACCCCGTCCTGGGACAGCGCTGCGATGAAAGCCTCCTGCGGCACTTCGACCGTGCCGACCATCTTCATCCGCTTCTTGCCTTCCTTCTGCTTCTCCAGCAGCTTGCGCTTGCGGCTGATGTCACCGCCGTAGCACTTGGCCAGCACGTCCTTGCGGATGGCGCGGATGGTCTCCCGCGCGATCACCCGGGCACCGATGGCCGCCTGGATGGGCACCTCGTACTGCTGCCGCGGGATGAGCTCCTTGAGCTTGCCCGCCATCATGACCCCGTAGGCGTAGGCCTTGTCCTTGTGCACGATGGCGGAGAACGCGTCGACCTGGTCGCCCTGCAACAGAATGTCGACCTTGACCAGGTCGGCGGTCTGCTCCCCGTCCGGTTCGTACTCGAAGGAGGCATAGCCGCGGGTGCGGGACTTCAGGGCATCGAAGAAGTCGAAGACGATCTCGGCCAGCGGCAGCGTGTAGCGCATCTCGACCCGCTCGGGTGAAAGGTAGTCCATGCCCTGTAGCGCTCCGCGCCGCGACTGGCACAGCTCCATCACCGGGCCGATGTACTCGCTCGGGGTCAGGATCGTCGCGCGCACCACTGGCTCGGTGACCTCGGCGATCTTCCCGGCGGGGAACTCACTGGGGTTGGTGACGTGCACCTGCGTCCCGTCGTCCATGGCCACCAGGTACTCCACGTTGGGCAGGGTGGCGATGAGGTCCAGCCCCGACTCGCGCTCCAACCGTTCCCGGATGATCTCCAGGTGCAGCATGCCCAGGAAGCCGACCCGGAAGCCGAAACCCAACGCCACCGAGGTCTCCGGCTCGTAGACGAGGGCCGCATCGTTGAGCTTCAGCTTGTCCAACGCGTCGCGCAGGGTCGGGTAGTCCGAGCCGTCGATGGGGTACAGCCCGGAGAACACCATCGGTCGCGGGTCCTGGTAGCCGCCCAGTGGCTGGGTTGCCATGCGCTGCGAGCCCGTGATGGTGTCGCCCACCTTGGACTGACGCACGTCCTTCACCCCGGTGATGAGGTACCCGACCTCGCCGACGCCCAGGCCCTTGCTGCGGACCGGCTCGGGTGAGATCACCCCGATCTCCAGTAGCTCGTGGGTGGCCCGCGTCGACATCATGGTGATCCGTTCGCGTGGCAAGAGCTGGCCATCCACCACCCGTACGTACGTCACGACGCCGCGGTAGGTGTCGTAGACCGAGTCGAAGATCATGGCCCGGGTCGGTGCGTCGGCGTCCCCCACCGGAGGTGGCAGGTCGCGCACGATGCGGTCCAGCAGCTCGGTGACCCCATGACCGGTCTTTCCCGAGACCTGAAGCACGTCCTCGACCTCGCACCCGATGAGACCGGCGAGCTCCTCGGCATACTTCTCCGGTTGCGCCGCAGGAAGGTCGATCTTGTTCAGCACCGGGATGATGGTGAGGTCGTTCTGCATGGCCAGGTACAGGTTGGCCAGCGTCTGTGCCTCGATCCCCTGCGCGGCGTCCACCAGCAGGACGGCACCTTCGCACGCCGCCAGCGACCGCGACACCTCGTAGGTGAAGTCGACGTGGCCGGGGGTGTCGATCATGTTCAGCACGTACTCGGTGGGCTCGGCCTCCTCGTCCGGGCTGACCGCCCAGGGCATCCGGACCGCCTGGCTCTTGATGGTGATCCCGCGTTCGCGCTCGATATCCATCCGGTCCAGGTACTGCGCTCGCATCGCCCGGTCGGTGACCACGCCGGTGATCTGCAGCATCCGGTCCGCCAGCGTCGACTTACCGTGGTCGATGTGAGCGATGATGCAGAAGTTGCGCAGCACCTGCGGGGGGGTTGCCGCAGCGGGCGGGGCGTTGCGAGCAAGCGGTGACACGCGGACAGAACCTCGATGGGGGTAGGAAAGGTCGGCAGGATGCCGTGTTCAGTGTCCCACGACCCGGACGGTGGCAAACCGCTGAGCGCCGCGTGTGCAGGTCTCGGCGCCGGGTCAGCCGGCGAGGATGACGACGAGCGTCCGCGGGCCGTGCACGCCCTCCACCCGCTCCAGCTCGATATCGCTGGTCGCGCTCGGCCCGGCGACCCAGGTCTGCGGAGCCCTCGGGTCGAGACGCTCGATGGCCTCCGGGGGGAGGTCGACCACATCCTCCATCCGGACCACACACAGGTGAACGTCGGGCACCAGGCTGACCAGCCTGCGCCCGCTCCACGCACCGCCGTCGAGCACGATCACACCGGTCTCGGCGATACCGAGAGCGCATCCGGTCAGGACGGCGTCGACCTCGGCCAGATCGGCAGCCTGCAGGCCGGAGTGGTCGACGATGACGCTCGGCGCCGACGCGTCCGAGCCGTCCGTACCTTGGGCATCCCCGAGCCACTCCCGGGCGACCCGAGCCGGGGCGACCACTCGGGTCACGCCGTGCTCGGTCAACGTCGCAGCGACGGCCCGGCGAACCTGCTTCCGCTCGGCGCCGCTGGGGACCACCTGGGCTCGGTAGTCCTCGAGCCGGTCGACGAACACGTCGCGACGGTGCTGCAGCGAGCGATCACCGCGTCGCCGGTACCGAACCGGCGTCGGCGAGTCACCCGCTTCTGCCGGCTGGCTCGAGCCCTGCGGACGCGCGAGCGCGGTGCGCAACCGGTCCAGGATCTCGGCTCGGGCGTCGCTGTCGGGCGAGCTCACGACGGGTCCGCCGAACCCGAGCGCTCGCGCTTGGCCCACCACTGGCGAAACGTCTGGGCCGGTGGCCGCGGCACGTCGCGAGCGTCGGTCCATCCGGTCATGACCGACCGCAGCGGGCCTGCCAGGTGACCGTCACGGACCAGCGGGCGCGCCAGCCGCATCGACGCGGTGGCGACCGCGAACCGGCGGGAGTCGGTCATCGCGTAGGCCGCCAGCTTCATCGCGGTGCCTTCCGCGCTGGGTAGCCGGGTGGCCTGCTGCTGGGCCCGGACATGGTCGCCACGAAGCTGCACCAGGATCTGCGGGATGTCGATCTTGACCGGGCAGACGTCGGCGCACGCACCACACAGCGACGAGGCGAACGGCAGCGAGTCGTTGACGGAGGAGCCGTCGACCCCGGTGAGCTGCGGAGACAGGATCGCTCCGATCGGGCCGGGGTAGACCGAGCCGTAGCTGTGACCGCCGGTGCGCTCGTAGACCGGGCAGACGTTCAGGCAGGCCGAGCACCGGATGCACTTCAGCGCGTCCCGTCCGTGCTCGACGGCGAGCGTCTGCGAACGGCCGTTGTCCACCAGCACGAGATGGAACTCCTGTGGCCCGTCCGGAGCCTGGGTCGCGTCCGCCATGGGGTGGGTGTGCGTCCCCGTCCACAGTGTGGTGTAGGGGTTCATCCGCTCTCCGGTGGATGAGCGCGGGAGCACCTGGAGGAACACCTCGAGATCGCTCCATCGGGGGATCACCTTCTCCAACCCCATCACCGTGATCAGGGTCGGTGGCAGGGTCAGGCACATCCGGCCGTTGCCCTCGGACTCCACCACCGACAAGGTGCCGGTCTCGGCGATCGCGAAGTTGGCACCACTGATCGCGACCTTGGCCCGCAGGAAGCGCTCGCGCAGGTAGGAGCGCGCCGCCATCGCCAGCTCGCGCGGTTCGCTGGTCAGGGCCGGGTCCACCCCGGCCATCCGGGCCCGGAAGACCTCGCGGATCTCGGTGCGCGACTTGTGGATGGCCGGCACCAGGATGTGGCTCGGCCGGTCGCCGTCCAGCTGCACGATCAGCTCGGCAAGGTCGGTCTCGTGCGCGGCGATGCCTTCGGCGGCCAGTGCCTCGTTCAACCCGATCTCCTGCGTGGCCATCGACTTGACCTTCACGACCTCGGTCTCGCCGGTGGCACGCACCAGATCGGTCACGATCCGGTTCGCCTCGGCGGCGTCGCGAGCCCAGTGCACGTGCCCTCCGGCACCGACCACTGCCTCCTCCAGCTGTTCGAGCAGCTCCGGCAACCGCGAGAGCGCCTCGTCCTTGATGTCCGACGCCGCGTCGCGCAGGGCCTCCCAGTCCGGCAGCTCGGCCGCGACGCTCGCCCGCTTGGCGCGGATGGTGGCGGTCGCGTGACCCAGGTTCCGCCGCAGCACGGGGTCCGACAACGCCTCCCCAGCGGCGCGGGGGAACGTCCGGCGCCCCTGGATGGGCGACTCCGCAGCGCTCGCCCGGGTGACCGGGATGCCGAGGAAGGTCACGAGCCCTGGCCCTCGGACGTGCTGGCCAGGATCTCCGCGAGATGCATGGAGCGCACTCCGGACTGCAGGCGGTTCAGGCCTCCACCGAGATGCATCAAGCACGAGGAGTCGCCGGCGGTGAGCACGGCGGCCTTGGTCGCCATGACCTGCGCCACCTTGTCGCCCATCATCGCCGTGGACGTGGCGGCGTTCTTCATCGCGAACGTGCCTCCGAACCCGCAGCACTGCTCCGGGTCGCCGAGTGCGACAAGATCGATACCACCGACCTCGCGCAGCAGCTGCAGCGGCTTGTCCCCTACGCGCAGCATCCGCATGGCGTGGCACGTCGGGTGGTAGGTCACGCGGTAGGGGAACCACGCGCCGACATCGGTCACGCCCAGGACGTCCACCAGCAGCTCGGACAGCTCGTAGGTGTGGCTCGCGACCCGGTCGGCCCGCTCGGCGAGGTCTGCGTCGCCGGCCTCGCGCGCCACCATGGCGTGCTGGTGGCGCACCGAGGCCACGCAGGAGCCGGAGGGGGCCACGATGGCCTCGGCCCCCTGCGCGAGGGCGGTCTCGAACGTCTCGACGTGGTGACGCAGGATGGCGTGGGCGTGATCCTGGTAACCGGTGTTGGTGTGCATCTGCCCGCAGCAGGTCTGGGCCTGCGGAAAGCTCACCTCGTGCCCCAGGCGCTCCAGCAGCTGGACGGTGGCGATGCCGGCGGCGGGGAACAGCGCATCGCCCAGGCAGGTCACGAACAGCGCTATCCGCATGGAGGAAGAATCCCACACCGGGGGCGCTACCGTCGGGTGGATGAACCACCGATCCATGACCCGCGCAGTCTCCCTGGTTCGCCAGGTGGCCCGGCTGGCCCGCAGACACCAGCTCAGCACGCGGGGAGGGCAGGCCGGCTCGCGGCGAGGGAGGCGCGGGCGCGCCTCGAGGTCCGCGTCCGGATCCAGGGGCTCCGCCAGCGGTGAGGGATACGCCGGCGACTTCACCGGAACCCCACCGATCAGCTACGACCCGGTGATGGACGACCTCGCCGACCCCGGCGAGGTGGTGTGGACCTGGGTGCCGTACGAGGAGGACCACAGCCGTGGCAAGGACCGCCCCGTGCTGGTGATCGGGCGGCACGCCGGCCTGTTGCTGGCACTGCAGCTCACCAGCCAGGACCACGACCGCGACGCCGACGACGAAGCGCGCCACGGGCGCTACTGGGTCGACGTGGGCTCCGGCGCCTGGGACCGGCAGCGTCGCCCCAGCGAGGCCCGCGTCGACCGGGTGCTCCAGCTCGACCCCGCCGACGTACGGCGCATCGGTGCCCTCCTGCCCCGTGCGGTCTTCGACCGCGTTGCGGCCGAGGTGCGGCGGCGCACCTGATGCGCACGGGGGCAACGGCAACGGAATAGTGCGGGCGGGGATCTCGCTGAGGAAAGTATGACTGTTCCTTACTTGGACCTGAATGACGGCGCGACCATCCCCCAGCTCGGTTTCGGGGTCTTCCAGATTCCGCCGGAGGACACCAAGGAGGCCGTGCTGAAGGCCTTCGAGATCGGCTACCGGCACATCGACACCGCGCAGATGTACGGCAACGAGAAGCAGGTCGGTGAGGCGATCGCGGAGTCCGGTCTGGCCCGCGAGGACATCTTCGTCACCACCAAGCTCAACAACAACAACCACCGGCCAGACGACGTCCGCAGCTCGCTGGACGAGTCGCTGAGCAAGCTAGGCCTGGACCACGTCAACCTGTTCCTCATCCACTGGCCCATGCCCGGTGAGTACGACGGTGACTTCGTCTCGACGTGGAAGACCATGGTCGAGCTCCGGGACGCGGGCAAGATCACCTCGGTGGGTGTGTCCAACTTCGAGCCCGACCACCTCGACCGCATCGTGAGCGAGACCGGTCAGACTCCGGTCATCAACCAGATCGAGGTGCACCCCTACTTCGCCAACGACACCGCACGCCACGCGACCGCCAAGCACGGTGCGCTGGTCGAGGCGTGGTCGCCCATCGCCCAAGGCGACGTGCTCGGCGACGACACGCTGAGGACCATCGCGGACGACGTCAACCGCAGCACCGCCCAGGTGGCGCTGCGCTGGCACATCCAGCGTGGCGACATCATCTTCCCCAAGTCGGTGACCCCGAAGCGGATCGAGAGCAACTTCGCGCTCTTCGACTTCGAGCTCGACGAGGACCAGATGAGCCGGATCAGCCAGCTGGACAAGGGTGAGGACGGTCGCCGGGGGCCGAACCCGCAGAACATGAACGTCATCCCCGACTGAGCTACAGGCCCGGCGCCCGACACGTGGCGGCGGTGCCGACATAGACAGAGGCCCTCCTCGCGGAGGGCCTCTGTCTTTGTCACGCCCGATTCGGCAGTCGAGCTGCCGGCGCGAACCCGTCGGTGGAGCTGAGGGGACTCGAACCCCTGACCCCCTCCATGCCATGGAGGTGCGCTACCAGCTGCGCCACAGCCCCGGGGGAACGGCATACAGTACCCACAGAACGGCCCCAGCCGCCAAATCGACGCGCGCCGGGTGAGCCCGGCTCCTCGCGGCAGAGGGGAGCGCTAGTCGGTGGGGGCCGAGGCGTTCCAGGCGTGCAGCATCCAACCCCGCTCCGACCTCACCACCTCGGCCCAGTGGGCGTTGCCCAACCCCTCGATCTGCGCCCAGTCACCAGGCCACCGCCACTGCAGCAGTGAGCCCACCAACGCGCGAGCAGCCATGCCGTGGGTGGCGACCACGAGCACGTCGCCGTTCCCTTCGAGAGTCTCGAGCGCCTCGTCGACCGCGGCGCGCGTGCGCTCACCGACGGCCGCGCCGTCCTCGCCGTGCTCGCCCCGCCTTACGTCCTCGCCCTGGGCCATGGCGGCCACCTCACGTGGATACCGTTCGCGCACCTCTTCGTGCCCCAGGCCGCCCCAGGTGCCGACGTCGATCTCGCGAAGCCGAGGATCGTAGGCGACCTCGACACCGCACGCCCGGCTCAGTGCCGCCGCCGTCTGCGCCGCGCGTCGCAGGTCGCTGCAGACGACTCGAGACGGCCGGCGACCCGCCAGCACTGCTGCGGCCGCAGCGGCCTGCCGATGTCCACGATCGGTGAGCTCGGTGTCGAGGTGACCCTGGTAGACGCCGCTGGCGTTGTGGGCGGTCACCCCGTGCCGCCACACGATCACGCGAGCCTCCAGACTCACGGCTGGCCGGAGCCGGTGCCCAGCCTCGGACAGTCCTTCCAGAGGCGTTCGAGGTCGTAGAAGGATCGGTCCTCGGCGTGCATCACGTGCACGATCACGTCCCCGAAGTCCAGCAGCACCCAGCGCGCTTCGCGCACGCCCTCTCGGCGCAGCGCCGAGGCCCCCAGCTGAGCGAGCCGCTCCTGCACCGCGTCGACGATGGCCGAGACCTGGCGCTCGTTGGGCGCAGAGGCGATGACGAAGGCATCGGTCAGGGCGAGCTGTGCTGTGACGTCGAGGGCGATGACGTCGACGGCCATCTTGTCCTGGGCGGCGGCTCCTGCCGCCAACGCCAGCTCCACCGCTCGGGTGCTCGCTGTCACTCACTGCTCCTTGGTGTAGAGGCGGTACTTGCCGATGTGCTGGACGACTCCGTCGGGCACCAGGTACCACACCGGCTGGCCGTTGGCGGTCCGCTCCCGGCAGTCGGTCGAGCTGATGGCCATGGCCGGCACCTCGAGCAACGTCACCCGGTCAGCCGGGATGCCGTGGTCGCTCAGCTCATGACCCGGCCGGGTCACTCCGATGAAGTGCGCCAGGTCCCACAGCTCCTCGACACCCTTCCAGGACAGGATCTGGGCCAGGGCGTCGGCGCCGGTGATGAAGAACAGCTCCGAGTCGGGGTGGGCGCGCCTGAGGTCGTGCAACGTATCGCGGGTGTAGGTCGGCCCGTGGCGGTCGATGTCGACCCGACTGACCGTGAAACGCGGGTTGGACGCGGTGGCGATCACCGTCATCAGGTAGCGGTGCTCAGCGGGGCTGACGCTGCCGGCGTCCTTGCGGTACGGCATACCCGTGGGCACGAAGACGACCTGGTCGAGACTGAGCAGGGACGCCACCTCGCTGGCGGCCACCAGGTGTCCGTGGTGGATGGGGTCGAAGGTCCCACCCATCACCCCGAGCCGCATCAGTGCTGGCTCGCCTGCCCCTGGATCGGACCGGGGCCGCCGTCGGCGGTGTGCTGGCCCTTGGCGGTGTCGCTGTCGTCGGAGTGCTCGGTGTGCGGGTCGAGCGCAAGGGTGTTGCGGAACATCCACAGGAGGGCCAGCAGCGCAAGGAAGCAGCCCATGGCTATCACGCCGAACCAGATCGGCTCGAACACCAGCTCGTTGGTCTGCTCACCCTCGGCCATCCACGCGATCATGGGCACAGCCTACCGGGCGCTGCGCCCCTACAGTGGTGTGCATGTCCGTGCTCGTCTCCGTGGTGGTGCCGGTCTACAACGAGGCCGACGTGCTGCCCCTGCTCGTGGCCCGTCTGCGGCCGGTGCTCGAGGCCATCGAGGACGAGGGGTCGACCGGGCCCGGGACGTATGAGGTCATCGTGGTCGACGACGGGTCTCGCGACCAGACCTCGGTCGTGCTGCAACGTCTGCTGCGGCAGTGGCCGCAGCTTCGCGTGGTCCGCCTCCGGGCCAACGCCGGTCACCAGGCGGCCATCTCGGCCGGGCTGTGGATGGCGTCCGGGGCCTGGGTAGTGACCCTGGACGCCGACCTGCAGGATCCACCGGAGACCATCGCCGAGATGATGTCCCTGGCCCGTTCCCAGGGCCTCGACGTCGTCTACGGCGTCCGCACCGACCGGTCGAGCGACTCGAGGTTCAAGCGCCTGACCGCGCGAGCCTTCTATACGGGCATCCGCGCAGCGGGGGCGACCGGAGCACCGGCCGGTGCCGGTGACTTCCGCCTCATGTCGCGAGCGACCGTCGACGCGGTCAACGCTTTGCCCGAGACGCACCGGGTGCTGCGTCTGGTGGTGCCCTCGCTCGGGTTTCCCTCGGGCACCGTCGGCTACATCCGGGCCCCGCGGGCGGCCGGATCCTCGAAGTACCCGTTGACCACCATGGTCCGCGTCTCGGTGGACGCCTTCACCGGCTTCTCGTTGGCCCCCCTGCGCCTGGCGACCTGGTTCGGCCTCGGTGGCTTCGCCGCCTCGATCATGTTGCTCGCCTACGCCGTGGCCGCCAAGATCGGCGGCTACACCATCGCCGGGTGGACCTCAACGGTGGTCATCGTGGCGGCCGTCGGAGCCTTGCAGCTGCTCTGCCTCGGGGTCCTCGGGGAGTACGTGGGACGCATCTATGCCACCTTGCAGCGCCGCCCCGCCTACTACGTCGCCTACGACTCTGCCGCGACGGTCTCGTTCGAGCCAGGCCGCGTCCGCGGCGAAGGAGCCGAGTAGCAGCACCAGGGCCAGACCCGCCAGGACGGTCGAGAACGCTGCGGCCCACACCGGTGCGGTCGCCGCCGCGAGCAGGGAGGAGGAGGTCGCGGCCACAACCCGACGGGAGGGCCGTGCCGGCAGCCTCGTGGGCGCCTCCAGCCCCCACCGAACCAGCACGACCAGGCCGAACAGGTAGCGCAGGCCACCGGCCAGCAGCACCCAGCCTCCGACCTGCTCCGCCACCACCACGGCAAGGGCCAGCGTCATCGCGGCGTCGGTCTCGGCGTCCAACCGCGCTCCCGCGCTCGTGGACTGACCCGCCCGCCGCGCCACGGCACCATCGACCCCGTCCAGCATCAGGGCCGCGACCGCCAGGGTGGTCAGCCACCATGACGTGGGGGCCGGCGCCCCGGTGACGCCGAGCGTGGCCCACGTCGAGATCACGGCGACCGCCCCGGCCCGGATGAAGGTCACCAGGTCGGCCGCCCCGACCCTGCCGTGGCGGGCGCGACGGAGCAGCGTGCCGGAAATGGCCACGAGCGCCCCCACGACTGCGGCGACGAGTACCCACTGCCACGGGGCGCGCACGGTCTCCGGCACGTCGCGCACCACCGCAGCGGAGCCCAGGGCGGACACCAGAATGATGGGTACGACGTATACGGTGAGGCTCCGGGGTGTGAACGCCACGGCCATGGTCGGACTCTACGAGAGGCTCGGAAGCGATGGCGCAAGGTGGTCCCGGCACCCGCGGAACCACCTCTGTGGCCCGGGCGACGGCTTACTGGAGCACCCCCTCCGGCGGTGAGCTCCGCTCGAGCGCGCTCGGGCCGCCGGGCTCGGGGCAGGCCGAGGTCCGCACCCTGCACACCGGGATCAGCCGTGGGAGTGAAGGGCTGGTGCATCGCGGGCAGGTCCCCGGCGCTGTGGCCGACGTTATGCGGGCACCGTTCCAGGACGGGGACTTCGGGGCGGCGGTGAAGTACGGCTACCTGTCCGTGGGGGTGGTCGAGCGGCTCGGCGACGTGGGCCGGCCCGGCGTCCAGGTGGGAAGCCGGGTCTTCTGCCACTACCCACATCAGGATCGCTACGTCGTCCCGGTCGAAGCACTGACCCCGGTGCCCGACGCGGTTCCCGCCGCACGAGCGGTGCTGGCCGGCACGGTCGAGACCGCGCTCAACGCCGTGTGGGACGCTCGACCCCTCTACGGGGACCGAGTGGCGGTCATCGGCATCGGGCTGGTCGGAGCGAGCGTCGTCTCACTGCTCCGCGACTTCCCGCTGGCCAGCCTGGTCGCCGTCGATCCCGACCCGCAGGCGCGCCAGCTGGCACAGGCTTGGGGAGTCCGGGGCGAGCAGCCGGACGCGTTGGCCGAGGACTTCGACATCGTGATGCACTGCTCGGGCACCGCAGCCGGCCTGTCGACCGCCCTGCGGATCCTCGGCTTCGAGGGCAGGGTGATCGAGCTGTCGTGGTTCGGAGATCACGACATCGCCGTCCCCCTGGGTGCGCAGTTCCATGCTCGACGGCTCAGCATCCGGGCCAGCCAGGTCTCCGTGGTTGCTCCCGCGGCGCGAGCCCGCCGGGGGCGCCAGGACCGCTTGGCTCTTGCGATGCGGGCCTTGGCCGACCAGCGCTACGACCGCCTGCTCACTGGCTCGAGCCCCTTCAGCGCGTTGCCGCAGACCATGGAGCACCTCATGCAGGGGGCGCAGTCCGCGTGGTGCCACGTCGTGGACTACCCCGATGACCACCCCAGCCACCACGCCGAAAGCGCAGGACACGCAGAACGCGCAGAACAGGAGAGCTGATGTACGTGGTGACCGTCCGCGACCACATGATGGTGGCGCACAGCCTGCCCGACCCGTTCTTCGGGCCGGCCCAGGCGTTGCATGGCGCGACCTTCGCGGTCGAGGTCGCCCTGCGCTCCGAAGCCCTTGACGAGCACGAGGTCGTCGTCGACATCGGCGCGGTCGCCGGGCACCTGTCACGGATCGTGGGCGAGCTGACCTATCGCAACCTGGACGAGCACCCGGCCTTCACCGGCACGCTGAGCACGACCGAGGTCCTGGCTCGGTACGTCACCGAGCAGATGGTGCAGGCTCTGCTCGGCATGAGCCCAGCGCCACGACTGCACAGCGTCCACACCACCCTGACCGAACACCCGAACGCCTCGGCGGGGTACGCCCTGGACTTCCCGTCGTGACCGGTCGCACCGCCGCCCATGCCTGAGCGCCGGCCACGGATCATCAGCCCGGGTGGCTTCTGCGGACCCACGGGCGGGACCCGCTACAACCAGCGCGTCGCAGCCGAGTGGGGAGTGGACGTCGAGTATCTGCCCGGGCGGTGGCCGGAGCCCGACCCGCGCGACCTGGAAGTCTTGGCCGCCCTGCTGCACCGCCCCAGCGACGACGCCCCCATCCTGCTCGACGGCCTCATCGGCTCGGCAGCGGGCCCGGTGCTCACCCGACGGAACCATGCCAGGGGCTCCCGAGCCGCGGTGGCCGTCCACGTGCACCTACCGTTACCCGCCGAAACCGGTCTGAGCGCCCGGCGCCAGGATGAGCTGCGCGCAGCGGAGCAGATGGCGCTCCGCGCCGCCGACGCGGTGGCGTGCACCAGCACGTGGGCCGCAGCGGACCTGCAGCGTCGCTACGGCTTGGCCGACGCCGTCGTGGCGGAGCCCGGTGCCGACGTCCGACCGGTGGCACCGGGCAGCCACCCGCCATGTCTGCTCACCCTCGCCTCGTTCAGCCCTCGCAAGAACCACCATCTGCTCGTGGAAGCGATGCAGGACCCGGGGTTGCGCCGCCTGGAGTGGTCCGCCCTGTGGATGGGCGCCGAACCGGCGCCCGGCGCGCAGGACCGGCTCGCCAGGGCCACCTCCGAGGCGTCGTGCGCTGGTCGTATCACGGTGGCTGGTGCCGTGACGGGAGCCGCGCTCGAGCGCGTCTGGGCCGGCACCGACCTGCTTCTGCTGCCGTCGCTGGCCGAGACCTACGGCATGGTGGTCACCGAGGCGCTCGCTCACGGCATACCAGCGATCGTGGGGGCGGACACCGGTGCCGAGGACACCCTGCGCGCAGCCGCCACCGCGGCCGGAGCCGAGCACGCACCCCCCGGCGACGCCCTGAACCCCCGAGACCCGGGAGCGTGGGCGCAGGCGCTGCATGCCTGGCTGACCGACTCGGAGGTACGAGGCCGTTGGCGGCAGGCCGCGCTGGCGTGCCGAGCACGCCTACCGGACTGGGCGCAGACCGCCCGTCGGCTGCATGAGCTGCTGGAGGAGGCGGGGCCGCGATGAACCGCCCCATCGAGGCGAGCTGGCTGGCGGTCCGTCGCAACGCCGACGCCGCGGCTCGAGCGAGGAGCGCCCCGCTGGTGCGGATGCTCGGGCGTGCCCTGGCGAGAAGTATGAGCGGGTCCGGCTCGGTCAGCGTGGTTGACGTCGGAGCGGGGACCGGGGCCAACCAGGCGTGGCTTGCCCCGGCGTTGCGCAGAGCAGGGTATGCGGGGCGTCAGGAATGGCACCTGCTGGACCACGACGAGTCGCTGCTCGAGGCGTCGACCACCGCTGACGACAACGCTAACAACGATGACTACCTCGACATCCGCAGCACACGCCACACGGCGAACGTGACCGAGGTCGCGAGCCTGCTCCAGGAGCTCGAGCCACCACGAGTCCTCACCTGCTCGGCGCTGCTGGACCTGCTGACGGCCGCTGAGGTCGACCATCTCGTCCAAGCGGCCCGCGGCTTGGCCGACGCTGTCCTGTGGGCTCTGTCGGTCACCGGAGAGGTGGGACTGACTCCACGACACCCGGACGACGGCCTCGTCACCGACCTGTTCAACGCCGACCAACAGCGCCGGCTCGACGGTGACCGGGTGTTGCTCGGTCCGACAGCGTGGTCGTATGCCGCCCAGGGTCTGCGCGAGGTGGGCTGGCAGGTTCACACCAGGCCGACACCGTGGCGGTTGAGCTCGGCGCAGGGCCCACTGGTACGCCGTTGGCTGGACGAGCGTGCTGATGCAGCGGCGGGAACGAGCTCGGACACGGACGTGCACGCGCGCCTACGGGGCTGGGCGGAGGCTCGGCGGGCCAACCTCGACGAAGGGGCGCTCGCTGTCCGGGTGGGTCACTGCGACCTGGTTGCCCTGCCGGAGAAGGTGACCTCGGTGCAGACGTCGTCACCGAGCTGGTAGCGGCGTACCCGCGGCCGTAGCGCCTGCGACAACGCGTCATGACCGACGAAGCGGATCCCTGGCACGCCGTCGCCGATCAGCAGTGGCGCGGTGGTCAGGTACAGCGTGTCCAGCAGCCGGGCGTGCAGGAAGCCTGACACCGTCACCCCGCCCCCCTCGATGAGGACGCGGCCCAGGCCCCGTCGTCCGAGCAGGGCCAGCACCTCGGACGGCTCGAACCTTCCCTCGTCGTTCAGCGGGAGCGAGACCACCTCCACGTGCCTCGCACCGCTGTCGACATCCCGACGGTCACCATCGCCCGACCGCACCCACAGGGTGGGCGCGGCCGCGTCGGTGAACACCGTGGCGGTCGGACAGACCCGGGCGTGCGGATCGAGGACGACGCGGACCGGGTTCTCGCCCGTCACCGCCCGCACGGTGAGCTGTGGGTCGTCGTTGGCGACCGTGGAGGCACCGACGACCACGGCATCCACCAGCGCACGCAGTCGGTGCAGGTGCTCGCGGTCCTGAGGGCCGGACACGTGCCGCGCCTTTCCCGTGCGCGAGGCGATGAAGCCGTCCAGACTCTGCGCCAGCTGCGCCACGACCACCCGCGGCCCGGCGTCGGCCAGCGGGCCGTAGCGCTGCAGCATCATGTGGTCGCTGGAGGAGACCACCTGGCCTGGCACGTCTGCCTCGGCGAGCCGGTCCCACAGCGTCCGCTCCCCCGGAGCGTCGGGAGCGTCGTGCTGCATCCGGGCCCGCTTCGTGGCCAGGTAGGTCGAGTTCTCGGCCCGGTCGGCCACGATGAGGCTCCGGCGATCGGCCACGTGGACCCCGAACGCCTCGATGGCCTCCTGCTTGGCCGGGTTCGAGGACAGCAGCACGATCGAGTGCAGGCCCAGATCCACCAGGATGCCGGCGGCCGCCGCGTAGTCCCGGGCGTCCGCGGGATGGCCCAGGGCGATGTTGGCGTCCACGGTGTCCAGGCCCTCGTCCTGCAGCGCGTACGCCCGGAGCTTCTCGACCAGGCCGATGCCCCGCCCCTCGTGCCCTCGCAGGTAGAGCACTGCACCGCGACCCTCCCGGGCCACCAGCGCCAGGGCGAGGTCGAGCTGCTCGCCACAGTCGCACCGCCGAGAGCCCAGCGCGTCACCGGTCAGACATTCGGAGTGCAGCCGCACCAGCGCCGGGTCACCCGATGTCGCACCGGCAGAGCCCATCACCAGAGCTACGTGCTCGTGACCCATGGTGTCGCGGTAGCCCAGCAGCCGGAAGGTGCCGTGGCGCGTCGGCAACGAGGTCTCGACGACTCGGTCGACGAGGGGCGAGGATGTCACGACGCGAAGCCATGGGTCGTCGCGGCCAGCATCGGATCACTGTATGCGGGCTCCCGCGGGCTCCTGCGGCCGGTCAAGGCCATCGTCGTCACCCCGGACGTCAGCGAATCTGCCCCTGGCCCTCGACGACCCACTTCGTACTCGTCAGCTCGGCCAGAGCCATGGGTCCGCGGGCGTGCAGCTTCTGGGTGGAGATGCCGATCTCGGCTCCGAACCCGAACTCACCACCGTCGGTGAAGCGCGTGGAGGCGTTGACCAGCACCGCCGCCGCGTCGATCTCGGCCACCCAGCGGTCCGCGGCAGCCCGGTCCTCGGTGACGATGGCCTCGGAGTGCGCCGAGGTGTGCTCCTGCACATGAGCGAGCGCCGCGTCGAGGTCGGGCACTACCCGGGCGCTGATGTCGAGCGAGAGGAACTCGGTGTCGTCGTCGGCGTCGATGATCGGCACGAAGACGGTGTCCTGCGCCTGCGCGAACCGGCCCATGGTGGCGTCACCGTGCACCGTGACTCCGGCCGCGGTGAACTCCTTCATGATCCGTGGCAGCACCGCGTCGGCGACGCCGGCGTGAACCAACAGCGACTCGGCCGCGTTACACACCGACGTGCGGTGGGTCTTGGCGTTGACCACGATCCGGACCGCCATGTCGAGATCGGCGGCAGCGTCCACGTAGACGTGGCAGTTGCCGATCCCGGTCTCGATCACCGGCACTGAGGCCTCGCGGACCACCGTGTTGATCAGGTCGGCCCCGCCCCGGGGTATGACGAGGTCCACCAGCCCCCGTGCGGTCATCAGGGCCCGCCCGCTGTCACGTCCCCCTCCCGCCAGGAGGTTCACGGCGTCCGCGGGGAGGCCGCGTGAGGTGAGGGCCTGACGCAGAACGGAGACCAGGGCTGCGTTGGTGCTCGCGGCAGCCGAGCCGCCCCGCAGAATCACCGCGTTGCCCGACTTTAAGGCCAGCCCCGCGGCGTCGACGCTGACGTTGGGACGCGCCTCGTAGATCATGCCCACCACCCCCATCGGCACGCGGACCTGTCGGATGGCCAGGCCGTTCGCCAGCCGTGAACCACGCACGATCTCCCCGACGGGATCCGGCAGCGTGGCCACGGTGCGCAGCCCCTGTGCACTGTCCGCGACGCGGTGGGCGTCGAAGCGCAGCCGGTCGAGAAGGTTCTGCGGCATGCCGGTGTCTCTGCCCCGCTGCAGGTCCTCCTCGTTCGCGCTCGCCACCGTCTCGGCGTGGTCCTGCAGCGCCTCGGCCATGTTCATCAGGGCGGCGTCCTTCTCACCCCGTGTCAGCAGGGCGAGGCGACGCGAGGCCAGCCGGGCGCCACGCGCGACACGGTGCACCTCCTCGACGACCTCGGGGGCGATCTCGGTCTCCAGCAGCGGGCTCATCGGGCTCCTTGGCTCGGGTCAGGCATCTACAGCACTACAAGGTCGTCACGGCGCACGACGGTGCGCGCGGGCTTACCGGCCGCTCGAGGTCGGCCGTGATCGGAGGCCGCCGTGTCGAGCCGGCGACCCACGAGCGGCGCGAGGTCAGTGGAGGCGTAGTTGACCAGACCGCGGGCCACCACCACCCCGGCGGGGTCGCACAGGTCGACGGTGTCTCCGGCGACGAAGCGACCTTCGACGGCTGTCACCCCCACCGGTAGCAGGGAGGTCTGGCGCTGCACGACCGCCGCCACGGCGCCGTGGTCGAGGATGAGCCGACCCCGCGCATTCGTGGCGTGCGCGAGCCACCGGCGCCGCGCCGACCTACGCTCACCGGTCGGGGCGAAGTAGGTGCCGACGTCCTCCCCGGCCAGAGCGTCCGCGGCGTGCTCGGCGCTGGTCACCAGCACGGTCACACCCTCCTGCGTGGCCATGGCCGCGGCGGCCACCTTGGAGCCCATGCCGCCGGTGCCCACCCCCGAGCTCATCACGGAGATATCGACCTCGGTGATCTCCTCAGGGCTACGGACCAGCGAGATCCGCGATGCGTCGGGTTGACCGGGATGCATGTCATACAGCGCGTCGACATCGGAGAGCAGGACCAACGCGTCGGCGTTGACCAGGTTGGCCACCAACGCGGCCAGCCGGTCGTTGTCCCCGAACCGGATCTCATCGGTGGCGACCGCATCGTTCTCGTTGATGACTGGGACGACCTCGAGCTCGAGCAGCCGCTCCAGGGTGCGTGAGGCGTTCACGTAGTGCTTGCGTCGATGAAGGTCATCGGCGGTCAGGAGCACCTGCCCGACATTCATCCCGTGCAGCGAGAACGCCTGGGTGTAGGCCGCCATGAGGCTCCCCTGGCCGGCACTGGCCGCCGCCTGCTGCGTGGCAAGGTCTTTGGGGCGCCGGAGCAGGCTCAGAGGGGTCATCCCTGCCGCAATGGCGCCGGAGGACACCAGCAGCACCTGGGTGCCCGCGGCCCAGCGCTTGGCCAGCACGGTGGACAAGGCCTGGAGCTGGTAGGCGTCGATCCCGCCGGCGGATGCGGTGATCGAAGAGGACCCGATCTTGACCACGACCCGGCGCGCATCGCGCAGCACCGCACGCAACTCGTCCACGGTCAGCATACTATTGCACCTAACAACATATTCATGCACTCAAGACGGGAGCGCTAGCCGCCCCGACTCCCGTCCGTCCCCTCCAGCGGTTTGCCGCGCTCGGCCGAGATCTCGGCGCGCACCCGCGCAGCGGCATCCATCTTGTCGTGGAAGGTCTGTCGCTTCTGGGTGCGGGTGGGCCGGTTGCTCTCCTCCAGGCGCAGGTCGCTCCCCCGGGCTCCGAGCAGCTCGGCGCCACTGGCCATCGTCGGCTCCCAGTCGAAGACGACCGACTCGTCCTCAGGCCCGATCAGCACCGTCGAACCGGCCACGGCACCCGCCGTCAACAGCGCTTCCTCGACCCCGAGCCGGTTCAACCGGTCGGCGAGGTAGCCGACTGCCTCGTCGTTGGAGAAGTCGGTCTGTCGTACCCAGCGGGTGGGGCGGTCTCCGAGCACGCGGAAGAGCTCATCCTCGCCCGAGTGCTCACGGACCACCTCGAACCCGGTGTCGTCAACCGCCGAGGGTCGTAACACGTGGCGTGTCGGCTCCGCAGCCGGACGGGTCGCGCGGGCCCGCTCGACGTGCCCGGAGAGGGCGAAGGTGAGCTCCTTCAGGCCGATGTGGGCCACCGCAGAGACCACATGGACCTCCAATCCGCGGGCGCGTAGATCCGGGGCCACCATCTCCGCGAGCTCACGCGCCTCCGGGACGTCGGCCTTGTTGAGCACCACCACCCGCACACGCTCGGCCAAGGGCAAGCCTCCCAGGGAGGCGTCCGGCACGTATGCAGCCAGCTCGGCCTCGATGACGTCCAGGTCGGTCAGCGGGTCGCGGCCGGGCTCCAGCGTGGCGCAGTCGATGACGTGCACCAGGACGTGGCAGCGCTCCACATGGCGCAGGAAGTGAAGGCCCAGGCCTCGACCTTCACTGGCCCCCGGGATCAGCCCGGGCACGTCGGCGACGGTGAAGCGACCCTCACCCGCCGAGACCACACCCAGGTTCGGCACCAGGGTGGTGAAGGGGTAGTCAGCGATCTTAGGTTTCGCCGCGCTGAGCACCGAGACCAAGGACGACTTGCCGGCCGACGGGAAGCCGATCAGCGCCACGTCGGCCAGGGTCTTGAGCTCCAGCACGATGTCGCGTTCTTCTCCCGGCTCTCCGAGCAGAGCGAAGCCCGGTGCCTTGCGGCGCGGTGACGAGAGCGCCTTGTTGCCCAGGCCCCCTCGGCCGCCCTGAGCGACGACATACTCCGTGCCCTCCCCCACCAGGTCCGCGAGGAGCCGCCCGTCGCGCGAGCTGACGACCGTACCCTCCGGCACTGCCAGGATGAGGTCGGCGCCGCTCGCCCCGTGGCGTTCGCCGCCCTGACCGGGCTGACCCTTGGGTGCACTCCGGTGTGGACCTCGGTGGAACTCCAACAACGTCGTCACCGAGCGATCCACCTTGACGGTGACGTTTCCCCCACTCCCTCCGTTGCCGCCGTCCGGGCCGCCGAGCGGCTTGAACTTCTCACGATGCACCGAGGCAACACCGTGGCCACCGTCACCGCCGCGCGCGTGCACGACGACGCGATCAACGAACGTGGACATGTCCTACTCTCTCACCCGTGATGGGCGTCAGCGCCCTGTCGGTATCCGAACGGGAGGGGCGAGCCCGAGTGCCCGGTGGGCCCGCGAACCGCCGGGCCCGGCCGGAGTTCCCTAGGCGGAGGGGGTCTCGGAGACGATGTTGACCGTCTTGCGCCCGTGCCGCGCACCGAACTCCACGGTCCCGCGCACAAGCGCGAAGAGGGTGTCGTCCGAGCCGCGGCCAACGCCGACCCCGGGGTGGAAGTGGGTCCCTCGCTGGCGCACGATGATCTCGCCGGCTCCGACGACCTGGCCGCCGAACCGCTTGACGCCCAGGCGCTGCGCGTTGGAGTCGCGACCGTTGCGGGTCGAGGATGCACCCTTCTTGTGTGCCATGAGTCTTGCCCTACCTTCGTTCGCTGTTCATGTCGTGGCCGACGGCCGAAGACCACGCGTCCGCGGTGTCACCGCTTCGGAGACCGCGTCTCAGACGTTGATCGCGGTGATCTTGACCTGGGTCAGGTGCTGGCGGTGACCCTGGCGCTTCTTGTAGCCCGTCTTGTTCTTGAACTTCTGGATGACGATCTTCGGGCCCTTGACGGGCTGGACGACCTCTGCGGTGACGCTGGCCTTGGCCAGTGCCGACGCGTCGGAGGTGACCGTGTCGCCGTCGACCAGCAACAGCGGAGCGAGCTGCACCGACTCACCCGCCGATGATCGGACCTTGTCGATGACCAGGACGTCGCCGACGGCGACCTTCTCCTGGCGGGCGCCGGCGCGAACGATGGCGTACACGGGTGGCTCTCTTTCTGCAGTGGTGACGATAGAGACGGTGTCCCGATCACACGATGAGGGGCGGCGGGCTGGTGATCGCCGCGCGCCGACCTCTAAGGATAAGGCCTGGGCGTCGAGGCACAAAACCGCCGGGCGATCCGTCAGGAGCCCTCATCCTCGGCGGCCACCGCCGCTGGCGGGCCCGCTGGCACGACGACACGACCACGCCCGCGACGAGCGCGCCGGGGCGGTGCCTCAGTGGCACCAACGACCTGGCTCGCGGGTTCGGTGACCACGTCAGGCATCACCTCGGATACGACCTCGGGCATGGTGTCGGACCCGGCGTCGACGGTCTCGGGGGTGGACGTTCCCGCGTTCACCGCCGCAGCGTGGGCGGCTGCGGCGATCTGGGCCGCAGTCGGCCCCGACGGAGCCTTCGCGGTGGACGCCTGGATGTCGGCCTGGCCGGACGCCGGTGAGCTCGAGGAGCGGCCCTTGCGTGAACCACGTCCGCGACCGCCCGACTGACCCTGCTCGGCGGGGCTCTTGTCCACCGGCTCGGCATGCACCACGATGCCGCGGCCCGCGCAGTGGCTGCACGGCTCGGAGAACACCTCGATCAAGCCCGAGCCCACCCGCTTGCGGGTCATCTGCACCAGGCCCAGCGAGGTCACCTCGGCGACCTGGTGCTTGGTGCGGTCCCGGCCCAGGCACTCCAGCAGGCGCCGGACCACCAGGTCACGGTTGCTCTCCAGGACCATGTCGATGAAGTCGATCACGATGATGCCGCCGATGTCGCGCAGGCGCAGCTGGCGCACGATCTCCTCGGCGGCTTCGATGTTGTTCTTGGTGACCGTCTCCTCCAGGTTGCCACCCGAGCCCACGAACTTGCCGGTGTTCACGTCGACGACCGTCATGGCCTCGGTGCGGTCGATGACCAGCGACCCCCCGGAGGGCAGCCACACTTTGCGGTCCATGGCCTTGGCGAGCGCCTCGGTCACGCGGTGCTCGGCGAACACATCACCGTCACCCGACCACTGTTCCACGCGTGGACGCAGGTCGGGGGCGACCCGCTCGATGTACCGGCTGACCTCACGCCACGCCTCATCGCCGGAGACGATGAGCTTGGCGAAGTCCTCGTTGAAGACGTCGCGGATGACCCGCACCGTCATGTCCGGCTCGGAGTGGAGCAGGACCGGACCTGCAGCAGTCTTGGCCTTGGACTCGCCCTTGCTCTTGATCTCCTCCCACTGGGCGGTCAGTCGTTCGACGTCCGCTCGCAGGTCGGCCTCACTCGCCCCCTCGGCGGCGGTGCGCACGATCACCCCGGCGTCGTCGGGCACGACCTCTTTCAGAATCTTCTTCAGGCGGGCCCGCTCGGTGTCCGGCAGCTTTCGTGAGATCCCCGTCATGGAGTTGCCCGGGACGTAGACCAGGAACCGGCCCGGCAACGAGACCTGCGAGGTCAACCGCGCGCCCTTGTGCCCGATGGGGTCCTTGGTCACCTGCACCAGCACGCTCTCCCCCGAGGTGAGAGCGTTCTCGATGCGCTTGGCCTGGTTGACCTCCAGCCCGGCGGCGTCCCAGTTCACCTCCCCGGCGTACAGCACGGCGTTGCGCCCCTTGCCGATGTCGACGAAGGCCGCCTCCATGCTGGGGAGCACGTTCTGCACGCGGCCGAGATAGACGTTGCCCACGCTGGTCGACTGGTTGTCGCGGGAGACGTAGTGCTCGACCAAGACGCCGTCCTCCATCACCCCGATCTGGGTGCGGTCCTCCATACCCCGCACCACCATCACCCGCTCCACGCTCTCGCGGCGGGCCAGGAACTCGGCCTCGCTGATCACCGTGCGGCGCCGACCCACCTCACGGCCCTCACGTCGACGCTGTCGCTTGGCCTCCAGCCGGGTGGATCCCCGCACGCCGGTCACCTCGTCGCGAGCGCTTCGCTCGGAGGACTCCGAGCGACGTCGGCGACGTCGTCTCTTGCCGCCCCCCTCGGACTCGCCACTGTCGTCGGCGTCTGCGCGGGCGTCGTTCGAGTCGGAGTCGGTCGACTTCTTCGCCGGGGTCTTGGAGCCCTGCCGGCTGCCGTCGCCCTGTTGTCCACTCTTCCCACCGGACTTCTGGCTGCCCTCGCCCTGACCGTCGCGCCCATCGGATTCGCCCTGCTCGGCTGCCGCACCCTCGGCCGAGCTCTGTTGCTGGTCCGAGTCCGACGAGGACCCACCGTCTCCATCTGAGCGGCCTCGACCACGCCCGCGGCCTTTACCTCCACGCTTCCGGCGACGTCCCTTGGCGGACTCCCCGTCGCCGGAGGCCCCCTCCGAAGCCTCGTCCCCGGCCGGGACGTCCCCCTCCTCATTCGAGGAACCGGAACCTCGGGACTCCCGCGACGCCGAGCGCTCCGGTGCCGGTGACTGTTCCGGATGCTCCGATGTCGATGGTGCGGTCTCGGCCTCTGCCTCCCGGGGTAGCCTCTTGGGCTGACGCGCGGGCAGCTCGCTCAGGTCCGGGGCCTGGAAGACGAGGCCGAAACCGGGGGCAGCAGCGCTCTTACCCCCGCCCTCGCCCGCTCGAGGGGCCTCGGACGTGGTCTCGGTGCTCGTGGAAGTGTCGTCCGTGTCGGACATGGTGTCCTCTCATGCCCGGCCGGATGGCCCACCCCGGGCCTGGTCGGCCCACCGTCCGCTCAGGCGGTCGCGTCGTCGGACCCTGTCGGGTCGGACGGAAGTTCGTCCGTGCATCGCCCGGTTCGCGCACCTCGCGCGTCACCAGTGCGGTGCCGACGACATCCGAGCCCCATCACCGTGTCGCGCGGATCGTGATCGCGCCGCAGGGCCGTGCCGTCGTGCCCCAAGGCGGGAGTGGCTGCCGTAGGACCATCGGCAGTATGGCACAGCCCAGCCTGCGGTCACCGCACGTCGGCGAGGACCAGACCGGCGCGTGCCTTGGGGACGAACCAGGTCGACTTGCGCGGCATGGCGGAACGTTGCTTGTTGACGCGTACAAAATCCTCCACCGTGACCGGGGCGATCAGCAGGGCCACGTCGGCCCGGCCCTCGTCCACCGCTGCGCACAGCCACGACGCCGTGTAGTCGCCTCCGACGTAGGTGATCCGCTCATCGGAGGGGTCCCACCGCAGCACCTGCCCCAGGACCACCTGCTCGACACGGGCGTGGTCCATCCGCTCGACGTCCGTCGCGTCCGGGTCCGGGGGCGGCAGGCGAACGGCATACCCACGTCCCGCCGTGTAGAGGTGGACCACACCCGGGCTGTACGGAGTCTCGACCGGCCCGTCCAGCGGCTCGACCTGGGCGCCCGCGTCGCGGAACGCCTGCACCGGATCGGCCGCCTCGGCCGGCCAGTCACGAAGCAGCCGATGGTAGGGCTTCAAGGACAGTGCCGGCGCCGTGGTGATGACCGCCAAGAAGCGGTCGAGCTCAGCCATCTGCGCAGCGAGTGTGCGGTGGTTGCCATCGGCCACGACGAGCTCGCCGGCGCCGGCCAGCGCACACAGGTTGGCGACGGTGTCCGGGTCCTGTACCGACCACACCTCGTGCCGGCGCCCGGCCGGGTCTCGGTCGACGACGTCCGGCTCGCCCGCGGCTTCGCACGCGGCGCTCAGGGCGGCCTGCAGCTCGACGGCCCGATCGGTCTGCACGAGCAGCACCGCGGACAGCAGATGCCCGGTGGCGTGGACCAGGGCCACCCGCTGGCGCACCTTGGCGATGAAGACGTCCTCGTTGCGGATCACCCGGCCGGGTTGCCCGGCCTCGGTCGAGATCTCGGCGGTGTCGACCATCGCGAACAGCCCGAGGCTGCTCGGGCCTTCCTCACCTGAGATGCGGTAGATCGCGACCACCTCCCGAGCAGGTCGGTAGTACCCCTCCCCCTGGGCCCGAGCCAGTCGCCGCCGCGCCTCGGGCAGCGCGGCGGCGAAGTCATCGACATCAGCCCCGGGAGCACGATGCGGCATCTCGACAGCGAGCGCGCTACGCGGGTTCTGCTGCACGATCTCCGTGATCTCGGCGTCGTCGGCGAACTCGTCGTAGTTCTGCGCCCCCGTGCCACCGGCACTGATCCATGCCGTGGTCAACGGCGAGACGGCGGTGTCGAGCGAGCGCGGTGCGGCAGCCATAGCCAGGCAGGCTACGCCCCCCGCGACGCCATCAGGGGAACGTGAGGAGCCTCACGGCGCTGACGGCCAAAGGCGCAGGCCCGCCTTGTTAGGCTGACGATTCCGCAATCACGACCCTCAAGGTGGAGCAGCGTGCGCGTCTACAACTTCGCCGCGGGGCCGGCCACATTGCCCCTCGACGTCCTGACCCGAGCCCAGTCCGAGCTGACCGACTGGGCCGGGGCCGGTATGTCCGTCATGGAGGTCAGCCACCGCAGTGCGGCCTTCGTGCAGACCGCCCAGCGGGCCGAGTCGACGCTGCGGTCGCTGCTCGGCGTCGGCGAGGACTACGCGGTGCTGTTCCTGCAGGGCGGGGCAACCGGCCAGTTCTCCGCGATCCCTCAGAACCTCACGCAGCCCGGTGCGACGGTGGACTACGTCAACACGGGCGCCTGGTCCGCCAAAGCGATCAAGGAGGCCCGGAAGTACGCCGAGGTGCGGGTCGTCGCCGACGAGTCCGCAACGGGGTACGCCTCCGTTCCGGACCTGGGCAGCATCCAGTCCGGCCCCAGCGCCTCCTACCTGCACTACACGCCCAACGAGACCATCGGCGGAGTGGAGTTCGGCTACGTGCCTCGGGCCGAGGCGCCGCTGGTGGCCGACATGTCCTCCACGATCCTGTCGCGACCGATCGACATCTCGGCCTTCGGGCTCATCTACGCCGGGGCGCAGAAGAACCTCGGCCCGGCGGGGCTCTGTGTCGTGATCGTGCGCAAGGACCTGATAGGGCGAGCCCGCCCGCAGACGCCCTCGGTGTGGGACTACGGCCAGATGGCCGCGCAGGGCTCGATGCTCAACACCCCCCCGACGTTCGCGTGGTACCTGCTCGGCCTCGTGCTGGACTGGATCGTTGAGACCGGAGGCCTGTCGGCGATGGCTGAGCGCAACCAGGCCAAGGCCGCGGCGCTCTACACCGCGATCGACGGGTCCGACTACTACTCCAACCCTGTCGCGCCGAACGCACGCAGCTGGATGAACGTGCCGTTCCTGCTGGCCGAGCCGTCCCGGGAGGCCGACTTCCTTGCCGGCGCCGCAGAGGTGGGACTGCACAACCTCGAAGGCCATCGTTCGGTGGGAGGAATGCGAGCCAGTATCTACAACGCGATGCCCGAGGACGGCGTGACCGCCCTGATCGACTACATGGCCGACTTCGAAAGGCACCACGCGTGACTCAGCGCATCAAGACCTACAACGCCATCAGCCCCATCGGACTGGCGCGCCTGCCGAAGGACTTCCAGGTCGGGCCGGATGTCGCCGACCCGCACGCGATCATGCTGCGATCCGCCGATCTGCACCGTGAGGTCGTCCCGGAGTCGGTGCTGGCGGTGGCCCGTGCCGGCGCCGGGACCAACAACGTCCCCGTCGATGAGCTCGGCGCTCGGGGCGTCGTGGTGTTCAACACCCCGGGAGCGAACGCGAACGCGGTCAAAGAGCTGGTCATCGCCGGGATGCTGTTGGCCGCCCGGAACATCTGGCCAGCCGCGAGCTTCACCGCCGGCCTGGGTGTGGCCGGCGAGGACCTGCACCCCACCGTGGAGAAGGCGAAGAAGCAGTACGCCGGCTTCGAGCTGCCCGGTCGCACCCTGGGCGTGATCGGGCTCGGCGCGATCGGGGTGCTCGTCGCCAACGCCGCCGCGACACTGGGGATGAAAGTGCTCGGGTACGACCCGGCACTGACCGTCAGCCGCGCCTGGCAGCTCTCCTCGACCGTGGAGCAGGCCGGATCGCTGGATGACCTGTTCTCCCGCTCGGACATGGTCACCGCCCACGTGCCGTTGGTCGAGGCGACCCGTGGCCTGGTGGGTGCGGAGCAGATCGCCCGGATGAGACCTGGCGCTACCGTGCTGAACTTCGCGCGCGCCGGCATCGTGGACGACGAGGCCGTGCTGACCGCCCTGGACGACGGCCGGCTGCACGCCTACATCTGCGACTTCCCGTCCGCCACCCTCGTGGCGCACCCGCAGGTCGTCGCGCTGCCCCACCTGGGCGCGTCGACCGCCGAGGCCGAGGAGAACTGCGCGGTCATGGCCGCAGACCAGGTGCGCGACTACCTGAGCTCCGGCAACATCCGCAACAGCGTGACCTTTCCAGACGCCCACCTCCCCCGCTCCGAGGGCGCTACCCGGTTGGCCATCATCAACGCCAACGTGCCGAACATGGTGGGTCAGATCTGCGCCGTCCTGGCCGAAGCCGGTCACAACCTGACGGACCTGCTCAACACGTCCCGCGGCGAGCTGGCCTACACGTTGATCGACGTGGAGGGCGAGGTCGGCGACGAGGTCGTCCGCCAGATCGAGGCCGTCGAGGGAGTCATCCGGATCCGGGCCCTGTAGTCGGGTCCGCCCGGCTCTGGCGAGGGCCCGGGTATACCGTCCACGCGGCAGCGTAGACGTGGCCTCGCTGCCGAAGCATCCGCCCGTGGACCGGCAGATGCATCGGTCGGCGCAGCACCGCCGTCACCATGTCGGCGCGGAAGGCGCCGGTCTCCGCGTCGAGGTTCACCTGGATGTCGGTGAAGTCCAGCTCGACCTCGGTGAGCGGGTACCAGCACTTGTAGGCGGCCTCCTTCATGCTGAACATCGCCGGGAGCAGGTGTGCGCGCTCACCGGTGACGTAGGCCCGCTCGGCGGACGTCAACACCACTGACGTCAGGTCGACCGGCACCGCGGCGTCATCTTCCACGTCGACGCCGAGACCGGTGAGATCGCGGGCCGACGCGGCGACGGCGAGCGCCAGGTGAGCGCAGTGCGCGATGCTCCCCACGGCTCCCGCGGGCCACGACGGGCTCCGGTCACGCCGTCGCCCGACCTCGCCGGTGACACCCACGTGC